>NZ_SCMO01000005.1:0-226425 GCF_005503735.1 Pseudomonas sp. 2FE | reverse complement strand
GGCTGCGGATGAGCGTCGGCTCCGTAGGGCGTACTCGCGAAGCAGTACGCCAGCGGTTTCGAACGGCGGACTGTTCGCTACGCTCCTGAGTCCGCCCTACGTTATGCATAGAGACTCCAGTGCCGGCTGCGGATGTGCGTCAGGCACAGGCGCAGTTCGGCTTCCAGGGCGCGGTCTTCGATCACCGGCGGGTAGTCCTCGGCCAGTTGTGCGCGCATGCTCGCCAGTGGCGCCGGCAACGGCCGCGCCTCGGCTTCACGGCCACGCAGCCAGACCCCTTGATTGGCGGCGAGCAGGGTGGCGGCGGCGACCTGTTCGCACAGCTCCAGGCTGCGCAGGGCGTCGCGGGCGGCGATGGTGCCCATGCTGACCTTGTCCTGGTTATGACACTCGGTGGAGCGTGAGAACAGGCTGGCCGGCATACCGTTCTTCAGGGCTTCGGCGGTCCAGGCGCTGGCGCCGATCTGCACCGCCTTGAAGCCGTGGTTGAGCATCGCCGTGGCCTTTGGCGCGCCGGAGAGGTTGCTCGGCAGGCCGTGGTTGTAGCGCGAGTCCACCAGCAGGGCGAGTTGCCGGTCGAGCAGGTCGGCGACGTTGGCCACCAGATTCTTCAGGCTGTCCATGGCGAAGGCGATATGCCCGCCGTAGAAGTGCCCGCCGTGCAGCACGCGCTCGGCCTCGGCGTCGATGATCGGGTTGTCGTTGGCGCTGTTCAGCTCGATTTCGATGAACTGCCGCAGCCAACTCAGGCTGTCGGCCAATACGCCCAGCACATGCGGCGCGCAGCGCAGCGAGTAGCGATCCTGCAGGCGGTGCAGTGGCGCGGTCGGCGCGTCGATGGCCAGATCCTGACGCAGCCAGGCGGCGACCCGCATCTGCCCCGGGTGCGGCTTGGCGGCGAACAGGCGCTCGTCGAAATGCTCCGGGTTGCCCTGCAACGCCACCACGTTGAGCGCGGTGATGCGGGTGGCCAGTTGCAGCAGGTAATCGGCGCGGGAATAAGCCAGGCAGGCCAGGCCGGTCATCACCGCGGTGCCGTTCATCAGCGCCAGCGCTTCTTTCGGCCGTAATGTCAGCGGCTGCCAGTCCAGCTCGGCATGCACCTCGGCGGCGCTGCGCACCTGGCCACGCCAGAGCACCTCGCGCTCGCCGGCCAGGGTCGCCGCGACGTAGGACAACGGGGTCAGATCGCCGCTGGCGCCGACCGAACCCTCTTCGGGAATCAGCGGCAGGATGTCGTGGGCGAGAAAGGCCTGCAGCCGCTCCAGCAGCTCGACACGGACCCCGGAAACGCCCTGACACAGCGACTGCAAACGCGCCGCCAGCACCGCGCGGGTGGCGGCCGGTTCGAGCAGCCTGCCCAGGCCGCAGCCGTGAAAGGTGAACAGGTGCCGCGGCAGCGCTTCGACATGCTCCAGCGGCAC
Organism: Pseudomonas sp. 2FE; assembly: GCF_005503735.1. NCBI lineage: Bacteria > Pseudomonadati > Pseudomonadota > Gammaproteobacteria > Pseudomonadales > Pseudomonadaceae > Pseudomonas > Pseudomonas sp. 2FE. Next base: position 225,001 of record NZ_SCMO01000005.1, on the reverse strand, counting down.
CGCGACCACGCAGGAGTCGCCGTAGCCGGTGGTGACGCCGTAGATCACCCCTTCCTTGTCCAGCAACGAGTCGAGGAACTGCGCGCCCTTGGCGATGCGTTGGCGGAACGCGCCGTCGCCTTGCAGCTGGCTCGGGCTGTGCTGCCGGGCGAGGCTGACCACCTGCTCGATGCTCAGCGGGCGCTCACCGAAGACTACGGCTTCAGGCTGATGTGTCGTCATGGGTAGTCCAGAAAGGGAAGAAGTTGAACCATTGTTGCGGCGCTTGCAGGCAGTGATGGCCCAGGCGCTCGGCATAGCGTTGGGCCCAGTGGCGGATCACCTGCTCGCGCTCGCTACGGCGCCATTCGATGCGTTCGGCGAAGGGCTCGAGAATCAGCTGGTAGCGCTGCTCGTGCTTCAGGCAGAACAGCAGATTGATCGGGCATTGCAGCAGTCCGGCCAGCAGCCACGGGCCTTGCGGCAGGTCGGCGGGCTGGCCGAGGAAATCCACCCTGGCGGTGCGTGCGCCGTGCAGCGGCACGCGGTCGCCGGCGATCGCCAGCCACTCGCCGCGCTCCAGGCGCTGGCTCAGTTGCAGCATGATCGCCGGGTCCAGCTCGCTGACCTGGATCAGCCGCAGGTGGCTGGCGCCAGCCTGGCCGAGCAGGCGATTGAACTGTTCGGCGTGCTTGGTATGCACCAGCACGTTCATCTGCACCTGCTCGCCGAGCTCGGCCAGGGCGCGGCAGACCTCGAGGTTACCCAGGTGCGCACCGACCAACATCTGCCCGCGCGAGCCGCGCAGCTGGGCACGCAGGTTGGCCGGGTCGCGGATGTCGATCTGCTCCAGGCGCAGGCGGCCGTTCCAGACGTCGAGCTTGTCCAGCAGGGCGTCGGCGAAGGCCATAAATTGGCCGAAGATCGATCTCAGGGTCGGCCGCAGTTCGCTGCGGCCACTCCAGGCGGCGAGGCGCTGCTGATAGTCCCAGATGCTCAGGCGGGCGCGGCGGCCAAACAGGAAGAAGTACAGGACAATCAGATGCAGCAGCGGGCTGAGCAGCCGCCGCCCGAGGTGGCGCGCGGCCCAGGCGGTGCAGCGCATCAGCAGGAAGCTGCCGCGTTCGCCGTGCCTGGCCCAGTGTTCGCGGTTCATCCGCGCCACCTGCGCCAGAGAATCAGCGGGAAGCGGCAGAGCATGCCGAAAAACAGTTTGGCGTGCATCTTCGAGATCAGCAGGTTGTCCTGCAGCAGGCGGAAATGCGAGACGCCGTCCGCCGGGTAATGCACGCGAACCGGCAGCCAGTGCATCGGCTGATTGCGCCAGCTCAGGCGCACGAGGATTTCCGTGTCGAAGTCCATGCGGGTGCCGACTTGCACCGAGTCGATCAGCGCCAGGGTCGGCGCCAACGGGTAGACGCGAAAGCCGCACATGGAGTCGCGGATGCGCAGCGACAGGCTGTTGATCCAGACCCAGACGTGGGTCGCATAGCGTGCGTACAGGCGGCCCTTGGGCACGCTGGCGTCGTACTGCGGGTAGCCGCAGATCACGGCCTGCGGCGCCTGGCGCGCCTGGGCGAGAAACTGTGGGAGGTTGTGCAGGTCGTGCTGGCCGTCGGCGTCGACCTGCAGGGCATGGCTGAAGCCCAGGTTCGCCGCTGCCCGCAGGCCGGCCATCACCGCGCCGCCTTTACCCTGGTTTTCCGCCAGGCGAACGAGGTGGACCTGCGGCTGCTCGGCGAGTCGATCGAGCACCAGGGCGCAGCTCGGCCGCGAGGCGTCGTCCACCAAGACACAAGGCAGTCCGGCCGCGAGTAGCCGCTGCAGCACCGCGCTCACCGCCTGTTCATGGTTGTACACCGGGATCACCGCGCAGGGGCGAAAACGCCCCTCTCCCTCCGAGAGAGGGGCTGGGGGTGAGGGAAACTCCGAGTCCCTTTGCGCGTCGGTGTTTCCCTCATCCGTCCCTTCGGGCCACCTTCTCCCGGAGGGAGAAGGGATGGGGGCTGCGTTGGGATCAAGCATGCGCGCCTCCCAACAAGATCCTTCCCGAGGAACAGGCCGCCTCGCCATGGCGATAGCTGAAGTACAGCTTGCTGCGTAAAGCGTCGAACCGCAGGCTCAGGTGCAGGCGGTCGCCGGGGCGGGCCAGTTGTTGGAACTTCAGCACTTCCATGCCGGCAAAGCGCGGCGGCAGGCACATCAGTTGCCGGGCCAGGCTCAGTGCCCAATCGATCTGCACCACACCGGGCAGCACCGGGGTTTGCGGGAAGTGCCCGCTGAAGTGCGCCAGATCCAGCGGTACTTCCAGCTCCAGTTGCCACTGGCCGTCTTCTTCGCGCTGGCTGAGCAACTGCGGTTGCAGGGGGCGCGGGGCATAGAGCAACGCGTCCAACTCGGCCTGTGGCAGCTTGCCCTGGGCGTTCAACGGTAGCTGGCGCACCAGTCGCCAGCGGCGCGGCAGGGCCAGCGCGGCACAGTGCTGGCTAAGATGCTGGCGCAGGCTGCCGGTCAACGTGCGCCGGCCCTGATTGCGCAAGGCGTGCAGGCCGGCGTCGCTCAAGGCGATCAGGGCGCCGAGGTAGGCACGATTGTCCTGAACCACCCCGAGGCGCGCTTCCTGTACCCAAGGGTGGCTGGCCAGGGCCTGTTCGAGCATCGGCAGGGAGATGCGGTTTTCTTCCAGCTTGACGATGCGGTCGAGGCGCCCGAGCAGTTCGAAGCGGCCGTCGGCCTCGAGCTTGGCGCCGTCGGCGGTTTGTTCGCTATGCCCGCGGGGCAGGTACGGCGATTCGATGCGCAGCGCGCCTGCGCTATTCAGGCTCAACTGCACGTCGGCGAAGGGTTGCCACAGGCGGGCACCCTGGCGCCAGGCGATGCCGCCGGTTTCCGAACTGCCGAAGATCTCCGTCGGCCACTGGCCGAGGTTCGCCTGCAACTGCTGTGCGGCCGCCAGTGGCAGTGCGCCGCCGGAGGAAAACACCCGACGTACGCGGCGCAACGCCGGCCAGTCGAGGTTGTCGCCCATGCGCTTGAGCAGGGCGGGGCTGGCAACCCAGGCAAAGTCGAGGGCCGTGGAAGCTACTGCGCTTGATGCCGCTGCGTTAAAAACAGGCTCATCTGCGCTCGCTACGCTTCCATAGCCCCCGAGGCTCAGACTGGTGCGTTGCAGGTCTTCCGGGAACGGTTGCGCGTGACGCAGGAACAGCCGCCCGGCGCACAGCGGCCAGAGCACCCGGAACAGCAGGCCGTAGATATGTTGCGCGGCCACGCTGCCGATGATGCAGGCATTGCCCAGCTCGGCGCCCCACAGGCGCTCCAGGGCCTGGACTTCATTGCTTAGCTGGCGCAGGGATTTGTCGATCGGCTTGGGCTCGCCGCTGGAGCCTGAAGTACAGAGGGTCAGGCGGCAGTGCTCAAGATCCAGCAGGGCACCCGGCAGCGGCTCGGCGAGCAGGCTGGCCAGGCTGGCGTCGCCGGGTTGATCGCTCAGCCAGAGGTCGACCTCGGCGTTCAGGCGCTGGCGGGTTTGCGCCTGCAGGTCGGCCGGCAGCAGCACGCTGACCCCGGCACGCCAGGCGCCGAGCAGGGCGATGGCCAGCTCGGCGGCATCCTCCAGGTGCACGGCCAGGCGCCGGACGCCCCGCGCTTGCAAGCCGGCGGCCAGGCGCAGCGCCTGCTCGCGCAGCTCTGCGTGCAGCAGCATGGGCTCCAGCGTGACCGGGCGCGCCGGTTGTTCCGCCAGCAGTAAGCGCTCAAGACCGAGCCAGTTCATGCCAGGCCTCGCACGTGCTGGCGCACCAGCCATTCGCCGGCGAACAGCAGGCCCATCAGCCCGTAGGCAATCAGCCCGGTGTACAGCGCCCACCAGCTCAGCGGCGCCCACAGGGTCAAGGCGCTGGCGAGGGCGCCATTACCGAGGAAGAAGCCGATCCAGACCTTGGTCACCTGGCGGGTATAGCGCACGGCAACTTCCGGCAGTTCCGGCTCACGCAGGCGCGCAATGCGCTCGACCAGCGGCGGGCCGAAGCGCTGGCTAAGGCTGAGGCCGAACAGACACAGGCCAAACAGGCTGATCAGCACCGGATACCAGCGCAGCAGTTCGGGGTTGTCCGCCAGCCCGAGCAGCAGGCAGAACACCAACGCGGCCGCGGCCATCCAGCAGCTGCCGGGGCGCCGCGCATGGCTCAGCAGCCGCGCCAGCCAGAGGCCGCCGAGCAGCAGGGCGAAGACGCGTGGCGACAGGTGCTGCTGGCCGAAATACACCGCAAAGGGGTAGCTCAGGCCGGCCAACAGCAGTACCAGGCCGATCAGTCGGCTCCTCATGCCGCGGGTGCATTGACCAGGCGATACACCGCCTCGACCACGTCACCGACGCTGCGCACCGCCTTGAACTCCTCGGCGGCGAGTTTCTTGCCGGTTTTGCGCTTGATGTGGTCGATCAGGTCGACGGCGTCGATGCTGTCGATTTCCAGGTCCTGATAGAGGTTGGCTTGCAGGTCGATCCGCTCGGGTTCGAGCTCGAACAGTTCCACCAGGGCGTCGCGCAGGGTGCTGAAAATTTCGTCACGGTTTTGCATGCTCGTTCTCTCTCACGCGGCTTGCTGGGCGGTCACGAAGACGGCGAGGCTGGCCACGTTGGTAAAATGCTTGCGGGTATCTTTGGCGTCGGCGTCGATCTTGAAGCCGAAGCGCTTCTGAATCGCCAGGCCCAGCTCCAGGGCGTCGACCGAGTCGAGGCCGAGGCCTTCACCGAACAGGCTCATCTCGGCGTCGATGTCGTCTGGGCCGAGGTCTTCCAGGCCCAGGGCCTCGATGATCAGCGTTTTAATCTCAAGCTGCAGATCGCTCATCTTTGCCGAGCTCCTTAATGAAATGCTGGTGCAAATGCTCGTTGAGCTTGCGTGAGGCCCTGGGCGCGGGGCCCTGTGCGGCGAACAGTTGCGGGTCGATATCCTCGCCGACGCGCAGCTGAAAGTGGAAACGTCGCGACGGAATGCGGTACCAGGGCTCGGCCTTGGTCAGGGTGGTCGGGCTGACGCTGATCACCACCGGGGTGACCAGCGTGGCGCCGCGCAGGGCGATGGCCGCGGCGCCGCGGTGAAATTCCGGGGCTTGGCCGGGCGTGGTGCGGGTGCCTTCGGGGAAGACGATCAGCGTCTGGCCTTGGCGCAGGGCGTCGGCGGCTTCGTCGAGCATGTCCAGGCTGCCGCTGTTGCTGATGTAACACGCGGCGCGGATCGGCCCACGCATGAAGGGATTGTCCCACAGGCTCTGTTTGACCACGCAGTTGGCGTCGCGGATCAGCGCGACCAGTACCACCACATCGATCAGCGACGGGTGATTGGCGATGATCAGCTGACCCGGTCGCCCCAGGCGCTCGGCACCTTCCACTGCAAACGTCAGCACACCGCTGCGATACATGAATTGCACGAACAGCCAGAACAGCCGGCTGATGGTGGCGCGCGCCCGGCGTCGCCGGCTCGGGGCATCGCCCGGCAGCAGCGCCAGCAGCGGGAAAACCAGCACGCGCAGGCACAGGCCGCCGAGGCCGAACAGGGCGAAGCTGGCGCCGGTGGCGAGCAGCCGCCACGGGTAGGGCGCGTTGGCGCGCCGCTTCAGGGCTTGTGTTGCCAGGTCCATGCGCGACTCTTCCAATGATGCTGGCAGTGAGAGTGGTGGCTTAACAGGGTGTGCAGCAGGCTCAGGGCATGCGGCCACTCGGCCGTTGCCGCGGGCGCGGTATTTTCGCCGAGGCTCAGTTGCCAGTCCGTGCCGGGCGTCAGCAACAGGCCAACGGCATAGGGAAAGGGCACGTCGTCGATCCAGGGGGCATAGGCCGCTGGCGGTAGATCCTCGGCAATCACCACCAGCACCGCCGGCGCGCCTGCCGTGAGCAACATGCCGGCTTCGAGGATCGCGTGCTCGAGGCCGTCACCCTCGGCGGCCAATGCGGTCATCTCGCTGGTGTCGCCGCGCAGGATCGACCAGAGGCCAATGATCGCGTTATGCACCGAGAGGCTGAACTGCGTCGGTGAGAGCGGCGTCTGCTCGGCCAGGTCACTCAACAGGGCGAAGGTGCGTGGGGTTTCGCCGTGCCGGGAGGCGAATACCAGTGGCAGCTGCGGCTGCCCTACGCGCGATTCGGCCAGGGGCCAGGCGACGCTGAAGGCCATGCGCGCCAAACGGCTGAGACGGCGGCGTTGCAGGGCGGGGAGAAACGCCACGTCCGGTTGCGCCGCGCCAGCGGCCGGCCGCCACGGCTGCCGAGCCCAGGCTTGCCAGTCGTGCAGGCTCTCTAGTCCGGGGGCCCAGGCGCGCCATTGAGTAATACTGAAATGCATCGGGCGAAGAGCTCTTTTCGGCCCCTGTGGACATTCATGTCGACGAGGGTGATTCCTGAACGACAAAGGCCTTGTCGATAGCGCCATAGCAAAGGGCGGGCATTATCCAGGCCCTGCGACCCTCAGGCAAACGTTGGCTGCATTATTCCGGGCGAGGCGCGGGCCTGTCGATGACGGCGAAAAGCCGCATTTTGCCCGCCAACTGCGCAAATGGGCGGCCAGTGTGCCGGTATTTGCGGGAAATAACCGCGCCACTGGTCACCGTTCGACTATCCACCTCGCCCTCGTCACGCGCTTTGCTTAGAATCCCAGGCTATTCGAGTGGCTCAGGGAGGTGCGATATGCGGCGCGTGGTATTCAATCAGAAAGGCGGGGTGGGTAAGTCCAGTATCGCTTGCAACCTGGCGGCGGTGAGTGCGGCACAGGGGCATCGCACGCTGTTGGTCGACCTGGATTCGCAGGCCAACTCGACGCAGTATCTCACCGGCCTGACCGGCGACGAGATTCCCATGGGCATCGCCGACTTTTTCAAGCAGACCCTGGCCGCCGGGGCTTTTGCCAGGAAGGGCAAGGTCGATATCTACGAGACCCCGTTCGACAACCTGCATGTGGTCACCGCCACCGCCGAGCTGGCCGATCTGCAGCCCAAGCTCGAGGCCAAGCACAAGATCAACAAGCTGCGAAAGCTGCTGGATGACTTGGCCGAGGACTACGACCGGATCTACCTGGACACCCCGCCGGCGCTGAACTTCTACACGGTTTCCGCGCTGATCGCCGCCGACCGCTGCCTGATCCCCTTCGATTGCGACAGTTTCTCGCGTCAGGCGCTGTATGGCCTGCTCGCCGAGATCGACGAACTGAAGGAGGACCACAACGAGGGGCTGGAAGTCGAGGGCATAGTGGTCAATCAGTTCCAGCCGCGCGCGACGCTGCCGCAGCAGTTGCTGGATGAGCTGATCGCCGAGAATCTGCCGGTGTTGCCGGTGTATCTGAGTAGCTCGGTGAAGATGCGCGAGTCGCACCAGGCTTGCACCCCGCTGATCTTCCTCGAGCCGCGGCACAAGCTGACTCAGCAGTTCGTCGAGCTGCACCGTTTGCTGGAAAGCGAGGGCTAACAGCCCGCTGCAAAAATAAAGGGCGCCCCTCGGCGCCCTTTATCGTTTGACCGCTCGTGCGCTACCGCGTCACCAGCACATCGCAGGGCGCCTTGTGCAGGCAGTGTTGCGCCAGGCTGCCGAGCAGGGCCTGGAACAGGGCGCTGCGGCCATGGCTGCCGAGCACCAGGAGTTGCGGCTGGTGGGTGCCGATGGCCTCATGCAGCGTGCGCGGCAGGCTGCCCAACTGGACCTCGTGGCTGAGCCTGGGCCCCTTGGCCGGCAGGTTCCGCGTTTCGTCGAGCAGCAATTGCTCGATCAGCATGCGTTGGGTGGCGAGCAGGGCCTCGACTTCCGCTGGGTTGCCCCTGGGCGCCTCGAACACGTGCAGGGCATGCAGTTCGGCCGCTGTCGGCAGCAGGCGGTAGGCATGGCCGAACGCATTGCAGGCGCAGACGGAAAAATTCAAGGCGGCCAGGGCGCGCTGGTAGGGCCTGTCGTCGTCGACCGAGGCCAGCAGCAGCGGGATCGGACAGCCGCGGGCGATGCGGTCGAGGGTAGTGCCGGAGAAGAACTCGTGGCGATGATGATGGGCGCCGAGCACCAGCAGATCGGCTTGCAGTTCCTGAATCTGGCTCAAGACCACATCGGCCGGGTGGCCGATCTGCAGGCGCAGCTCGCTGCCGGGCGGCGCGAAGCGGGTCAGGCTGCTATCGAGCGCCTGCTCGGCTTTTTCCCGTACGGCAGCCGGCTGCGGGTTCTCGATGACATGCAGCAGGGTCAGGCGGGCGTGATGCTGGCGCGCCAGTTGGGCGGCACGGCGTAGCGCGAGATCCGCCGTGCTGCGTAAGTCATGGGCGATAAGGATATGTTTGATGACCATGGGGCGACCCCTCCGTGCGCTTGGCCGACTCGATTCTTCAGGGAGTTAACCTATATTCAATAGTTGCCATTTTGATCTAGAGCAAGGTCATGCGTCAGTGCGCACGCAATTGATAGAGGCCGCGGCTTTCGGCCACTACTTGGCCGCTAGCATCGAGCAGCTTCAGCTCCAGCGAATACTCGGCTTTGCCGTGGCTCGTCGCCTCTGCTTGCAGGCGTTCGATGTCTTCCGCGCCGAGGCGCGCCTCGACCCAGATATCGCCGGTGGCCGGGCGACGGAAGCGCAGGTTCATTTCTTTGACTATGGGGTAGAAGCGGCTGGCATCGAAGCTGGTGATAAACAGCGCACCGCCAGGGATTTCCGCCAGGGTGAACAGCGCGCCGGCGTACATGCTGCCGATGTGGTTCTCGTTGCCCGCCAAGGGCACGCGCAGGCGGACGAAGCCCGGCTCGAGCACCTCGGCCTTGAGGTTCATGCGTTTGACGAAGGCGATCTTTTCTTCGGTGAACTGGCGGGCGATCTCAATGGGAAACGGCATGGCGTGCTCCTTCTTATCGATGGTTCCCCAGCCTAGCCGTTACCCACCCTGCGGCAATGACCGCGGTGCTCGCCGCGGCTGACCGAAATGCTCACACAGGGTTTTGCAGAGCGCTGGGTGTTCAGATGCCGTGGCTGTGTAGCCAGGCCAGCAGCTGCGGCAACGGCAGGGCGCCGCCCTGGCGTGCCAGTTCACGAGCGCCCTTGAACAGGATCAGGCTGGGGATCGAGCGCACGCCCAGTTGTGCCGACAGCGGTTGATTGGCTTCGCTGTCGAGCTTGGCCAGGCGGCAGCGCCCAACTAATTGCCCGGCGGCCTGCTGGAAGATCGGCGCAAAAGCTTGGCAGGGCCCGCACCAACCGGCCCAGACATCCAGCAGCAGCGGCAGGTCGCCTTTGAGCTGGCTGGCGTAGCTGCTGTGCGTCAGGTCGAAGGGTTTACCGGGCAGGACCTCGCCTTTGCAGCGACCGCAGCGCGGTGTATCACCGAGGCGTTCGCCGGGGATGCGGTTGAGGCCGTTGCAGTGCGGGCAGGGAATCAGCAGAGGGGCGGGCATAACAGGCTCCAGGGCGGTAGGCCTACTATCTGGAGCCGCGGCCGACGGCTATCAAGTTGGCCGGCTGGGGCGAGGCGGTCAATCAGTCCTGGCCCGCGTTGCGGCGGCGGCTCTAAATCAGTTGAACCTAAGCTTATGCCGGCCGTGACAAATCGTTCGGCGACCAGCCCGTTAGGCCAGTGCCGTGTACACGTTGTAGGCGCTGAGCAGGCTAATCAGGCTGCCGATCATCGTCAGCAGGGTCTTGGCGTGGAGCTTTTTGCACAGCAGTGCGGCAAACGGCGCCGCAAACAAGCCGCCGAATACCAGCCCGGCGACCAATAGCCAGGTGCTCGGCTGACCGGCCAGGAGGATGAAGGACGTGGCGCTGGCGATGGTCAGGAAGAACTCGGCAAAGTTGACCGAGCCGATGGTGGTGCGCGGATCGCTGCCGGAGCCGAGCAGGGTGCTGGTCACCACCGGGCCCCAGCCACCGCCACCGGCGGCATCGACGAAGCCGCCGAACAGGGCCAGCTTGGCCGTGTGTTTGGGCTGTTTGCTGTGCAACACATGCCGATACGCCTTGCTCAGAATGTACAGCCCCATTAACAACAGATAGGCGGAGATAAACGGCTTCAGCGCCTTGCCATCGAATTGGGTGATGACCACCGCGCCCAATACGGCACCGATGATGCCGGGGATCAGCAGGCGCAGAAACAGGGATTTGTTGACGTTGCCCAATTTGACGTGAGAGATGCCCGACAAACCGGTGGTGAAGACTTCGGCGATATGCACGCTGGCACTGGCCGCGGCAGGCGAGGCGCCAGCGCCCAATAAAAAGGTCGTGGCAGTAATGCCGTAGGCCATGCCGAGGGCGCCATCGATGGCCTGGGCGAAAAAGCCGACGGCCACGGCGCTCCAGAACAGCGGGCTGTGCAGCGCGCCCTCGATGATCTCGAGGCCGCTGCTTTCATGGTCGCCGAAGAACAGGCGCCAGGCCAGGAACGACAGCAGACTGAGCAGTATGGCAATCGCCAGCCACATGGCCGCTCTGAGTATTGGGTGATTGGCGGGGTGCGAGACGAGATCTTCAACTGGCGGTAAACCCAATGCCTCGTGTTCGGCATTGATCGGGTTAGCGGTGAAGTCGAGATCGCGGATTTTCATGTACAGCTAGCCTGGGCTGGAAGATGACGGGCGGTTTGCCGCACGGGCGCCAAGATAGTGGGCTTTGCTTAGAGAGTCTAAGAATAATTGAGCAGCATTATATGCTTTTAGGTTATTGAGAGCCGCTGTACCGCTCGCCGGGGCGCTGCCTGTATCTGGTGACCACTCTGTCCAGGGGGTTAGGCTCACAGATGGACTAAAGAAGGACAATGCGATGCGTACACTGGGCGTGCTGGGTGGGATGAGTTGGGAGTCCACGGCAACCTACTATCGGCTATTGAATCAGGGCGTGCGTGAGCGCCTGGGTGGTCTGCATTCGGCGCCGTTGCTGGTGCATTCGGTGGATTTCGCGGAAATCGCCGCGTTGCAGCAAACCGGCGACTGGGTTGCCGCAGGTGAGCGTTTGGCCCGTGCGGCCGAGGGCCTGCAGCGTGCCGGGGCGACGGCTCTGCTGCTGGCGACCAACACCATGCACAAGGTCGCGCCGGCGATCGAAGCCGCGCTGACGATTCCCCTGCTGCATATCGGTGATGCGGTGGGCCAGGCCCTGCAGCTGGACGGTGTGCAGCGGGCGGCCTTGCTCGGCACCCGCTTCACCATGCAGGAGGCGTTCTACCGTGAGCGGTTAAGCGCGCGCTTCGGTATCCAGGTGCTGGTGCCAGAGGCGTCGGACCAGGTCGAGCTCGATCGGGTGATTTTTCAGGAGCTGTGTTGTGGGCAGTTCAATGCGCCTGCGCGCAGCTTCTATCTGCAAAGCTTGGAGCGCCTGCGCGCAGAAGGGGCCGAGGCGGCGATTCTCGGTTGCACGGAAATTGGCCTGCTGCTGGAGGGCGTAACCAGCCCCTTGCCGCTGATCGACAGCAGCGAGCGGCATGTGGCGATGGGGCTGGAGTGGTTGTTAGCGCCTGGAAAATAACGCCGGGCTGGCTGCTGCAAGGGGGCGTGTCAGGACGAGCAGCTGATCTCCAGGCGCTTGCCCCATTCCGGTGGACGCTCGGCGTAACGCTCCATGCCGGGCTGCTCCTCGAAGGGGTTGCTGAGCACCGCATGCAGGCGCCGCACTTCGCTGTAGTCGCCTTGTTCGGCGGCGTCGATGGCCAGTTGTGCCAGGTAATTGCGCAGGATGTAGCGCGGGTTGACCGCGTGCATGCGGCGTTGCCGGTCCGCCTGGCTGACGCCTTCCGCGGCGCTGCGGGCCTGATAGTCGGCGGCCCAGGCATCGAAACCCGCCAAATCGATGAAGTCTTCACGCAGGCGCTTGAGCGCCACGCTCGGGGCGCTGTCGCCGAGTTCGCGGAAGAACCGGCTGTAATCCACCGGACTGCCCTGCATCAGTTGCAGCAGGCGTTCGACCAAGGCCGCGTCTTGCTCATCGGCCTGGCTCAAGCCCAGGCGGCGGCGCATCAGGTCGAGGTAATGGGCCTGGTACAGCGGCAGGAACAGGTTGAGGCTCTCCCGCAGCTGGTCGACGCCGATGAACGGCGTTAGCGCCTGGGCCAGCGCGCAGAGGTTCCAGTGGGCGATCGGCACCTGGTTGCTGAAGGAGTAGCGGCCGCTGTCATCCGAGTGGTTGCAGATGTGGTTGGCGTCGAAATCATCGAGAAAGGCATAGGGGCCGTAGTCGAAGGTGATGCCGAGGATCGACATGTTGTCGGTGTTCATCACCCCGTGGCAGAAGCCGTAGGCTTGCCAGTAGGCGATCAGCTCGGCGTTGCGCTCGACCACTTCACGGAAGAAGGCCAGGTAGGGTTCGGGCTGCTGCAGGCAGGCGGGGAAATGGCAGTTGAGCACGTGCTCGCCGAGCTGCTTCAGTAGTTCCGGCTGTTTGGTGTAGTAGAAGTACTCGAAGTGGCCGAAGCGCACGTGGCTCGGTGCCAGGCGCAGCAGCATGGCCGCACGCTCCTGTTTCTCGCGCCAGACCGGGGTGCTCGAGGCGGTCACGCAGAGCGCCCGGTTGCTGGGAATGCCGAGCGCATGCAGGGCTTCCGAGGCGAGAAACTCGCGGATCGACGAACGCAGCACGGCGCGGCCATCGCCCATGCGTGAGTAGGGCGTCTGCCCGGCGCCCTTGAGGTGCAGGTCCCAGTGCTCGCCCGCGTCATTCAGGACTTCGCCCAGCAACAGGCCACGGCCATCGCCCAGGCGCGGGTTGTAGGAGCCGAACTGATGTCCGGAATAGACCATCGCCCGTGGCTCGGCGTGTTCCCAGAGTTTGTGCCCGCTGAACAGTTCGGCGAACACCGGCTCTTCAGCCTGAGCCGGGTCGAGATCGAGCAGGGCCAGCGCCGCCGTGCTGGCGACGACCAGGCGTGGCTCGGCTATGGGTTCGGGTAACACTGCGGTCGAGAAGGCATCGCCCAGGCGGGCGAAGCGGTTATCGAAGGTCAGGTCGGTGAGCGACTTCAACAAGATGCGCCTCCAGTAATTCCGAGTATTGTCCTCGGAATTACTGGAGTGCGTCCAGGCGCCTGCCCGCTAGGACAGCTGCGGTTGTGGTGGCGGAAGCGGTTTGCCGGCGACCAACTGGGCCTCCTGACCTTGCAGGTTCTTGACGAAGATATCCAGTTGGTTGAAGGCCATCTCCACACCCTGCTCGCGGAAGCTCAGGGCGATGCGGGTGAGGATCTCGTCGGTCGCCGGGTTACGGTCGCCCAGTTCGCGCACATGGAAACGCAGCTCGAAATCGAAGGTGTTGGCGCCGATGGTGAGGAAGAACAGCAAGGGTTCCGGGTCGCGCAGCACTCGCGGGTTCTCCACGCAGGCTTGCATCATCAGCTTGCGTGCCAGTGGCAGATCGGTCTCGTAGGCCACGCCGACCTTGATGATGACGCGGGTGACGGTGTCGGTCAGCGACCAGTTGATCAGTTGGTCGGTGACGAAGGTCTTGTTCGGGACGATGATTTCCTTGCGGTCGAAATCGGTGATGGTGGTGGCGCGGATCCGAATCCGGCTGACCGTGCCGGACAGGTTGCCGATGGTCACCACGTCGCCAATCCGCACCGGGCGCTCGAACAGGATGATCAGGCCGGAGATGAAGTTGGCGAAGATCTCCTGCAGACCGAAACCCAGGCCGACCGAGAGCGCGGCCACCAGCCATTGCAGCTTGTCCCAGCTGACCCCCAGCGCCGACAGGCTGGCGACGAAGCCAATGCCGGCAATGGCATAGGACAGCAGGGTGGTGGCGGCATAGGCGCTGCCCTGCGCCAGGTTCAGGCGCGACAGCACCAACACTTCCAGCAGGCCCGGCAAGTTGCCGGCCAGGGCCACGGTCAGGCCGATGATCAGCAGCGCGCCGAGCAGGTCGCTGAGGCTGATCGGCACTTGGCTGGCGGTGACGCCGGTGCCGCTGGTGTATTCGTACAGGGTGACGTTATCCAGGTAGGCGAAGACCGAGATCAGGTCGGCCCAGACCCAGTACAGCATGACGACGAATACGCCGAGCAAGGCCAGACGAATCAGGCGCAAGGACTGCTGGTTGATCTGCTCGATGTCCAGGGTCGGCACCTCGAGCACCTCGCCGCCTTCGGCCCCCTCCTTGACCGGCGCCTGGCGCTTGCTCTGGGCGCGCTGATAAGCCAGGCGTCGCGCCGCAACGCCGAGACCGCGGGCGAGGGCGGCCTCCACCACCAGCCAGAGCATCAGCAGGTAGAGCGTGTTGATCAAGCGGTCGCTGAGCTTGAGCGCGGTGTAGTAGTAGCCGAAGCCGACGGCGATGAAGAGGGCGATCGGTAGCGCGGTGAAGCCTACGACGATCCAGAGGCGGAAGGCCGAGGGGTGCTCGCCCACCGGGCCGCTCAGCAGCAGCCGGCTCATCAGCCAGGTCATCAAGGCATAACAGGTGAGGACCACGCCGATGCCGATGACGTCCTCGGCCAGGGCCGCCGGCTGATGTTCGGCCACGGTGACGATGGCGACCAGCGCCAGGACCACCAGGCCCAGACGGCGGGCCTGAACACGCAGGAACTCGACTTGCGGCCGAGCCCAGCGAAAGTGCAATTCGGCGACGCCGCCGGGCGCGAGGATGCGGTAGGCGGTATAGAACACCAGCCAGGCCTGGGCCATCTCCATCAGGGCGGCGCCCAGGGTGGCGTTCTGCCCCCGGGCGTCCATTTGCAGGGCGAAGCCGCACAGCGCGAGGAACAGCGCGCCCGGCAGGGCCAGCAGGACATTCAGCAACAGCGCCAGGGGGGTGTGCAACTGGCTGTCGTGCTTGTAGTGGCCAATGTCCCGATGCAGCTCCGCCAGCTTTTGCGAGAGGTAGTCGCGCTTCCACAGCAGCACGCCGATCAGCAGCAAGAGCGGCAAGAACAGCAACGGGTTGTCGCTCAGGCCGGAGCCTAGCTCGCGGATCCCCGAGCCCCAGGGCATCGAGCGGAGCTGGAGCTCGAGCCGCTGGGGCAGGAGCTTGAACCAGCTCAGATCCAGCACTTTATTGCTGGGAATCCAGAACATCTGTTCGTCGAGGGTCGCGCGCAAGGCTTGCGTCGTGCTCTTCAGCTGCTTCTGGTTCAGTTGCAGGGTGATCGACTCGTTGAGCAGGGTATTCAGCTCACGGTTCAGTCGCTCCAGCAGCTCGCTGCGGGTGGTGATCAGCTCCAGCAGGGTCTTGCGCAATTGCAGGGTGACTTCTTCGGCCGGTTGCTTGGCCAGTAACTGCTCGACATAGGTGGTGGGATTGCTGACCAGCTCGCGCTGCTGGCTGACCTCGAACTGGTAGAGGCGGATGTCGGCGATTTCATCGGCCAGGTTGCGGTCGAGTTTGAGCTGCGGCAGCGCTTGCTTCTGCTGATAGAGAATCTTCGCCAGCAGCAGGCTGCCCTTGAGCACGCTGATCTGCTCGTCCAGGGCCTGGTCGCTCTGGGTGAGGCTGTCCAGCTGTTGCTTGGTCTGCAGATTCTGCTGGGTCAGTTGGTTGAGGCGGTCGGTGGTGCGCAGCAGGTAATCGGAGAGCTTGAGGTTGGCATCGCTCTCGCTGGCCAGGAGGCTGTCGGAGCCGGCCTTCTTCGCCTCCAGCGACTGCTCGGCGACGGTCTGTTCCGATTGCGCGAGGCGCTTGTCGTTGATCAGCGATTGCAGGTCGCGGCTTTCCTGCTCCGCGCGGGTGATGCGTTCACCCAGCAGATCGCGCTGGCTGTTGCCGAGGTCTTGCAGCAGGTTGTTGCCGGCCAACTCTTGGCGGCGGAGCAAGGTTTGCGCGGTCAGCGCGGCGAGTTCCGCGTTGAGCAGGTCGCGGCGCTCTGGGCTTAGCGGCTTAGCGCCGTCTTTGCCATTCTTCAGGAGGCCGTTGAGCTCCTGGGCACGGGTCTGGTTGCTGCTGATTTCCGCCTGCGCGCGTTCGGGGCGCGTCTGGGCGGTGATGATCTGGCTGTTGGCCTCGGCGATTGCCTTCTGCCAGTCGCTCAGTTGGCTGCTGCGGTCGCTTAACTGTTGTTCCAGTTGCTGCACCGAGCTGTTGGCATAGCGCTGGGCGATGACGATGGGCGGGCTGGCTTTCAGCCTGGTCAGTTCGCGCTGGGTTTCGCCGATCAGCCGCGGCGCTTCGGCCAGTTTCTGCTTGAGGTCGCGCAAGCGCTGCTCGCTATCCTCTTTAGCGGCGAGCCAGCGCAAGGTGTTGTCGAGGCTTTGTTTGACGGCCTGTTGTTCGGCTTCGGGCAGTTTGCGCGCCTCGAGGCCGTCCAGGCTGCTCTGCACGTCGCGGCTAGTCGGGGGCTCGGCGGCTTGCAGAGGCGTGGTACTCAGGCATAGCGCGAGCAGGCTGGCAGTAAAAAGGCTAGGTAAAAATGGCATGGGGGCTGATCGTGGGGCTCGTGAAGGAATGGAGTTTAGAGGAACAGGCTTGGCCCGGGGCGGCTGCCTTCGGGGAATTTGACGCCGACTTTGCGGATCTTGTTCCCCTCCATCACGGCGACCGTCCAGGTCAGGGCGTTCCACTCGACCTGATCGCCGACCACCGGTTCGCCACCGATCTCATTGGCGATAAAGCGGCCGAGCGACAGGTTGCCGTCGATAGCCTCGAGTTTCAGGCCGTAGAGCGCGGCCACCGCGCCCAGTTCGGCGTCGCCTTCGAGGACGAAGTCGCCGAAGAAGCGCAGGTCCATACCGCGCTCCGGCGCCTGGCTGAACAGCTTGCCGAGCGCCGGCAGGTCATGTTCGTGGCCGACCACGCAGAGGATATCGCCGGCCTCCAGGCGGGTGCTGCCGGAGGGGTGCAGCAGCTCCCGGCTGCGGAACAGCGCGGCGATGCGCGTGCCCTCGGGCATCCGCAGCTCGCGCAGGGCGGCGCCGATGCACCATTTCTCCGCGCCGAGGCGGTAGACGAACAGCTCCCACTGGCTGGTCGGGTGGATCTCCAGGCCGGCCCGCGAGATGGGGGCCGGGTCCGGTGGCACCGTGACCCGCAGCCATTTGGCCACCCAGGGCAGGCTGGTGCCCTGCAACAGCAGCGAGACCAAGACGATGAAGAAGGCCACGTTGAAGAACAGCTGGGCATTCGGCAGCCCGGCCATCAGCGGGAACACCGCGAGAATGATCGGCACCGCGCCGCGCAAGCCGACCCAGGCGATGAAGGCCTTCTCGCGGTCATGGAAGGCGCGGAACGGCAATAGGCCGAGGAACACCGACAGCGGGCGGGCGAACAGAATCATCCACAGCGCCAGACCCAGTGCCGGCAGGGCGATGGGCAGCAGTTCGTGGGGGGTGAGCAACAGGCCGAGCACCAGGAACATGCCGATCTGGCTGAGCCAGGTCAGGCCGTCGAGCATATGCAAGATGCCGTGATGGCTGCGGATCGGCCGGTTGCCCAGGAGCAGGCCGCACAGGTAGACGGCGAGGAAGCCGCTGCCACCGACGGCGTTGGTCAGGGCGAAGAGCAGCAGGCCGCCACTGACCACCAGCAAGGGATAGAGGCCGTTAGCCAGATGAATGCGGTTGACCAAATGGAGCAGCAGCCAGCCGCCGCCGAGGCCGAGCACGGCGCCGATGCCGAATTCGCTGAAGAGATGGCCGATGAAACTGAAGCTGAAGCCGCTCTGGCCGCTGGCGAGCATCTCGATCAGGGTCACGGTGAGGAACACCGCCATCGGGTCGTTGCTGCCGGACTCGATCTCCAGGGTGGCGCTGACCCGCTCGTTCAGCCCGCGCCCGCCGAGCAGGGAGAATACCGCGGCGGCGTCGGTGGAGCCGACGATGGCGCCGATCAACAGGCCTTCCAGCCAGCTCAGGTCGAACAGCCAGGCGGCGGCGACGCCGGTCAGTCCGGCAGTCACCAGCACCCCGACGGTGGCCAGGGATAAGGCCGGCCAGAGTGCCACGCGAAAGCTCGACACGCGGGTGCGCAGGCCGCCGTCGAGCAAGATCACCGCGAGCGCCAAGTTACCGACCAGGTAAGCGGTGGAGTAATCGTTGAAGACTATGCCGCCGAAGCCGTCGCTGCCGGCGAGCATGCCGACCGCGAGGAAAATCACCAGGATCGGGATGCCGAAGCGCGAGCCGAACGCGCTGACCAGAATGCTCGCGGCCACCAGCAGCGCACCGATCAGAAACAGGCTGTTGACGGCGCTTGCATCCACGGGCGGGCTCCAGGTGGTAACAGATAGACGGAATAGGTGCGGCGTATGCAGTACCCATGCCAGGCGATTCTAACCCGTGCCTCGAACGGCCTGTCAAAAAAACGCCCCGCACAGGGCGGGGCATTGGTTGCGAGGGTTATGGGCGATCTAGAACCAGGCGTCCTGCATCGTCAGGCAGGTGTCGTCGCGGTTTTCCAGGATCGCCAACTCGTGGTGGCAGCTCGGGACTTCCCAGGTCAGGAAGTAGCGCGCGGCCTGCAGCTTGCCCTTATAGAAGTCGAGGTCGGCGGCGTTGCCTTTGGCCAGCCCCTCTTCGGCGCGGATCGCCTGTTCCAGCCAGCGCCAGCCGATCACCGCATGGCCGAAGGCCTTGAGGTACAGCGCCGAGTTGGCCAGGCCTTGGCTGACCTGGCCTTGGGCCAGGTCGCCGAGCAGCGCCAGGGTGACGCTGGACAGGTGCGCGAGGAGTTTTTCCAGCGGTGCGCGCAGCGTATTCAGCGAAGCGTACTGGCCGGCGCGCTGGCAGGTGCCCTGGATCAGTGCGGTGAGCTGCTTGAGCCCGGCGCCGCCGTGCTGCGCGAGCTTACGGCCGAGCAGGTCGAGCGACTGGATGCCATGGGTGCCTTCGTGAATCGGGTTCAGGCGGTTGTCGCGGTAGTACTGTTCCACCGGGTATTCGCGGGTGTAGCCGTGGCCGCCGAGGATCTGGATCGCCAGTTCGTTGGCCTTCAGGCAGAACTCCGAGGGCCAGGACTTGACGATCGGGGTGAGCAGGTCGAGCAGCTCATGGGCCTGCTGGCGGGCCTCCGCGGTTTCCAGGGTCAGGGTGTCGTCGACCAGGCGCGCGGCATACAGCGCCAGGTCGAAGGCGCCTTCGACATAGGCCTTCTGGGTCAGCAGCATGCGTTTCACATCGGCGTGCTGGACGATGCTGACCGGCGCCGTGGTCGGGTCTTTGCTGTCCGGCAGCCGGCCTTGCGGGCGCTCGCGGGCGTAGTCCAGCGAATACAGGTAGCCGGCATAGCCGAGCATCACCGCGCCCATGCCGACGCCGATGCGCGCCTCGTTCATCATCTGGAACATGTAGGCCAGGCCGTGATGGGGCTTGCCCACCAGATAGCCGACGCATTCCCCGTTATCGCCGAAATTCAGCGCGGTGGAGGTGGTGCCGCGGTAACCCATCTTGTGGAACAGGCCGGCGAGGAGCACGTCGTTGCGCGGGCCCAGGGAGCCGTCGGCGTCGACCAGGAACTTCGGCACGATAAACAGCGAGATGCCTTTCACCCCGGGCGGTGCGTCCGGCAGCTTGGCCAGTACCATGTGCACGATGTTCTCGCTCAAGGGGTGATCGCCGCCGGAGATGAAGATCTTGTTGCCCTTGATCCGGTAAGTACCGTCTTCTGCGGGCTCGGCGCGGGTGCGGATATCCGCCAGGGAGGAACCGGCGTGCGGCTCGGTCAGGCCCATGGTGCCGAAGAAGCGACCCTCGATCATCGGCTGCAGGAAGCGCTGCTTCTGCTCCTCGTTGCCGAAGGTCTCGATCAGGTTGGCCGCGCCCATGGTCAGGAAGGGGTAGGCCGAGCTGCCGACGTTGGCCGCCTGGAAATGCGCGAAGCAGGCCTGCGACAGCAGGGTCGGCAGCTGCATCCCGCCTTGCTCGAAGCTGCGCGTGGCATTCAGGAAGCCGGCCTCGAGGAAGGCGTCGACCGCCGGTTTGACTTCCGGGATCAGCACGGCGGCGCCGTCGACATACTCCGGCTCGTGCTCGTCGCCCTTGCGGTTGTGCGGGGCGAAGAATTTTTCCGCGATGCTGCGTGCCGTGCCGAGGGCGGCGTCGAAGGTTTCGCGGTTGTGCTCGGCGAAGCGTTCGCGCTGGGTCAGGGCTTCGGCGTCCAGTACTTCGTACAGCTCGAAGGCCAGGTTGCGGGAACTGAGCAGGGTCTCGGACATGGGCGCACCTCCAATGGGATCGCTGGAGTCTAGGTCGGTGAATGAACCGCGCCTAGCAACATCCATCGGAGTGATAAAGGCGCAAAACCCACAGGCGAGCGGGCCAGGGCCTTTATAGGTAGAATTCGCCGCCTCGCGAGGAGCCTTCCATGAACTACCGCCACGCCTTCCACGCCGGCAATCATGCCGATGTGTTCAAGCACTTGCTGCTGTCCCGTCTGATCGCCCTGATGGGGCGTAAAGAACAGCCGTTCGCCTACCTCGACAGCCACGCGGGCATCGGCCTGTACGACCTCAAGGGTGACCAGGCCAGCCGCACCGGTGAGTGGCTGGAGGGAGTCAATCGCGTCTGGGAGGCCGGCGATGTGCCGGAGTTGGCCGCCGACTACCTGCGCGTGCTACGTGAGCTCAACCCGAATGGCAGCCTGCGCTACTACCCGGGTTCGCCCGAGTTGGCGCGCCAGCTGACGCGCCCGCAGGATCGTCTGCACCTGAATGAAAAACACCCGGAAGATGGTCGCCTGCTCAAGGACAATATGAAGCACGACCGCCGCGTTGCGGTGCACCTGGGCGAAGGCTGGCACATTCCGCGGGCGTTGCTGCCGGTGGCCGAGAAGCGTGCGTTGCTGCTGATCGACCCGCCTTTCGAGCAGGCCGATGAGTTGCAACGCTGCGCGCACGCGCTGAAGGAAGCGATCAGTCGCATGCGCCAGACGGTGGCGGCGATCTGGTACCCGATCAAGGATCAGCGCCAGCTCAAGCGCTTCTATAACGACCTGGCCAAGAGTGGCGCACCCAAGTTGCTGCGCGTCGAGTTGTACGTGCATCCCGTCGACAGCGCCGAGTTTGGTCTGAACGGCTCGGGTCTGGTCATCGCCAGCCCGCCCTGGGGGCTGGAGGAGGAGCTCAAGCAGCTAATGCCCTGGTTGGCCGAGAAATTGGCGCAAACCCAGGGCGGCTGGCGGATGGATTGGTTGATCGAGGAGAAAGCCTAGGCTGCGATTGATCGCACCAAAAACCGAGAAGCCGCTGAAGGCTAAAGGCTGAACGGAAGAGTGGTCATCGCCGGTAGGCTGCGCTGCCAGCCGCAGCCACTGAGGATGGGTGGGGCGTAGCGATACCCAGCGTTGTAAAGCCTTGTAGGCCGCTGGAAATTCCTCAAGCAGGTGGGTTACGCCGCTACGCGGCTAACCCACCCTACGCGTTTTTGTAGGAGCGGATTTATCCGCGAAACCGAACCCGAGAACGTCACCAATCCCGCAGCAAGAACCCAGTGCCGCTTTGCTGAGAGGGGCCTTGGTCGCGACAGCTGCGCTGGCCGATAGGGCCAATCACCTCAGGCTTTCTGCAATCGAAGGCCAGACTCCCGGCCGCCCAATAGCCCCTCGCCTTGAGGCCAGCCCGGCGATCACCCGATAAAAAGCTCTCACGCCTTCTGCCTGAACCTGAGGGCACGCAGCGCTTCTTGCGGTGACAGTGCCCAAGCAGAACCGTATTATCCGCAACCACTGCGCCTAGCCAAGCCGACAGCTCGGCCAGAGCATTACCCATCGCTGACTTCAAAGGGAATTGAAGATGAACAAGAGTTTGCATCACATCCGCCTGTTTGCGCTCGATAGATTGTCCGAAGCGCAGCAGATCGCTAATCGTGGTCTGTCCCTGATTACTAAAGCTTGCAGTAAGTATTTATTAGCGTTTGTTGCAGTTTTCTCGATGCTGCAAGGCGCGATTGCCATGGCGGGCTCTATAACAGTAGAGCCAAAGAGGACGTATACATTTCCAGGATGGGATAACCGGCCTATTATTACCGACACGCTCGAGGGAATAGTAAGCTACATAAATTCATGGCAGGAAAATAGATTTAATGTCTGCATAGCCAAGCCTACATATGGTTGCGATAAGGCCCTCGTTACATCTACCACGCCAGGTCCTGGATCTGGCATGATAAACGGTGAGCCAAGTTACTATTCACTAAACCGAACTGTGTTTTATCAAACAAAGCGTGTTTCGGGAGGAGCCATAGAGCGCGGTTCATATCCAATTAATGGGGCGCTGGGTGCGGGGGTTACTTGGACATGCCCAGCACCCTACGGTAAATTCCCCAGGACAGTAGGCCCGAATGCGCTGATATATGAGTGCGTTCTGCCAGGTCGCGATATCGGCGAGCACAAAGGCGCCCCGCCCAGCAGTTGCGATTCAGCTCAACCCCCCTCAAGCTACACGGGAAACCCCATAAACTTCTCTGTGGGCAACAAGTTCCAAGAAGAGCTGGATTTTCAGACCTCCGGTACATACCCATTAACCTTTAGCCGCGCATACAACAGTCTCGATGGCCTTTGGCGGCATAACTACTCCACGAATTTGGAGTTCGGTCAAAATAAAATTTATTTGACTAGAGCCGACGGCAGGATGAGCTACTTTACTGTTCAGAACGGCATAGCTACGGCCGAGCCAACAGAACTCGGCAGCCTAGCCAAGATCTCGACTAATTGGCTGTATACGGCGCCCAATAATGACAGCTTCGTGTTTAGCTCAAGTGGGCGATTACTTCTCCAGAAAGACCCATCTGGCTTAGAGCGAAAGCTAACCTATGTAGGCGGTGCAGTGACGGTGACGGATAGTTTCGGTCGCTCTCTTACCTTTACCGAGGACGCTTACAAACAACCGCTCAGTCTTAAATCTGGCGCCGTGAAAGCGACCTACAGCTACAACTCGAACAAGCGCCTTGTTCAGTTTGAACTCTCTTCTGGCGGCGAGGTAAGGCGGCGCAGCTACCACTATGAAGATAGTCGCGACCTCAACCTGCTTACCGGGATTACTGACGAACGCGGCATACGCTTTGCAACTTGGGCATATGACGACAAAGGCCGCGCTATTTCCAGCGAGCATGCTGGCGGTGCCGAGCGGAAGACCATCGTTTATAACTCTGACGGCTCGCGCACTGTCACCAATGAGCTAGGCAAAACTACAACTTACCGTTTTGTCACCATTGAGGGAGCCAAGCGCATCACCGCCATCGAAGGCGAACCTTCGGCCAATTGCCCCAACAGCAACTCGACCTTCACCTACGACGCCCGTGGCCTGCTCAAGACCAAGACCGACAACAAAGGCTTCGTCACCACTTACGATTACAACGAGCGCGGCCTGGAGGTTGCCCGAACCGAAGCCTCCGGCACGCCGCAGGCTCGGACGATTACCACCACATGGCATGCGGCCCTCAACCTGCCGCTGACAGTGACCGAGCCCGGCCGCATGACCACCTACACCTACGATGCCCAAGGTCGCCAAACCGGCCAGACCAGCACAGCCCTTTAAGCCCAAGGAAGGACTTGAACCATGAGCATGAAGCTAACCCGCACCCTGCTGGTCGTGGCCTTGGCCAGCGCCGCAGGCCTGCCGCTGCAAGCCGCCGAGCGCAGTTGGAGCTATAGCTACAACAGTCTCGGCCTGATCGAAAGCGCCGACGGCCCGCGCACCGATGTGGCGGACATCACCCGCTACGCCTACGACGCCCAGGGCAACCTGACCCAGGTGACCAACGCCCTCGGCCATATCACCCAGCTGTCGAACTACGACGCCGACGGCCATCCACAGAGCATCACCGACGCCAACGGCGTCAGCACCAGCCTCACCTATGCCCCGCAGGGCTGGCTGGCCTCGATCAGCACGGCGGGCAGCACCACATCCTTCGAGCACGACGCCGTGGGCCAGATCACTCGGGTCACCCGCGGTGACGGTAGCTGGCTGGCCTACACCTGGGACCATGCGCGGCGCCTGACCCGCATCGCCAACAACCTCGGCGAGACCGTCGAATACAGCCTGGACGCCATGGGCAACCGCACCGCGCAGCGGATCAAAGACTCCTCCAGCAGTCTTACCCAACAGCAGCAGTGGGCCTACGACGAACTGGGCCGCCTGCTCCGTTCGGTCGGCGCCGCCGGGCAGACCAGTCGCGTCCAGTACGATCTCAATGACAACCCCACCGCCCTGACCAATCCCAAGCAGAACAGTCACGTCCGCGCCTACGATGCCCTCGACCGCCTGGTCGCCAGCTCCGATCCGCTCAATGGCGTCACCGCCCTGGCCTATGACGCCCAGGACCACCTGACCCAGGTCAGCGACCCGCGCGGCGTCACCACCCGCTACGTCTACGACGGCCTCGGCAACCTGACTCAACTGATCAGCCCGGACAGCGGCACCACCAGCTACGCCCACGATGCCGCCGGCAACGTCATCAGCAAGACCGATGCCCGTGGCGTAGTCACCCTTTATAAGTACGACGCCCTCAATCGCCTCACCGCGCGCACTTACCCGGCCAAGCCCGCGCTGAACGTCACCTACGCCTATGACATGACCACCGGCGGCAACTACGGCATCGGCCGGCTCACGGCCCTCAAAGACTCCGGCGGCCTGATCGGCTACAGCTACGACGCGCGCGGTAACCTGACGCAGCAGGTCCGCTCATTGACGGTCGCCACGCTGCCCAAGGATGAAAGCCTCAAGTACGCCTACGACGCTGCCAACCAACTGACCGGCATCGGCTACCCCGGCGGCTTCAGCGTCACTTACCCGCGCAACAGCGCCGGTCAAGTCACCGGGGTTAATTTGGTCATGGGCACACAGCCGGCCACCAGCCTCGCCAGCAACCTCCGCTACCTGCCATTCGGCCCACTCAAGAGTCTGACCTGGGGCAACGGCATTCAGCTTGTGCGCCAATATGACAAAGACTATCAACTGGCCCAGCAGGACATCGGCTCCTGGCAGAGCAAATACAGCTTCGACGCCAACGGCAATATCCGTAGCCACAGCCATAGCCTGTTCGGCAACCTGAACTACGGCTACGACGCCCTCGATCGCCTCACTGAAGAAAAGGCCGCCGCCCAGCGTAAGGTCTACAGCTACGACGCCAGCGGCAACCGCAAAAGCCGCATCAGCTACAGCGCCACCGCTGGCGTTGAGACTCCGCTTGCCACCCAAACGCTCACCACCGCGACCACCAGCAATCGACTGCTGAAAAGCGGCAGCGTCGTGGTGCAGCTGGATGCCGCCGGCAACAGCCTGACGCAGTTCGCCGGCCGGACCTACGTCTACAACGTACAAGGCCGCCTGCAGCAGGTGCTTAACCCGACTGCGCTGTATGTTGACTACAGCTATAACGCCCTGGGTCAGCGCACCCTGAAGCGGGTGTACAGCGGCGCAACCATCAGCTACACCACCAGTTATCTCTATGGCGCAGATGGCCAGTTGCTTGGGCAAGTGCAGTACGGTGCCACCGGCATTAAGACTCTGGCGCAATACTGGATCTGGCTCGACGGCCTGCCGTTGGCGGGTATCGAACTGAAGTACGCCAGCAACGGCACCACCGTCGCCAGCACCACCAAGTACTACCTGCACAGCGACCACCTCAACACCCCACGCCTGGCCACCGACCAGAGCCAGAAACTGCTCTGGAGCTGGAACAGCGACGCCTTCGGCGTCGGCAAGCCCAACCAGGACGTGGACGGCAACGGCATCCAAACCGACATCCCCCTACGCTTCCCCGGCCAGCAATACGACGGCCACAGCGGCCTTAACTACAACTACTTCAGGGACTATGATCCGGAGACTGGGCGCTATGTGGAGAGTGATCCGATTGGGCTTGAGGGTGGGCTGAATACGTTTGAGTATGTAAGAGGCAATCCAATTTCAAGAATGGATTTATATGGTCTATTTGATGGTGCCGGTGCTTTCTTTCCAGTACCTGGCGCTCCAACCACTCAAGAAGGTGCAAAAGCCGCTGTCAATTATGGAAAAGGGGCAGTCTATGCTACTGGAGATTTTGGCAGCAATTACATAGACATGCGCAAGGCGAATACAATAGGTGCTGACAAGTACTTCCATTGCAAAGCCAACTGTGAAGCGGGCCAAAGGGGATGGGGTGGAAGCGATATGGCATGCCTCATTAGCAATACTCGCGAATGGACTGATCAAAATATCAAAGGGGATCCTGCTTCGGCATCAACTGCGGATCAAATTGCGAACAACCATGGGAGGACATGGGGTCAATACAACCCCAGTCAAAGCTGCAGCCAACTTTGCTCAGCTTTTCGCCCAAGCGGATTAGACCAGAGGTATTAATTTATTATGTTCAGGATGTTTTTTTTACTTGCGTTCTTACTGATTGGCGTGACCGGTTGTGAGCAGATAGATATCGATAAGTGCCTAGATAATGGAGGTCGCTGGAATTATGAGAATAAAACCTGTGAGTACAAATAATCTGCTAATTCCTTAACGGCCTAACCATGTGGGGCAGGTGAAAATCACGTGGTAAAAGCGTTTATCCGTTGGCTGCGTGATGTTGTTCGATTGGACGGACTATCTCCCAGCCAAACACGTAGCGATACCCATTGCTTAAGGAGCAACGAGTAAGGTGGGTTTTAACTCCCCTTATGCTCCGGCAACTGAGGAACCCTGAAAATCTCTCAAGCCTGGTAGGGCGGGTGAAACCCACGCGGTAAAAACGTTAATCCGCTGCCGCTTGGTTGAGCCCGTAGCTCAAACCATCACGTGAAAACATAAAGCAGGGGCGGCAGGTAAGGTAGGCTTTAACCATCCATGTTTCGGCAACTGAGAAAAAGGGAATCTTCTCTCAGGGTGGTGGGTTACGCCGCTGCGCGGCTAACCCACCCTACGCGCTCTGGCGTGGGAACGATCAAGGATCAATATCGTAGCCATAGACATGCAATGAGGTGAGCCCTATGTTCCAAACAATCAGCCCTTTAACTCGACCCCTTTAACGTGCTGGACGATTTCGGTGGTTAGAGTACGAATCCTGCTGCTGTTGCTGGCCGCTCTGCTAGTGGCCGGCTGCGGCGACCAGGTCGAGCAATTCGGCGGCCCAACCATGGGCAGCAGCTATTCGATCAAGTACGTGCGCAGTGCCCAGGCGCCGGCGGTCGAGCAGGTGCAACCGGCGGTCGAGGCGATCCTCGCCGAGGTGGACCAGCAGATGTCCACCTACCGCGGCGATTCTGCCGTGTCGCGTTTCAATGATTTGCCGGCCAATAGCTGCCAGGCCATGCCGGAGCCGGTGCTGGAACTGGTGCGGGTCGGCGAAGGCCTGGCGCAGGCAAGCGCCGGGGCCTTCGATTTGACGCTGGGGCCCTTGCTCGACCTCTGGGGCTTTGGTCCGCAGTCACGCGGCAAGCGGGTGCCGAGCGCCGCGCAAGTGGCGCAGGTGCGCACCTTGGTCGGGTATCAGCATCTGCGGATTGACGGCCAGCAGTTGTGTAAGGACGTGGCCGTCCAGCTGGATCTCAATAGCCTTGCCGCCGGTTATACGGTGGATCGGATTGCGCGCCGGCTGGACGAGCTGGGCATCGGCAGTTACCTGGTTGAGGTCACCGGCGAGCTGAAGGCGCGCGGCAGGAAAGCCGATGGTTCGCCCTGGCGCGTGGCGCTTGAAGCGCCGCGCGATGATCGGCAGGTGGCGCAGCGGGTGCTGCAGCTGGATGGCTACGGCCTTTCCACCTCGGGCGACTACCGCAACTACTTCGAGGCGAACGGCCAGCGCTATTCCCACACCCTCGACCCGCACACCGGTGCGCCGATCACGCACAGACTGGCGGCGGTCACAGTGGCCGATCCGTCGGCCCTGCAAGCCGATGGGCTGTCGACTCTGCTGATGGTGCTGGGCCCGGAGCGCGGTATGGCGTTCGCCGAGCAGGCCGGGATTGCCGCTTTTTTCGTGACCCGCGCAGGCGAGGGCTTCGTCACACAGAGCACGACAGCCTTCGAGCGGTTATTTGCGGCGCATGAGTGATGGGCCGATTGCCGGGAGCCTTTGGCGAATCGCCAGCCGGGTGCGAGAACCTCTGTTCGATCTGCGCGGCTGACCCGATAAGTCTGAAAAACTGCGTTGCGAGCGCGATGTAGTGGCGGCAAAGCTCGCCTACCGCGCGACCAAGCGCTAATGTGCAGCGCCAAGCGGCGTGGTTAAGCTGCATCAGCGATTCGATCTGCCGTGGCACAGGTTGTCGCGGCCTTGCCAGGGGCGCAAGCGAGCGTCCGGGTCTGTTCCAGAGGAGTAAACATGGCGGTCTACAACTACGACGTAGTGGTGCTGGGTTCGGGGCCGGCGGGCGAGGGGGCGGCGATGAACGCCGCCAAAGCCGGGAAAAAAGTAGCGGTGGTGGACAGTCGTCGCGAAGTCGGCGGCAACTGCACGCACCTCGGCACCATCCCGTCCAAGGCGCTGCGTCACTCGGTCCGGCAGATCATGCAGTACAACACCAACCCGCTGTTCCGGCAGATCGGTGAGCCGCGCTGGTTCTCCTTCCCCGACGTGCTAAAAAGTGCCGAGCGGGTGATCGCCAAGCAGGTCACCTCGCGCACCGGTTTCTATGCGCGCAATCGCATCGACGTGTTCTTCGGCACCGGCAGTTTTGCCGACGAGCAGACCGTTGAGGTGGTGTGCCCGAACGGTGTGGTGGAAAAACTGGTCGCCACGCAAGTCGTGGTGGCTACCGGCTCGCGCCCGTATCGCCCGGCCGACGTCGATTTTGGCCATCCGCGGGTCTACGACAGCGACACCATTCTGAACCTCAGCCACACGCCGCGCCGCCTGATCATCTATGGCGCCGGGGTGATAGGTTGCGAGTACGCCTCGATCTTCAGCGGTCTGGGAGTCTTGGTCGACCTGATCGACAACCGTGAGCAACTGCTGAGCTTCCTCGATGACGAAATCTCCGATGCGCTCAGTTACCACCTGCGCAACAACAATGTGCTGATCCGCCACAACGAGGATTACGAGCGTATCGAAGGCGTGGATAACGGTGTGGTGCTGCACCTGAAATCGGGCAAGAAGATCAAGGCCGACGCCCTGCTCTGGTGTAACGGGCGTACCGGCAACACCGACAAGTTGGGCCTGGAAAACATTGGCATCAAGGTCAACAGCCGGGGCCAGATCGAGGTCGATGGGCACTATCGCACCAGTGTCTCGAATATCTATGCGGCGGGTGACGTGATCGGCTGGCCGAGCTTGGCCAGTGCCGCTTTCGACCAGGGCCGTTCGGCCGCCGGGAGCATCATCGAGGACGGTAGCTGGCGTTTTGTCGACGACGTGCCGACGGGCATCTACACGATTCCGGAGATCAGCTCGATCGGCAAGACCGAGCATGAGTTGACTCAGGCGAAGATTCCTTACGAGGTCGGCAAGGCGTTCTTCAAGGGTATGGCGCGCGCGCAGATTGCCGGCGAGCCGGTGGGCATGCTGAAGCTGTTGTTTCACCGCGAGACCCTGGAAGTGCTCGGTGTGCACTGCTTCGGTTACCAGGCTTCGGAGATCGTCCATATCGGCCAGGCGATCATGAACCAGAAGGGCGAGGCGAATAGCATCAAGTACTTCGTCAACACCACCTTCAACTACCCGACCATGGCCGAGGCCTATCGGGTGGCGGCGTTCGACGGTCTCAACCGGCTTTTTTGAGCGGCTCCGACCGGTGGCCTGAGCCGGTCGGGGGGGATGACTTCTTCTTAGGAGTCAGCAGCGATTCCCGAGGGTGGCGCTGGCCAAACCGGGAAAGTCTGTAATCAGGCTGTCCACGCCGAAGTCGGCGAGCCGGCGCATCAGCGCCGGTTCGTTGACCGTCCACACCGACACATGCAGCCCCTGCTTCTGGGCTCTCAGCAGGCGTTCCGGGGTGCAGAGCGTCCAGTTCAGCGCCAGTATCTCGCAGCCATAATGCTTGGCGACCTTCAGTGGGTCGAGCCAGGCATATTCCGCGACCAGGCCGCGGGATAACTGCGGCGTCAGGCGTTTCAACGCGCTTAGCACCTCGCGGGAACTGGAGGTGACTGTGACCTTGTCGACCAGGCCAAAACGCTGCGCTAACTCCTGAATCGCCAGCACGGTGCGCGCCGCACGAACCCGTGAGGCGCTTTTCACCTCCAACTGCCAGTGCTCGAAGTCGCACTTCTCGAACAGCTCGGCCAGCCGTGGGATCGGGCAGGGTTGCACCCAGCCTGGGCCGCCTTTGCGCGCGTCGTAGGTCACCAGTTCGGCAGCCTCGTGCTCCACCACCTTGCCGCGATGGCCGGTAGTGCGCTTCAAGGTCGGGTCGTGAATCACCATCAGCTCGCGGTCGCGCGACAGATGCAGATCCAGCTCGCAGCGGCGGACGCCGTGCGCCAGGCATTGCTGGAAACCGGTCAGGGTATTTTCGGGTGCTTCGCCCTTGGCGCCGCGGTGGCCGTAGATCTGGGTCACGGTTGCTCCTTAACTGGCTGTTCCGGCACTTTGGTCTGGTTTGGATAGCGCGGCTGGTGGTGGCGCACGCTATCGATCACCCGGGCACTTTCAAAGTAGACGCTGAACTCGCGGTAGTCCCAGCGGCTGATGGGTGGTTTGCCGACGGCAGGATGTTCCTCATCGGGCAGGCCGAAACGTTCGAGCACCGCGTGCTGCGCTTGGCCGCGAGCGGGCCGGGCGATAGTCGTCGGCCCTTGTTGGCCAAGGGGGATCTCAAGGCTTTCAGCGAAGCCGGGGAGCGGCAGCAGGACCAATAGCAGAAGAAATCGCGACATCGTCATCTCTTTGGCGGGTGGCTAGGTGTTGCGATTCGAAGTCGCTGAGGTGCGGATCGCCGAGCGGATTGCACAGTGGCGAGGCGTCATGCAGCGCCTCACTGGCGAGCGCATTGGCGCCGGACAGTTGGCTGAATTCCAGTGCGATCGGGTCGTCGATACGATAGTATTCGCGGCGATCATCTGTATCTTGTGACGTCACGGCGAACCCATGGCAGCAGTGGTGGTCTGAGTGTAAGGCCGCTCGCCAAGCCTCGCCACTCTGCAATTCGAGCCAGCAGGACGTCTCCTCTTTCGCCAGCGAATCAACTTCCTCTATGTTCAGACCGCTGCCCGTATTTATCGGCGCTCGTTATACGCGCGCAAAACGCCGCAACCATTTCGTTTCGTTCATCTCCCTCACTTCGATGATCGGGCTCGCCCTGGGCGTGCTGGTGATGATCGTGGTGTTGTCGGTGATGAATGGCTTCGATTATGAGATGCGCACGCGCGTACTCGGTATGGTGCCGCACGCGACCGTCGAGTCGGCCGAGCCGATCGGCGACTGGCGCAGCATGGCCGCCAAGGTGCTCAAACATTCGCAGGTGCTGGCGGTTGCGCCGTTCACCCAGATGCAAGGCCTGCTGACCCACGATGGCAAGGTGCAGAAGGTGTTGATCAATGCGGTGGATCCGCTGGAAGAGCGCAAGGTGTCGATCATCGACAAGTTCTTCCTGCAGGGCAGCCTCGATGACCTCAAGCCTGGCGCATTCGGCATCGTCATCGGCGATAAGGCCGCGGCCAAGCTGGGTGTGGTGATTGGCGACAAACTTACCTTCGTGGCCCCGGAGGTCACGGTAACGCCGGCCGGTATGTTTCCGCGGCTGAAACGCTTCACCGTGGTCGGAATTTTCCACGTGGGCGCCGGTGAGATCGATGGTTACCTGGCGCTGACCAATTTGCATGACATTGCCCGGCTGCATCGCTGGAAGGCCGATCAGGTGCAGGGGTTGCGTCTGAAGTTCGCCGATCTGTTCCAGGCGCCGCGTACGGCCTGGGAGATTGCCGGGCAACTGGGTGACAAGGATTACTACGCGCGGGATTGGACTCGCACCCATGGCAACCTGTATCAGGCGATCCGCATGGAGAAGGCCATGATCGGTTTGTTGCTGCTGCTGATAGTGGCGGTGGCGGCGTTCAACATCATCTCCACGCTGGTCATGGTGGTCACCGACAAGAAGGGTGATATCGCCATTCTGCGCACCTTGGGCGCCACTCCGCGGCAGATCATGCTGGTTTTCATGGTCCAGGGTACGGTAATCGGCGTGGTCGGCACCTTGATCGGCGCAGTGCTCGGCATTCTCTCGGCGCTTAACGTGAGCAACTGGATCGCTGCGCTGGAGCGCCTGCTGGGCCTCAAGTTCCTCAATGCCGATGTGTACTTCATCGACTATCTACCTTCGAAGCTGATGAGCGAAGACGTGTTGCTGGTCTGTGCCGCCGCGTTGCTGCTGAGCTTCCTCGCCACTCTTTATCCGGCCTGGCGTGCGGCGCGCACTCAGCCCGCGGAGGCGCTACGTTATGAGTAACTTGGCTATGCAAGATCGGGCCGTCCTGAGTTGCCGCAACCTGGGCAAGAACTACGAGGAAGGCCCGCAGTCGGTGGTGGTGCTCTCCGGTCTCGAGCTGGAGCTGCATCCGGGCGAGCGGGTGGCGATTGTCGGCAGCTCGGGCTCGGGTAAGAGCACGCTGCTGAACATGCTCGGGGGTCTCGATACGCCCAGCAGCGGCAGCGTCTGGTTGGCCGGCGAAGAACTCTCGGCGTTGAATGAGAAGGCCCGTGGGCTGCTGCGTAATCGCGCGCTCGGGTTCGTCTACCAGTTCCACCATCTGCTGCCGGAATTCACTGCGCTGGAAAACGTCTGCATGCCGTTGTTGATCGGTCGTGTCGCGATTGCCGAAGCGCGGCAGCGGGCGACGGCATTGCTTGAGCGGGTTGGCTTGGGCCATCGCCTGGCGCACAAACCCGCCGAGCTGTCCGGTGGCGAACGCCAGCGGGTGGCCATCGCTCGTGCCCTGGTCAATCAGCCTGGCCTGGTGCTGCTCGATGAGCCGACCGGCAACCTCGATCACCATACGGCGCAAGGTATTCAGGATTTGATGCGCGAGCTGAGCACTGCATCGAAAACGGCATTCTTGGTGGTGACTCACGATCTGGATCTCGCGCGGCAGATGGATCGCGTGCTGCGTCTGGAAGACGGCAAGCTGGTGTCTGCCTGATGTTTCGCCCGCTGAGTGTCTTCATCGGCATGCGCTATACCCGCGCCAAGCGCCGTAATCATTTCATCTCCTTTATCTCGTTGACCTCGATGATCGGTCTCGCCTTGGGCGTGCTGGCGATGATCGTGGTGCTGTCGGTGATGAATGGCTTTCAGAAGGAAATGAGCTCGCGGATTCTCGGCATGGTGCCGCACGCGACCATCGCCGGCGTGCAGCCGCTGGAGGATTGGCACTCGGTCGCCGCCGCGGCGCTGAAGAATCCGCAGGTGATCGCGGCCGTGCCGTTTAGCGAGTTGGAGGGCATGCTCTCGTACAAGGGCGCCATGCAGCCGATCCAGATCAATGGCGTCGATCCGCAGGAAGAGACCAAGGTTTCGATTATCGGCCAGCACATAGTGCAAGGTCGTCTGGCTGATCTGCAGCCGGGCGAGTTTGGCATCGTCATCGGCGAAATCACGGCCCGGCGTTTTCGCCTGAATGTCGGCGATAAGTTGACCCTGATCATCCCGGAAGTCAGCTCGGCACCCGGCGGAATTACCCCGCGGATGCAGCGCCTCAACGTGGTCGGGGTGTTCAAGGTTGGCGCTGAACTGGATAGCTCGCTGGCGCTGATCCATGTGGCCGATGCCGCGCAGATGCAGCGTATGCAGCCGCAGCAGGTGCAGAGTGTGCGGCTGGCGCTGAAGGATCTGTACCAGGCGCCGCAGGTCTCCGCGGCGATAGCCAATGAGCTGGGCGCGGACTACCGTGCCAGCGACTGGACGCGCACCCAGGGCAGTTTGTTCAGTGCGATGAAGATGGAAAAAACCATGATCGGTTTGCTGCTGCTGCTGATTGTGGCGGTAGCGGCGTTCAACATCATCGCCACGCTGATCATGGTGGTGGCCGATAAAGGCGGGGACATCGCGATCCTGCGCACCCTGGGCGCCACACCCGGGCAGATCATGGCGGTGTTCATGGTTCAGGGCACGGTGATCGGGGTGATTGGGACCCTGATTGGCGGTGTCTTGGGGGTGATCGCCGCCTTGAATGTCAGTGGCCTGGTCGGCTGGTTGGAGAAAGTCAGTGGCCAACAGATTTTCAGTTCGGACGTCTACTTCGTCAGCAATCTGCCTTCCGACCTGCAGAGCTTCGATGTTCTGCTGATTGGTGCAGCAGCCTTTACCCTGAGCTTCCTGGCGACGCTCTATCCGTCCTGGCGTGCCGCGCAGATTCAGCCGGCGGAAGCCTTGCGCTACGAGTGACCGGTACGCAAATCAAAAACGCCGCTCGATAGCGGCGTTTTTGCTTTCTAGTCGGCGGAATTTCACGCACTGGGCTGGCGCCGAGCGGCCTGGCGTTTTTGCCAGTTGTGCCGTACCCACCAGCGCCAATACAGCATGGTCAGCATATAGCCACAGAGCCCCGCGAGTACGCCGCAGACAACCGAGCCGAGCAGGAAGGGTTGCAGAATGGGTTTCCACAGCAGTTGGATCAGCGCCCAGGACGGCTCGTCGAAAAAGTGGCTGATCCGCGGCCAGAGCTGCCCGCTTATCTCATCCGCCGGAACCTGTAAGATCCAGGCGCCCATCTTGTAGGTGCAGTAAAAAACCGGCGGCATGGTGATGGGGTTGGTCAACCACACCAGCCCGACCGCAATGGGCAGATTGCCTCGCGCCATCACCGCGAGCCCTGCCGCAAGCAGCATTTGCAGGGGCAGGGGGATAAACGCGGCGAAGAGGCCCATGGCCATGGCGCGGGCCACGGAATGGCGGTTGAGGTGCCAGAGATTGGGGTCGTGCAGCAAGCTGCCCAGAAAGCGCAGAGACTCATGTTCCCTGATGCTTTGCGGATTGGGCATGTAGCGCTTGAACAGGCGGCGCGGCATAAGAACTCTCAGGCGGGGCGTAAAGCGTCGATTATGCCTAGATTGTAGGGGTTCTACTTTCTCACTTTGTGACAACAAATAAGCCGAGCCGGGTCGGCGCCGGCTGATTCAGGGATGAATATTCAGGAGCTCGATCCTATGCGCACAGGGATGTTGGCGCTTGCCGCTGGGCTTTTGCTCCTGCGGTTTCTTCCCGCATTGCCGCCCGCCTGGGTGCTGTGGGTGTTGCCTATGGTGGGGCTGATGCTGCTGCCCTTTCGCAGTTACCCCGTGGCGCTCTTCCTGTTCGGTTTTACCTGGGCCTGCACTTCGGCGCACTGGGCGCTGGAGGATCGTCTGGCCGTCAGTCTGGATGGCCAGACGCTGTGGCTGGAAGGGCAGGTGGTGGGTTTACCGGAAATCCGTGACGGCGTGGTGCGCTTTCAGTTGCAAGGTGCCGAGTCGCGCCGCGCACAGTTGCCGAATCTGCTGCGCCTGGCCTGGTACGACGGCCCCGAACTGCATGCCGGGGAGCATTGGCGCCTGGCGGTAAAGCTGAAACAGCCACATGGACTGGTCAACCCGCAAACCTTCGATTACGAGGCCTGGCTGCTGGCGCAGCGGGTCGGTGCCGGCGGTACGGTCAAGCGCGGCGAACTGCTGAGTCCCGCCCAAGGGCCGTCGGCTTGGCGGGATGCTTTGCGTAGGCGGTTGCTCAGTGTCGATGCTCACGGGCGGCAGGGCGCCCTGGCCGCCTTGGTACTGGGCGATGACTCCGGCTTGTCCATGGCCGATTGGCGTCTGCTGCAGGACACCGGCACGGTGCATCTGCTGGTGATCTCGGGCCAGCATATCGCGCTGCTGGCGGCGTTGATTTATGGCTTGATCGCCGGTTTGGCGCGCTTGGGCTGGTGGCCACGCATTTTACCCTGGTTGCCCTGGGCCTGTGGCCTGGCTTTTGCGGGGGCGCTCGGTTATGGCCTGCTGGCCGGCTTCGAGGTGCCAGTCCGGCGCGCCTGTGTGATGGTGGCCGTGGTGTTGCTGTGGCGCCTGCGTTTTCGCCATTTGGGGGTGTGGATGCCCTTGTTGCTGGCGCTGAATGCGGTGCTGCTGGCTGAGCCGCTGGCCAGCTTGCAGGCAGGCTTCTGGCTGTCCTTCGGGGCGGTGGCGATTCTGGCCTGGGTCTTCAGCGGGCGGCTGGGTGCCTGGCCCTGGTGGCGCACCTGGGGCCGCGCGCAATGGACCATGGCGATTGGCCTGTTGCCGCTGTTGCTGGCGCTGGGCTTGCCGATCAGCGCCAGTGGCCCGCTGGCGAATTTGCTGGCCGTGCCCTGGGTGAGCTTGGCGGTGGTGCCGCTGGCGTTGCTGGGCACCTTGTTATTACCGGTCCCTTGGCTGGGCGAGATGCTGCTCTGGCTTGCCGGTGGTCTGCTGGAATGGTTATTCCTCGTGCTGGCGCAGATCGCCACCTGGCTGCCGGCCTGGCTCGCGCCGGCAGTGCCGCTGTGGGCCTGGCTGCTTGGCAGCCTGGGTGCCTTGCTGTTGCTGCTGCCGAGTGGCGTACCGTTGCGCGGTTTGGGGCTGGCGTTGTTGTTGCCGCTGTTCTTCCCGCCGTTGCATAAGCCGCCGCCAGGGCGGGTCGAGGTCTGGCAGTTGGATGTCGGCCAGGGCCTCTCCTTTCTCCTGCGTACCCATGAGCATGCGTTGTTGTATGACGCCGGCCCGCGTTATGGCGATTTCGATCTGGGCGAGCGCGTAGTGCTGCCGTCCATGCGCAAGTTGGGTGTTGGTCAGCTGGATCTGCTACTGCTTAGCCACGCCGATAGCGATCATGCCGGTGGGGCGCTGGCAGTGCGGCGCGGCATGCCGGTCACGCAGGTATTGAGTGGTGAGGTGGCGGCTTTGCCGGCGGAGTTGCGGGCGCAGCCCTGTAGCGCTGGTGCCAGCTGGGAGTGGGACTCCGTACGCTTCTCGACCTGGCGTTGGCTGCACGCCGAGGAGGGCAACCAGTCCTCCTGCGTACTGATGGTCGAAGCCAATGGCGAGCGCCTGCTGCTAACCGGTGATATCGACAGTCGTGCGGAGCGGGCCCTGATCGACAGTGGCCGTGACCTGCGCGCCGACTGGCTGCAGGCGCCACACCATGGCAGCCGTAGTTCATCGTCGCTGGCCTTCTTGCAGGCGGTGGCGCCGCGCGCGGTGCTGATCTCCCGTGGTCGGAACAACGCCTTCGGTCATCCTCATCCGCAGGTAATGGCGCGCTACCGGGCTATGTCGCTGGAAGTGTTCGACAGCGTCAACAGCGGCGCTCTGCGTTTTGAATTGGGTGCTTATGGGTCGGCGCAAGGCTTGCGCGAACAGGCGAGATTTTGGCGGGAAAAATGAGAACCGCGGCGGTCGGCGACATTGCGACCCTATGCTAGAGTGGCGCCACTTTTTCGAGGAGAGCCAACACCGTGTGGGAGCTAGTCAAAGCAGGCGGCTGGATGATGCTGCCGATTATTCTATGTTCCATCGCAGCCATGGCCATCACTGCCGAGCGCCTGTGGACTCTGCGAGTCAGCCGGGTTGCTCCGCCGCATCTGCTCGGGCAGGTTTGGCGCTGGATCAAGGACAAACAGCTGAGCAAGGAGAAGCTCAAAGAGTTGCGCGTCCACTCGCCGCTGGGCCAGATCCTGGCCGCCGGTCTGGCCAACTCCAAGCATGGTCGCGAGATCATGAAAGAGTGCATCGAGGAGTCGGCCAGCCGGGTTATCCATGAGCTGGAGCGCTACCTGAATGCCCTGGGCACCATTGCTGCCATGGCGCCGTTGCTGGGTCTGCTGGGCACCGTGTTCGGCATGATCGAGATTTTCGGCGGCTTTATGGATAACGGCATGGCCAATGCCCCGGTACTCGCTGGCGGTATCGCCAAGGCGCTGGTCACCACGGCTGCGGGCCTGATCGTGGCGATTCCGGCGGTGTTCTTTCATCGTTATTTGCTGCGCCGGATCGACGAGATAGTGGTCGCGATGGAGCAGGAAGCGATCAAGCTGGTGGAAGTGGTGCAGGGCGATCGGGAAGTCGATTTCGTCGAGGACGCTAAACCGTGAAGTTCCGCCGTAGAGCGGGCGGTGCGGCCCGCGATGAGGTCTTTCTCAATCTGACCTCGTTGATCGACGTGATCTTCGTGTTGCTGCTGTTCTTTGTGGTGACCACCAGTTTCAGCCGACCCACCCAGCTGAAAATCGAGTTGCCCGAAGCCGTCAGCGGTACAGCGCCGCAACCGAGTGAGCTGAAGCAGTTGGAGGTGGCCATCGGTGTCGACGGCAGCTATACGCTGAATGGCCAGGCGCTGTTGAAGAGCGATCTGAACACCCTGATGTCGGCTTTGCAGAAGGAGTCGGAGGGTGACAATAGCTTGCCGCTGACCATCAGCGCCGACGGCAAAACCAGCCATCAGGCGGTGATCACGGCGATGGATGCGGCCGGCAAGCTCGGCTTCAGCCATTTGCGCATCACCACCGTTGAGGCGCAGGCGGCTCCCTGATGGCGGCTCTTTAATGGTCGGTCTTCGATGAGCCGGTTCTAATGACAATCTCCGAGCGCCTGCTTGACGCCTGGTATCGCGGCCATCCGGCGCTGAGCCTGCTACGGCCGCTGGAATGGCTCTACCGCGCGGTGGTGCGGCGCAAACGCAGCCAGTTCCTAGCCGGCGAGGGTGAGATTTACCAAGCGCCGGTGCCGGTCGTGGTGGTGGGTAATATCACCGTTGGCGGTACCGGCAAAACCCCGCTGATTCTCTGCTTGATCGAGCACTGCCGCGCCCGTGGCCTCAAGGTCGGCGTGGTCAGTCGCGGCTACGGCGCAAAGCCTGCGCAGTTGCCCTGGCGAGTCCGTGCCGAGCAAAGCGCCAGCGAGGCGGGCGATGAACCTTTGCTGATCGTCCAGCGCAGCGGCGTGCCCTTGATGATCGATCCGGATCGTTCGCGGGCGGTGCGCGCCTTGCTCGCAGCCGAACCGCTGGATCTGATCCTCTGTGACGATGGACTCCAGCATTACCGGCTGGCGCGTGATCTTGAGTTGGTGCTGATCGATGCCGCGCGCGGCCTCGGCAATCGTCGCTGCTTGCCGGCCGGGCCCTTGCGCGAGCCGATCGAGCGTCTGCAGAGCGTGGACGCGCTGCTGTATAACGGCGCGCCGGCGGATGTTCACGGCGGCTACGCCTTTCAACTGCAACCGACGGCACTGGTTAATCTAGTCAGCGGTGAGCGCTACCCACTCACGCATTTCCCGGCCGGGCAGGCACTGCACGCGGTCGCCGGCATCGGCAACCCGCAGCGTTTCTTCAATACGCTCGAGGCGTTACACTGGCGGCCGATTCCACATGCCTTTGCCGATCATGCGCAGTTTGGCGCCGAACAGCTGAATTTCAGTCCGCCGCAACCTGTCGTGATGACCGAGAAGGACGCGGTGAAATGCCGCGCCTTCGCCGCCGCCGATTGGTGGTATCTGGCCGTGGATGCCGTGCCTTCGCCAGCGTTCTTGGCCTGGTTCGATGCGCAACTGGCTCGCTTGCTACCTGGTCATTGATAAGGCTGTTGAATGCGCCGCGAGCGCAGGATTACCAGGCGCCGTCCGTCTCTGTGCAACAGCTAAGCAGTTAAACCGCTTTCAAGGATTCCCCCATGGACCCGAAACTACTCGATATCCTCGCCTGCCCACTGTGCAAGGGCCCGCTCAAGCTTGCCGACGATAAATCTGAGCTGATCTGCAAGGCCGATGCGCTGGCCTTTCCCGTGCGCGATGGGATTCCGGTGATGCTGGAAAACGAAGCGCGCAGTCTCAATGTCGATGAACGTCTGGACAAGTAAATGAGCAGCGCTTTTACCGTTGTCATTCCCGCACGGTTCGCTTCCAGCCGCCTGCCTGGCAAACCGCTGCAGGAGATTGCCGGCAAGCCCATGGTTCAGCACGTTTGGGAGCAGGCTCGGAAAAGCAGCGCCCAGCGTGTGCTGGTCGCCACTGACGATGCGCGCATCGTCGAGGTCTGTCGCGGCTTTGGCGCCGAGGTGTTGCTGACTCGTGAGGATCACAACTCGGGCACCGATCGTTTAGCCGAGGTGGCGAGCCAGTTGGGCTTGGTCGGCGACGCGATTGTGGTCAATGTGCAAGGTGACGAGCCGCTGATTCCGCCTGCGATTATCGATCAGGTCGCGGCCAATCTGGCGGCCCATCCCGAGGCGGCGATCGCCACTCTGGCAGAGCCGATCGAGGACGTTGCCGCGCTGTTTAATCCGAATGTGGTGAAGGTGGCGACTGACCTGAACGGTCTGGCGTTGACCTTTAGTCGTGCGCCATTGCCTTGGGCGCGCGATGCTTTTGCCGTCAGTCGTGAGCAGTTGCCGGTGGGCGTGCCGTACCGCCGGCATATTGGCATCTACGCCTACCGTGCGCAGTTTCTCCATGACTTCGTGGCCTGGGGCCCGTGCTGGCTGGAAGATACCGAGTGCCTGGAGCAGTTGCGGGCGCTCTGGCATGGCGTGCGTATCCATGTCGCGGATGCCTTGGAGGCGCCGCCGACGGGGGTCGATACGCCGCAAGATCTCGAGCGCGTACGGCGCCTGTTGGGGGCTTGATGCGCGTTCTGTTTGTCTGCCTGGGCAATATCTGTCGCTCGCCGACCGCCGAAGGGGTGTTCCGCCACAAGCTGCGGGAGGCGGGGCTGGAAGCTCGGGTTGAAGTGGATTCGGCGGGTACCGGCGACTGGCACGTTGGTAAGGCGGCGGATACGCGTACCCGCCGCGCCGCCCAGTTACGTGGCTATGACCTTGCGCAATTGCGTGGGCGGCAAGTCAGCACGGCGGACTTCCAGGCTTTCGATCTGATCCTGGCCATGGATCAAAGCAACCTGCAGCACCTCAAAGCCATGCGGCCGGCTAGTGCCAAGGCCGAGCTGGATCTGTTCCTGCGTCGTTACCAGTTGGCTTTGGATGAAGTGCCGGACCCCTATTACGGTGGCGAAGATGGCTTCGAGCAGGTGCTGGATTTGATTGAGCAGGCTAGCGATGCGCTGCTCAATGAAGTGAAGGGGCGTCTATGAGCCTGCAATTGCAGGAGTGGGTGTCTCTCAGGGCCTTCAATACCTTCGGTGTCGATGTGCGCGCTCAGCTGTTTGCCGATGCGCATGACGAGCAGGATGTGCGCGCGGCGTTGCTCGCGGCTGCCCAGCGTGAATTGCCGCTGTTGGTGATCGGTGGTGGCAGTAATCTGCTGCTGACTCGCGATGTCGAGGCTTTGGTGTTGCGCATGGCCAGTCGCGGCATCCGCATCCTCGGCGAGGACGGACAGCGGGTAATAGTCGAGGCCGAGGCGGGTGAGCCCTGGCATCCTTTCGTGCTGTGGAGCCTGCAGCAGGGGCTGGCCGGGCTGGAGAACCTCAGTCTGATCCCGGGCACTGTCGGTGCCGCGCCGATGCAGAATATCGGTGCCTATGGCGTCGAGCTGAAAGATGTCTTTGTTGGCCTGACTGCACTGGATCGCCAGACGGGAGAGCTGCGAGAGTTCTCGCTGCTGGAGTGTGCCTTCGCCTATCGCGATAGCCTGTTCAAGCGTGAAGCCGGGCGCTGGCTGATCCTGCGGGTGCGTTTTGCCCTGAGTCGCGCGAGCGAACTGCATCTGGACTATGGCCCGGTGCGTCAGCGCCTGGCGGAGCAGGGCATTGGTGCGCCGACCGCGACGGATGTCAGCCAGGCTATCTGCGCCATACGCAGTGAAAAACTGCCGGATCCGGCCGAGCTGGGGAATGCCGGCAGTTTCTTCAAGAACCCCCTGGTTGCTCCTGAGTTGGCCGAGCGTTTGCGTGCTGAGCAGGCGGGCTTGGTGGCCTTTCCGCAGGCCGATGGCCAGGTAAAACTGGCGGCTGGCTGGTTGATCGAGCGTGCTGGCTGGAAGGGTTTTCGTGAGGGCGATGCTGGTGTGCATCGCTTGCAGGCCTTGGTGCTGGTCAACTATGGCGGGGCCACAGGTCAGCAGTTGCTCGGGCTGGCGCAGCGCATTCAGGCAGATGTGCTGGCTCGCTATGGCGTCAGCCTGGAAATCGAACCGAACGTGCTTTAACCGCGAGTCGATCAACTCGTCCTGGGTTGATCGCTGAGCAGGCTTTGTACTGCTGCTAATCTCTTTGGCTTATCCCATTGCTCGTGTTTCAGCTTGCGTACGGCTTATTCGCGGGCGCGGTTAGCGCTTGCCGCGTGGGCTGCAGTGGCGATTCAGTAAGGCGCAGACAATAAAAAGGGGATGCCTAGGCATCCCCTTTTTAGTGCTGATCGAAACGTTACACGAGCGGTTTGGACTCGTCTTCTGTTGCTTTCGGCGCTTCTACGTGTGGCTCTGTTTCGCTGCTCGCTTCGACGTCCTGCTCGGCAGCGACTTCAGCTGGCTGCTGAGGGGCGCTTTCGGCTACTTCTTCGGCAGGCTGAGCAGATTCGGCTTGAGGCTCGACCTCAGCAGCTGCTTGGGCGACATCCGCGGCGGGTTCGGCAGCAACCACTGCTTGCGCTGCAGCTGCTTGCTCGGCTTCAGCTTCCTTGGCCAGGCGTTCAGCTTCGCGCTGGCGACGACGCACTTCGCGCGGGTCGTTCGGTGCGCGGCCGCTGGTGCTGACTGGTGCGGCTGGAGCCTCAACAGTCACTTCAACGACTTCCGCTACTTCCGTTACTTCAGCCACTGGAGCCACGGTCGGCTCAGGCGCAGCTTCTTCGGCTACAGCGGGTGCGGCTTCGACTGCGGTCGGTGCGGCAACCTCAACAGCCGGCTCGGCAGGGCTATCCGCGACAGCGGCAGCTTCTACGGGCTTGGCTTCGGCGACCGCTGCCTCGAAGGTTTCAGCAGGTACGGCGGCTTCGACTTCTACAGTAGGTTCAGCCGTGGCAACAACGGGTTCGCTAACGGCTTCACTGGCTTCAACCGCCTCGCTTACCAGACTGCTGGCGACCGCAGTGGCGGCCGCTACGGCAGCGTTGCCTTCTTCGGTGCTCTCTTCGCCACCTTCGATGAGGTTGCCGTTGGCATCGCGTTGACGCTCACGACGGTTGCTGCGACGACGCTGGCCACGCGAACGGCGACGTGGACGATCGCCTTCGGCGCCGTCTTGATCTTCGTCCTGCAGTTGCTCTTCGTTCGGCAGCAGTTCTTCTTCGCTCACGGCTTGCTCAGCAGTTACGCGTGGTTGGCGTTCTTCA
The DNA here is from genome assembly GCF_005503735.1 of Pseudomonas sp. 2FE. Classification (NCBI taxonomy): domain Bacteria; kingdom Pseudomonadati; phylum Pseudomonadota; class Gammaproteobacteria; order Pseudomonadales; family Pseudomonadaceae; genus Pseudomonas; species Pseudomonas sp. 2FE. Next base: position 182,053 of record NZ_SCMO01000005.1, on the reverse strand, counting down.
CGCGGTGCACGGGGCTGACGCTCTTCACGCGGCTTACGCTCGGCGCGCTCCTCGCTTGGGCTTTCCTGGCCTTGCGCGTCTAGCGGCTCACGCAGTTCGCGCGGTTGGCGCTCTTCACGGGGTTTGCGCTCTTCACGCGGCTCGCGGGGTTTGCGTTCTTCGCGGGGGGCGCGAGGCTGACGCTCTTCACGTGGCTGTTGGCTGTCTTCGCGTGGCTCACGAGGCTCGCGAACTTCGCGGACTTCGCGAGGTTCACGTGGTTGACGTTCTTCACGCGGTTCGCGAGTGGCACGCTCTTCACGTGGCGCGCGTTCTTCGCGCGGTTTGCGCTCTTCGTCGCGACGACCACCACGGTTGCGGGTCTGTTGGCGACCGCTACGGCGCTCGTCGCTACGCGGCTGGCGTTCGGCGGCGGGCTTCTTCTCGATAACGACCGGCTTTTCTTCTTCCTTGCCAGCGAACAGGCTGACCAGCGACTTCACCAGGCCCTTGAACAGGCTCGGCTCGGCTACTGGCTGCGGCTCGATTGCTGGGGCGGCCGGGGTCGGAGCGGGGCGCTGCGGGGCAGTCTTGAGCGCGGCTTCCTGGCGAACCAGGGTGCGGGTGGCGCTGGCCGGCTGAACTTCTTCGACTTCGGCAGCCGCCATCTCGTAGCTGGACTGCGAGGTCTGGGCTTCCGGGCTGTCGTCACGGATGCGCTGCACTTCGAAGTGCGGCGTTTCCAGGTGATCGTTCGGCAGGATGACGATACGGGCACGAGTACGCAGCTCGATTTTGGTGATCGAATTGCGTTTCTCGTTGAGCAGGAAAGCGGCGACCGGGATCGGCACCTGGGCGCGCACTTCGGCAGTGCGATCCTTCAGGGCTTCTTCTTCGATCAGGCGCAGGATCGCCAGCGACAGCGATTCGACGTCGCGGATGATGCCCTGGCCGTTGCAACGCGGGCAGACGATGCCGCTGCCTTCGGCCAGCGATGGGCGCAGGCGTTGGCGGGACATTTCCAGCAGGCCGAAGCGCGAGATGCGCCCGACTTGGACGCGGGCACGGTCGGCTTCCAGGCTTTCGCGGACTTTCTCTTCCACGGCGCGCTGGTTCTTGGCCGGCGTCATGTCGATGAAGTCGATCACGATCAGGCCGCCGATATCGCGCAGACGCAGCTGGCGGGCGATTTCTTCAGCCGCTTCCAGGTTGGTCTGCAGTGCGGTTTCTTCGATGTCGCTGCCTTTGGTCGCACGCGCCGAGTTGATGTCGATGGACACCAGGGCCTCGGTCGGGTCGATCACGATGGAGCCGCCGGACGGCAGCTTCACTTCGCGCTGGAAGGCGGTTTCGATCTGGCTTTCGATCTGGAAGCGGTTGAACAGCGGCACGCTGTCTTCATACAGCTTGATCTTGCTGGCGTACTGCGGCATCACCTGACGGATGAAGCTCAGCGCTTCTTCCTGGGCCTCGACGCTGTCGACCAAGACCTCACCGATGTCCTGGCGCAGGTAGTCGCGGATGGCGCGAATGATGACATTGCTTTCCTGGTAAATCAGGAACGGAGCAGAGCGATCGAGGGACGCTTCCTTGATGGCGGTCCACAGTTGCAGCAGGTAGTCGAGGTCCCACTGCATTTCTTCGCTGCTACGGCCAAGGCCGGCAGTGCGCACGATCAGGCCCATGTCGCTGGGGGCGACCAGGCCGTTCAAGGCTTCGCGCAATTCATTGCGCTCTTCGCCTTCGATGCGGCGGGAGATGCCACCGGCGCGTGGGTTGTTCGGCATCAGCACCAGATAGCGACCGGCCAGGCTGATGAAGGTGGTCAGGGCTGCGCCCTTGTTGCCACGCTCTTCTTTTTCGACCTGAACGATAACTTCCTGACCTTCGCTCAACACATCTTTGATGTTGACGCGGCCTTCAGGCGCTTTCTTGAAATATTCGCGGGAGATTTCTTTGAGGGGCAAAAAGCCGTGGCGCTCGGAGCCGAAATCAACGAAGGCGGCTTCCAGGCTGGGTTCGATACGAGTGATGCGGCCTTTATAGATGTTGGCCTTTTTCTGCTCGCGTGCACCCGATTCAATGTCCAGGTCGTACAGGCGTTGGCCGTCTACCAGGGCAACACGCAACTCTTCGGGTTGAGTTGCGTTAATCAGCATTCTTTTCATGTAGTACCGTCGGTTTCCGGGCTGCCGGAAACGGCGTTCGGCACACACGACTCTCAGGGTCGGTGTCAGGTGCGCGTCAGAAACGGTTGTAAGTCGTTCCCATGTCTAGCGACGTCGGCCAATAGGGCCGGGGTCGCGACGGACGTCTCCTGCTTGCTGTGGTGACAGAAGCACTCAGTCAGGAGGAGGAATCAACCATCGGTAGCGGACGAGATAAAGCGTCTTCAATAAAGCTACGCAGTCCGACGGTTGTGCATCTCCACCCTACACGTATCGCTGAAAATCGGGTGCCGCTCGCAGAATCTGCAGCGGGTTGGCATTTACCGCTATCTCCCTCAAGGGTAGATAACGCGTCATGGCTCAAGGCTTTATTTCCGAGTTATTCGCGGCCTTTTGCGGCGAAAGTCCCGTCGGACGGCCTTACGTCCTGAATGTAGTTGCAATCGGTTGGGGATGGCAGTTTTAGCGATCATCCGCAAACCGGGCCGCTTTTGGCGGCGCTCGGGACTATAGCAGCAATGATTAAGTGCTTCAATTCAATAAAAAATTGTTATGATTGATAGATGACAGAATCTGCCTCTCCGACCTCCGGCGTCCAGCTGCTCGAGGTTGAACCGGAACTTGCCGGCCAACGAATCGATAACTTCCTCCGCACTCGTCTCAAAGGTGTGCCCAAGACTTTGATTTACCGGATTTTGCGTAAAGGCGAAGTCCGTGTGAATAAAGGACGGATCAAGCCTGAGTACAAACTACAGGCGGGGGATATTGTGCGTGTTCCACCTTTGCGCCTTGCTGAGCGCGATGAGCCTGTGCCTTTGGCGCAAGGGTTGCTTGCGCGTCTTGAGGCGGCGATTGTCTATGAAGATAAGGCGCTGATCGTCCTTAATAAGCCGGCCGGGATTGCCGTGCATGGTGGTAGTGGCCTGAATTACGGGGTGATTGAGGCCTTTCGCCAGTTGCGTCCGGATGCCAAGGATCTGGAGTTGGTGCATCGCCTGGATCGCGATACCTCGGGTCTTTTGATGATCGCCAAGAAGCGCAGCATGCTGCGCCATCTCCATGAGGCCTTGCGCAAGGATGGAGTGGACAAGCGGTACATGGCTTTGGTGCGTGGCCATTGGGCGACGGCCAAGAAGCAGGTGCGGGCGCCGTTGCAGAAGAGCAATCTGCGCTCCGGCGAGCGCATGGTTGAGGTGAGTGAAGATGGCAAGGAGGCCATGACGCTGTTTCGCGTGCTGCGTCGCTTTGGCGATTTTGCCACGCTGATCGAGGCCAAGCCGGTTACCGGGCGCACCCATCAGATCCGTGTGCATGCCAAGCATGCCGGCCACTGCATCGCGGGTGACTCCAAGTATGGCGATGATGACTTCTCTCGCGAGATTCGCGAACTGGGCGGTAAGCGCCTGTTTCTGCATGCCTATGCTTTGACCGTGCCCTTGCCTGAGGGCGGCGAGTTGAAGCTGGAGGCTCCGGTGGATGATATGTGGCTCAAGACTCTGGAGCGGTTGAGTGCCTGATTATCAGCTACTGATCTTTGATTGGGATGGCACGCTGGTCGATTCGATTGGGCGCATTGTCGATGCCATGCGCTTGGCGGCTGTTGAATCTGAGCTGCCGCCGCTGGGTGATGCTGCAATTAAGGGCATTATCGGCCTTGGCCTGCCCGAGGCTATTCGTGCTCTCTATCCGGAGCTCGTTGAGTCGGTGCGTGTCGAGCGTTTCTGTCGGCTTTACAGTGAGCATTACCTAGCGCTGGAGGCTGAGCCGTCAGCGTTGTTTGCCGGGGTGGCTGAGTCGCTGGAAGGGTTTCGTGCTGCGGGCTATCGCCTGGCGGTGGCGACTGGCAAGGGGCGGCATGGGTTGGAGCGGGTGCTGGCGGGGCAGGGTTGGCTGGATTATTTCGATGTCACCCGCTGTGCCGACGAAACGGCCAGCAAGCCTGATCCGCTGATGCTGCAGGAAATTCTTGCGGATTGTCAGGTCGCGCCTGAGCGGGCGCTGATGATCGGTGATTCGTCATTCGATCTGGAGATGGCGCGGCGGGCGGGCGTGGATTCGGTTGCGGTCGGCTATGGTGCGCAGCCGCTGGACACTCTGCGAACGTACGGGCCGCGGTTGGCAATTGAGCATTTTACTGAATTGCGCGCCTGGCTTGAGCTGCGTGCAGGTGAGCCATTACTTGGGGTGAGTGATTATGTCGGATGAATGGAATGCGTCGACCGCCAGTAATGGTGACGATAAGAGCTGGAAGCTGTTGGAGAAGACCCTGCTTGCCGGTGTGCAAGAGCAGCGCCGTGCGCGACGCTGGGGGATTTTCTTCAAGGCGCTGACCTTTATCTATCTGTTTGGCGCGCTCGCGCTGTTTTCTCCGGCGCTGAATTGGCAGAAAAGTGCTGCGCGTAGCGCTAATCATACGGCGCTGATCGAAGTGCGTGGGATGATTGCGGATCAGGAGTCTGCCAGTGCTGACAATGTCGTCGGTAGCCTGCGTGCGGCCTTCGAGGATTCGAAGACCAAGGGTGTGATTCTGCGAATCAACAGCCCAGGCGGCAGTCCTGTCCAGTCGGGTTATATCTACAATGAAATTCGTCGGCTGCGTGCAGAACATCCGAATATCAAGCTGTATGCGGTGATCACCGATCTTGGTGCGTCTGGTGCTTACTACATTGCCAGTGCGGCAGATGCGATCTATGCGGATAAGGCCAGTTTGGTTGGCTCTATCGGTGTGACGGCGGCCAGCTTCGGTTTTGTTGGTGTGATGGAGAAGCTGGGGGTGGATCGCCGGGTCTACACCTCGGGCGAGCACAAGGCTTTCCTGGATCCGTTCCAGCCGCAAAAGGATGAGGAAACGCGTTTCTGGCAGGGCGTTCTGGATACCACCCATCGTCAGTTTATTGCCAGCGTTAAGCAGGGGCGCGGTGAGCGCTTGAAGGATGCAGAGCATCCGGAGCTGTTCTCGGGCTTGATTTGGTCGGGTGAGCAGGCGCTGACGCTGGGCCTGATCGATGCGTTGGGCAATACCAGTTCGGTGGCGCGGGATGTGATTGGCGAGAAAGAGTTGGTCGATTACACCGTGCAAGAAACGCCGTTCGATCGCTTTGCGAAGAAGCTTGGCGCTAGTGTTGCCGAGCAATTGGCAATCTGGACGGGGTTTCAGGGGCCGGCTTTGCGCTAGGTCCGATTTGGCTCAAATAGAAGCCCGGCATTTGCCGGGCTTCTATTTATCGGGTTTCTTTCATTTATATAGGTGTCAGGGGAGATCGACGCCCTCGAGCAGCAGCATGTCTACCAGGCGGATCAGGGGTAGGCCGACCAGGCTGGTGGCGTCAGTGCCTTCGGTGGCGCGGAACAAGCTGACGCCTAGGCCTTCAGCCTTGAAGCTGCCGGCACAGTCGAAGGGCTGCTCGGTCTCCAGGTAGCGTTTGATGCGCGCTTCATCCAGGTTGCGGAAATGAACGGTGAAAGGTATGCAGTCGACCTGGCAGGTGCCGGTGGCGGTGTTTAGTAGGGCCAGTCCGGTCAGGAAGGTTACGCTGCTGCCGCTGGCGGTCTGGAGTTGAGCTTGGGCGCGGGCAAGGTCGTGCGGTTTGCCGAGAATCTGCCCGTTGAGTACGGCGACCTGGTCGGAGCCGATGATTAGATGCTGTCGGTGGCTCTCGGCGAGGGCGCGGGCTTTCTCTTCGGCCAGACGGCGCACCAAGCTTGGTGCATCCTCGTGTGGATGGCGGCTTTCGTCTATGGCGGGCGCGCTCCAGGTAAAGGGTAGTCGTAGGCGGGCGAGGAGTTCGCGGCGATAAGGGGAGCTGGAGGCGAGCACCAGAGGCAGCATGGCGTTTTCCTTGAGTGTGAGGTGCGATTCTAGCGAGCGTGCCAGTTGACGGACAGGCCGAATTTCCTTTGACAGCTGCAGGGTGCATCCCTAAAATGCTGCGCCTATGTTGAATGGCCCGATTCCTCCTCACGTTGATCCGCGCAAGCTAGCTGATCGTGGCGCCACCCTTGAAGGTGAGCTGCCGCTGGCTGAATTGCAGCGACTCTGCGATCCGCTTGCCGATAATGTCGGTGTTGTCCGTGCGAAGTTTTTTTTCGAGCGCGACGAGCGCAAGGCTGTGGTAATCCACAGTTCGATCGACGTTGAGGTCAAGATGGTTTGCCAGCGTTGTCTGGAACTGGTCGCTCTGCCGATCCACAGCGAATGCAGTTACGCCGTGGTGAAAGAAGGTGCGAATACCCAGTCTGTGCCGCAAGGCTATGACGTGCTGGAATTGGGTGAGGATCCATTGGATCTGCTGGCGTTGGTTGAGGAGGAGCTGTTGCTCGCCTTGCCCATTGTTCCGGCTCATGATCCTGAAGATTGCCAGCAGCCGGCGGGCCTTGAAGAGCCAGAGCCGAGCGAGGACGAGGTATCGCGGTCCAACCCGTTCAGTGTATTGGCACAGTTAAAGCGTGACCCAAACGTTTAGGAGTTATTAATTATGGCTGTTCAGCAGAATAAAAAATCCCGCTCCGCTCGCGATATGCGCCGTTCGCACGACGCTCTCGAGGCTAGCACTCTGTCCGTTGAGAAGAGCACTGGTGAAGTTCACCTGCGTCACCACGTGTCTCCGGACGGTTTCTATCGTGGTCGCAAAGTGATCGACAAGGGCGCTGACGAGTAATCCTTGTCCGCTCCGATCATCGCGATTGATGCAATGGGTGGGGACTTCGGTCCCCACAGCATTGTTCTGGCCTGCATTGCCTGTTTGGCCGAGTTCCCCTCGCTGCATCTGGTCCTCGTTGGCCAAACCTCCTTACTGAACGAATTGATTGCACGCCACCCGGGTGTCGATCGCGCTCGCCTGCATGTTGAACATGCCAGCGAGGTGATCGGTATGGACGATCGTCCTGCCCAGGCCTTGCGTGGCAAGCCTGACTCTTCCATGCGTGTGGCCCTGGAGCTGCTGCGTGATGGGCGTGCCCAAGCCTGTGTCAGTGCCGGTAATACCGGTGCGCTGATGGCGCTTTCGCGCTATGTGCTGAAAACCCTGCCCGGCATTGACCGGCCGGCGATGGTCACGGCCATTCCGACTGAGCGCGGGCATTGTCATCTGCTTGATCTGGGCGCCAATGTCGATTGCAGTGCTGAGCATCTCTATCAGTTCGCGGTGATGGGGGCGGTAGCGGCCGAGGCGCTTGGTGTCGTTCGTCCGCGCATTGCGCTGTTGAATGTTGGCACCGAAGACATCAAGGGCAATCAGCAGGTCAAGCTGGCGGCCAGTTTGCTGCAACGGGTCGAAGAGCTGAATTACATCGGTTACATCGAGGGCGACGGCCTCTATCGCGGTGAAGCTGATGTGGTGGTGTGCGACGGGTTTGTCGGTAACATTCTGTTGAAGTCCAGCGAAGGCCTGGCGGCCATGATCTCTGCGCGGATGGAGGCCTTGTTCAAGCAAGGCTTGGGTTCGCGACTGGTGGGCTCACTTGCTTTGCCGCTATTACGTCGTTTGCAGGCTGATCTGGCGCCGGCGCGGCATAACGGTGCGAGCTTTCTCGGTTTGCAGGGTATCGTGGTGAAGAGCCATGGCGCTGCCGGCTCTGAGGGGTTTCAGAGCGCCATTCGCCGCGCCTTGGTTGAAATTCACGAAGATCTGCCGCAGCGTCTGCATGGCCGTCTCGAGCATCTGTTGTTGTAGGATGTGACCGCACTTGCCAGCCTGTCATCCAACTGTCAGTTTGTTGCGCTTGGCTAGGTTGAGCGTAATCCTCCCGACGCTAAGACCATTAGGGACCGTTTAAATGTCTGCATCCCTCGCATTCGTCTTTCCAGGCCAAGGTTCGCAATCCTTGGGCATGCTCGCTGAGCATGGCGCACAGCAGAAGCTGGTTCTGGATACCTTTACCGAAGCTTCCGAAGCTCTCGGTTACGATCTTTGGGCCTTGACTCAGCAAGGCCCGGAAGAACATCTCAATCAGACCGACAAAACCCAGCCGGCTATTCTGACCGCGTCCATCGCGTTGTGGCGTCTGTGGTTGGCTGAGGCTGGTGCGCGCCCGGCATTCGTTGCCGGTCATAGCCTCGGCGAATATTCGGCGCTGGTGGCTGCGGGCAGCCTGGGCTTCGCTGATGCGGTGAAGCTGGTGGAGCGTCGTGGTCAGTTGATGCAGCAAGCTGTGCCGGCCGGGCAGGGTGGTATGGCCGCGATTCTCGGTTTGGAAGACACTGATGTACTGGCCGCCTGTGCTGAAGCCGCACAGGGTGAGGTGGTCAGTGCGGTGAATTTCAATGCCCCCGGCCAGGTAGTGATTGCCGGCGCAGCGGCGGCAGTCGAGCGCGCTATCGAGGCGTGTAAGGTGCGTGGCGCCAAGCGTGCCATGGCGCTGCCGGTCAGCGTGCCGTCGCATTGCGATTTGATGCGCCCGGCGGCTGAGCGGTTTGCTGAGGCGGTCTCAGCGATCGCCTGGCAAGCCCCGCAGATTCCGCTGGTGCAGAACGTCAGTGCGGCCGTCGTGGCTGATCTCGATGCCCTCAAGCGTGATCTGCTGGCGCAGCTCTATAACCCGGTGCGTTGGGTTGAGTCGATGGTTCGTCTTTCTGCGCTTGGCGTGACCGGCCTGGTCGAGTGTGGCCCCGGTAAAGTGCTCTCGGGCTTGAACAAGCGTTGCGTTAAAGGCGTCAATACCTACAACCTCGATACCCCGGATGCCTTCGCCGCCACGCGCGCGGCGCTGGCCTGAATTAGGAGAAACTTTCATGAGCCTGCAAGGTAAGGTTGCATTGGTCACCGGCGCTAGCCGCGGTATTGGCCAGGCTATCGCTCTGGAACTGGGGCGCCAAGGCGCCGTAGTGATCGGCACTGCTACCTCGGCCGCCGGTGCTGAGCGTATCGCGGAAACCCTGAAAGAACATGGCATCGAAGGTGCCGGTTTGGTGCTCGACGTCAGCAATGATGAGTCGGTAGCCAGTACTCTCGAGCATATCCAGCAGCATCTTGGTCAGCCCTTGATCCTGGTTAACAATGCGGGCATCACCCGTGACAATCTGATGTTGCGGATGAAAGACGACGAATGGCATGACGTGATCAACACCAACCTCAACAGTCTGTACCGCGTGTCCAAAGGGGTGCTGCGTGGCATGACCAAGGCGCGCTGGGGGCGGATTATCAATATCGGTTCAGTAGTTGGCGCCATGGGCAATGCTGGGCAGGTAAACTACGCGGCGGCTAAAGCCGGTCTTGAGGGCTTTAGTCGTGCTCTGGCTCGTGAAGTCGGCTCGCGAGCTATTACCGTGAACGCGGTAGCGCCGGGCTTTATCGATACGGATATGACTCGCGAACTGCCGGAAGCACAGCGCGAAGCGCTGCAGGCGCAGATTCCGCTGGGTCGTTTGGGGCAGGCAGAAGAGATTGCTAAAGTGGTTTCTTTCCTGGCTTCCGATGGCGCAGCCTATGTCACCGGGGCTACTATTCCGGTGAATGGCGGAATGTATATGAGCTGAATGTGACGGGAGCCTTCAGAAAACTGTCATACGTGCTGTCTAAAATCCGTTATAAAGCTGCAACTGGTTTATAGACAGATCGTTGGGTGATCGAGAAGGTCCTCGGTATTCAGCTTGAAATGCGGAAAACCCTTTCTATACACTTACCCACAGACCAGCTGCCTGGATTTGTTCATTAGGAGTGAAAACAAGGTATGAGCACCATCGAAGAACGCGTCAAGAAAATCGTTGCTGAGCAACTTGGCGTCAAAGAAGAGGAAGTAACCAACAGCGCTTCCTTCGTCGAAGACCTGGGTGCCGACTCTCTTGACACCGTTGAGCTGGTGATGGCTCTGGAAGAGGAATTCGAGACCGAAATCCCGGACGAGCAAGCCGAAAAAATCACCACAGTTCAGGAAGCTATCGATTACGTTACTGCGCACGCGTAATAACCTGTAATCGTCGATTCCCGACTTGGAAAAGCCGCACTGCCCAAAAGGCGTGCGGTTTTTCTTTAAGCGCATGCAACGCGCTGCGAAACCGAATAAGAGGAGATTGCTGTGTCGCGTAGACGCGTCGTGGTCACCGGTATGGGCATGTTGTCGCCCCTGGGTACCGATGTTCCGAGCAGCTGGCAGGGTATTCTGGCCGGTCGTAGTGGTATCGGCCTGATCGAGCATATGGATCTTTCCGCCTACACCACTCGCTTTGGTGGCTCGGTAAAGAACTTCAATGTCGAGGAATACTTGTCGGCCAAAGAGGCACGCAAGATCGACCTGTTTATTCAATATGGCTTGGCTGCCTGCTTCCAGGCTGTGCGTGATTCGGGCTTGGAGGTCACTGACGCCAACCGTGAACGCATTGGCGTGGCCATGGGTTCGGGTATCGGCGGTCTGACCAATATCGAGAACAACTGCAAGTCTTTGCATGAGCAAGGGCCGCGGCGAATTTCGCCGTTCTTTGTCCCCGGCTCGATCATCAATATGATTTCCGGTTTCCTGTCGATCCATCTGGGGCTACAGGGGCCGAACTATGCGATTGCCACCGCCTGTACCACGGGTACGCATTGCATTGGCATGGCGGCGCGCAATATCGCCTATGGCGAAGCGGATGTGATGGTTGCCGGTGGTGCCGAGATGGCCGCCTGCGGCCTGGGTATCGGCGGTTTCGCGGCGGCCCGTGCGCTCTCGACCCGCAATGACGATCCGGCCCGTGCCAGTCGTCCGTGGGACAAGGGCCGGGATGGTTTCGTACTGTCCGATGGCGCGGGTGCCTTGGTGCTGGAAGAGTTGGAGCATGCCAAGGCGCGTGGCGCGACTATCTATGCCGAGCTGATCGGTTTCGGCATGAGCGGCGATGCTTACCACATGACTTCGCCGCCGGAAGATGGTGCCGGTGCTGCGCGCTGCATTCGCAATGCTCTGCGCGATGCCAGCCTGGATCCTGAGCAGGTGCAGTACATCAATGCCCACGGCACTTCGACGCCGGCTGGCGACAAGGCTGAGGTGGCGGCGATCAAGTCGGTATTTGCCGAGCATGCTTATAACCTGGCTGTCAGTTCGACCAAGTCGATGACCGGCCATTTGCTGGGTGCTGCCGGCGCGGTAGAGGCGATCTTCAGTGTGTTGGCGATTCGCGACCAAGTTGCGCCGCCAACCATCAACCTGGACGAGCCGGACGAGGGGTGTGATCTCGATTTCGTACCACACCAGGCCAGGAGCATGCCCATCGATGTGGTGTTGTCCAATTCCTTTGGGTTTGGCGGTACCAACGGCTCATTGGTGTTCCGCCGGTTCGTCGACTGATGTCGAGCTGGATTGATGGTCAGCCGGCCGAGGCCTTGTCCGTCAAGGACCGAGGCCTGGCCTACGGCGATGGGTTGTTCGAAACCATTGGCGTCAAGCACGGGCGGCCACAGTTGCTTGAGCGGCATTTGGCGCGCTTGGCTGAAGGCTGTGCGCGTCTGGCCATGCCGTGTGATGAGGGGCTGATCCGCACGGAGCTTTTGGCTTTTTCTGCTGCGCTGGGTGAGGGTGTAGCCAAGTTGATCCTCACCCGTGGCAATGGCGTACGTGGCTACGCGCCGCCGCAAGCGGCTCACTCTCGCCGCATTCTGCAAGGCGGTTCTGCTCCGGCTTATCCGGCGGCCAATGCCGAGCAGGGCGTGCACCTGTTCCCCTGTGCGACGCGTTTAGCCGAGCAGCCGCTGCTCGCCGGACTCAAGCATCTCAATCGCTTGGAGCAGGTGTTGGCTCGGGCTGAGTGGCAGGATCTCGAGCATGCTGAAGGCTTGATGTTGGATGTCTCTGGGCGCGTGATTGAAGGCGTATACAGCAATCTGTTTCTGGTGAGGGATGGCGTATTGCTTACGCCTGACCTGTCCCGTTCGGGTGTCGCTGGGGTGATGCGGGCTGAGTTGTTGTCCCAAGCCGAGCGCCTGGCGCTTCCAGTGGCGGTACGCGATATCAGTTCCGTCGAGTTGCTCGAGGCTGACGAAGTCTTCCTGTGCAACAGCCTTTATGGGGTTTGGCCGGTGCGTGCGCTGCAAGGGCACGACTGGCCGGTCGGCCCGCTCACCCGTAAACTGCAGAGCATCGCCCGCGATCTACTGGACTGCTGATTCGTGATACGCAAATTATTGCTGCTATTGGAAGGCGGACTGCTGCTGGCCGGTCTGCTGCTGGCGTTCGCCGCCTGGCAGCAGCACGATGCACTTGAGCAGCCACTGAACCTGCCTGAAGAGTACGTGCTGGATGTCTCTGCTGGCGCCACCCCAGGCGGCGTGCTCAATCGCCTGGAAGGCGAGGGGGTGCTGCGCGATGCCTTCTGGTTGCGTCTGTACTGGCGTTTCAACTTGGCTGGGCAGTCGCTGCACAGTGGCGAGTATCAACTGACGCCGGGATTGCGTGCGCGCGATCTGCTCGGCCTGTGGCAGCGTGGTGAGGTGCTGCAGTACAGCCTGACCTTGGTCGAGGGTTGGAACTTCCGCCAAGTCCGTGCGGCTCTGGCGCGTCAGCCCAAGCTCGAACAGCTCCTGGCGGGGCTCAGCGATGCGGAGTTGATGGCCCGTCTCGGCGAGCCCGGTGTTTATCCCGAAGGGCGCTTTTTTCCGGATACTTACCGTTTTGTCCGTGGTATGAGCGATCTGGAGTTGCTCAAGCAGGCCTACGCTCGTCTGGATGAGGTGCTGGCCGAGGAGTGGCAAACGCGTGCGGGAAATCTGCCGTACCGCGAGCCCTATCAAGCTTTGATCATGGCCTCGATGATCGAGAAGGAAACCGGTGTGCCGCAGGAGCGTGGGCAGATTGCCGGGGTATTCGTCCGTCGTCTGCAGGTCGGCATGTTGCTGCAGACTGACCCAACGGTGATCTACGGCCTGGGTGAGCGCTATACCGGCAAGCTGACACGTGCCCATCTGCGCGAGCCGACGCCCTATAACACCTACATGATTACTGGTATGCCGCCGACGCCGATCGCCTTGGTCGGGCGTGAAGCGATCCAAGCGGCACTCCATCCGGCGGACGGTAAGAGTCTGTATTTTGTCGCCCGTGGCGATGGCAGCCATGTATTCTCCGATGACCTCGATGCGCACAATCGTGCGGTGCATGAGTATCAACTCAAGCGCCGTGCCGATTACCGTTCCAGTCCGAGCCCGGACGCGGGCACGCCATGAATCATGAATAAGGACAGCCTGTGACCGGCCTGTTTATTACCCTGGAAGGCCCGGAAGGCGCCGGTAAAAGCACTAACCGCGAGTACCTGGCCGAGCGTCTGCGGGCGCAGGGTATTGATGTGTTGCTGAGCCGTGAGCCCGGTGGCACGCCGCTTGCCGAGCGGATTCGCGAACTCTTGCTGGCGTCCAGCGCTGAGCCGATGGCTGCGGATACTGAGCTGCTCTTGGTGTTCGCCGCTCGCGCTCAGCATCTGGCCGAGGTGATCCGCCCGGCGCTGGCGCGTGGGGCGGTGGTGTTGTGTGATCGGTTTACCGATGCGACCTATGCCTATCAGGGTGGTGGCCGGGGCTTGTCGGAGGCGCGCATCGCAGTTCTGGAAAGTTTCGTACAGGGCGAGCTGCGCCCCGATTTGACGCTGATTTTCGATCTGCCAGTCGAGGTGGGTTTGGCCCGTGCCGCGGCCCGTGGGCGGCTGGATCGTTTCGAGCAGGAAGGTCGTGACTTCTTTGAGTCTGTCCGCCAGGCCTATCTGCGTCGCGCCACGGCCGAACCCGCACGTTATCGTGTAGTGGATGCCGCGCAGTCGCTGGTCGAGGTGCAGCAGTCGCTGGATGCCTTGTTGCCAGAGTTGCTGGAGTTGGCCCGTGGTTAGGGCGTGTCATCAGTTATTTCCCACGCCGCGCCGGAGCCTGCTGTTGCGTAGGGCAAGGCGCGAGGAGTGTGGTTTGGTCGTTCCAAATCAACGACGAGTAACACCGCCCTGCGCAACAGCAGGCCTGGCCCTTCAGGCGACAACGCGGAGCGGGAAATAATTGATGACACGCCCTGTGTATCCCTGGCAGGCGGCGCTCTGGCAGACCTTGGCGGGGCGCACGCAGCATGCGCATGCCTATCTGCTGCATGGTCCGATTGGTATTGGTAAGCGTGCCCTGGCTGAGCGGCTGATGGCGCGGCTGCTTTGCCGTAGCCCGGTCGGCCTGGATGCCTGTGGCCAGTGCAAGGCCTGCCTGCTGCTGGCGGCCGGCACTCACCCGGATAACTTCATCTTGGAGCCGGAAGAGGCTGACAAGGCGATCAAGGTTGACCAGGTGCGTGAGCTGGTGAGCTTCGTCGTGCAGACTGCGCAGCTCGGCGGGCGCAAGGTGGTGCTGGTCGAGCCGGCTGAGGCGATGAACCTGAATGCCGCCAACGCCCTGCTGAAAAGCCTGGAAGAGCCGTCTGGCGATACGGTCTTGTTGTTGGTCAGTCACCAGCCCAGTCGACTGTTACCCACAGTGAAAAGCCGCTGCGTGCAACAGGCCTGTCCGTTGCCCAGCGAGGCGGATAGCTTGGCCTGGTTGGCGCAGGCGCTACCCGAGAGCAGCACAGAGGAGCGGCGCGAGCTGCTGAGCTTGGCTGCGGGTTCGCCCCTCGCCGCCGTTAGCTTGCAGGGGCAGGGGGTGCGTGAACAGCGGGCGCAGGTGGTGGAGGGGGTGAAGAAACTCCTCAAGCAGCAACAAGCGCCGAGCCAACTGGCTGAGGGCTGGAATAGCGTACCGCTGCTGCTGCTGTTCGATTGGTTTTGCGACTGGTCGCAGCTGATTTTGCGCTATCAGTTGACCAAGGATGAAGAAGGGCTGGGCCTCGGCGATATGCGTAAGGTCGTGCAATACCTTGCCGACAAGTCGGCGCAAGCCAAGGTCCTGGCTGTGCAGGATTGGTTGCTCGCGCAGCGGCAGAAAGTGCTCGGCAAGGCTAACCTGAACCGTGTCTTGCTTCTCGAAGCCCTGCTCGTGCAGTGGGCAAGCCTGCCCGGACAGGGCTAGAATCGGCCCTTTGATCAGTAAGCTAGGAATGCCGCATGAGCCTGCCACCGAATTTTGGCCCGCGTAACGGAATCTTGTCCCTGACGATCAAGGACAAATCCGTGCTCTATGGCGCGTACATGCCCTTCATCAGAAACGGCGGTTTGTTCATTCCGACCAACAAAAGCTACAAGTTGGGCGACGAAGTCTTTATGTTGCTCAACTTGATGGACGAGCCGGAGAAGATTCCGGTCGCTGGGAAGGTGGTCTGGATAACCCCGAAAGGTGCCCAGGGCAACCGTGCCGCCGGTGTCGGCGTGCAGTTCAATGATGGCGACAACACGGCCCGCAACAAGATCGAAACCTACCTGGCCGGGGCGCTGACGTCCGACCGCCCAACTCACACGATGTAAGCGTTATTTCCCCATGCTTGTCGACTCCCACTGTCATCTTGATCGTCTCGACCTGGCTGCCCATGGCGGCTCTCTGGATGCCGCGCTGGATGCCGCGCGTGCGCGTGGCGTTGGGCATTTCCTCTGTATCGGCGTTAGCGCGGATAACGCGGCCGCGGTCAAAGGGCTGGCCGAGCAATACGCCGATGTCGATTGCTCGGTGGGCGTGCATCCGCTCGATCTGCAGCCGGGTGTCGCCCCTGCGCTGGATTGGCTGCTGGCCGAGTTGAATCACCCGCGGGTCGTGGCGATCGGTGAAACCGGCCTGGACTACCACTACGAGCCGGAAGCCGCCGAGCTGCAGCGGGCGGCGTTCCGTCTGCACCTTGAGGCGGCAAGGCTCACCGGTAAGCCGGTTATCGTGCATACCCGCGAAGCGCGTGCCGACACCTTGGCGTTGCTGCGCGATGCAGCCTTACCGCAGGGTGGGGTGTTGCACTGCTTTACCGAAGACTGGGAGATGGCCAAGGCCGCGCTGGATATCGGTTTTTACATCTCGTTGTCCGGCATCGTCACCTTTCGCAATGCTGAGGCTTTGCGTGAGGTGGCCCGGCAAGTTCCAGTGGATCGCCTGCTGGTGGAAACCGACTCGCCTTACCTGGCGCCGATCCCTTATCGGGGTAGGCCCAATCTGCCGCAGTACGTGCGTGAGGTGGCGGAGTTTCTGGCGGAGTTGCGTGGGGTGAGTTTCGAGATGTTTGCCGAGCAGACTACGACGAGCTTTCAGCGCCTGTTCCCCCTTGCGCACTTAAATCGCGGATAAAAAAAACCCGGACTCTGGGGGATGAATCCGGGTTAAGACCATTAGGAGTAAATCAAGGTACACAATCCACGGTACCTTGCCTGGCAGGGCACTTGGGGGAGATGCCGCACACCAGTATCTTTGAGTATTGGTGAAGACTGGCGATCGTCCAGGCCGATTCCGTTCATTTTTTAAACAGATTTGGAATACTGGCGCCGCTGCTGAGTCCTCACCTAGCAGCCAACTGGCGTAGCAGTGCCAAAGTCTCGTCGATCACCCTCGGTTCGGTATAGAAATGGGGTGACAGGCGGATGCCCGCGCCACGCTGCGCACAAATTACCTGCTCGCGTTTAAGCTGCTCAAATAGCGCTGGTTTCTCCCAGTCAGTCAGGCTGAACGTCAGAATCCCTGCACGTCGCGCCGGATCGCTCGGGCTGTACAGGTTGATGCCAGGTATGCTGGAGAGGCCGTCCTGCAGCCACTGCATGCGCTCTTCCAGGGCCTTGCCGACCTCGGTCATACCGACCTCCTCCAACAGCGACAGGCTGGCTTCCAGGGCCATGGTCCCCAGCATATTCGGGCTGCCACACTCGAAACGCCGGGCGGTGCGCGCGGGCTGCCAGTCCGTACGGTTGTAATCGCCGGCGTGTTCGAGCATATGCCAGCCGTACTCGTGCAGTTTGAGCTGCTCGCGCAGATCGCTGCGGCAATAGAACACACCCAGCCCCTCTGGGCCGAGCAGCCATTTGTGCCCGTCGGCCATGGCGAAGGCGCAGTCGCAGGCCTGGGCGTCGAAGGGCAGGGCGCCGAGCTGCTGGATGGCATCCACGCAGAACAACACGCCACGCTGGCGGCAGCCATGACCGAGGCGCTCAAGATCGAGGCGCAGGCCACTGGCGTATTGCACGGCACTGATCGACATCAACCGCGTACGCGGCCCGCAGGCGGCAAGTAGCGCTTGCTCGGGGTCGCTGTCAGTCAGGTTGACTTGAATCACCTCGACGCCCAGCGGTTTCAGCGCCTCCCAGACGATGCGATTGGAGGGAAACTCCTCATCGCTGATCACGATTTGCTCGCCCGCTTGCCAGTCGAGGCCGAACGCGACGAAGGACAAGGCTTCCGAGGTGTTCTTCACCAAGGCAATGTCGGCCGTGGAGGGCGCATTGAGCAGCCGCATCAGGCGCTCGCGTAAGCGCTGCTCTACTATTAGCCAATCCGGGTAGTCGCGGGCGCCGAGCAGCACATTCTGTTCGGCGAAACGGCTGACCGCTAACGCCGCCCGGCGTGGCCAGGGCGCTACGGCCGCGTGGTTCAGATAGCGCAGCCCTGGGTCTTGGGTAAACTCGTCATGAAAGGCGTACATGGTCTGATGATCCGTGCAATTTGGCCCTAAATAGGCATAATACGCGCCTTCGATTTTTGACCCCGCAGTCTCTTTATGCAGAAAGAACCCCGTAAGATCCGTGAATTTCGCCGCCGCGAGCAGGAAATTCTCGATGTCGCGCTCAAACTCTTCCTCGATCAGGGGGAGGATAGCGTTACCGTCGAGATGATCGCTGACGCCGTAGGGATTGGCAAAGGCACCATCTACAAGCATTTCAAGTCCAAGGCGGAGATCTACCTGCGCCTGATGCTCGACTACGAGCGTGATTTGAACGAGTTGCTGCACTCGGCCGACGTGGATCGTGACAAGGAAGCCTTGTCGCGCGCTTATTTCGAGTTCCGCATGCGTGATCCGCAGCGCTACCGGTTGTTCGACCGCTTGGAAGAGAAAGTCGTCAAAGGCAACCAAGTGCCGGAGATGGTCGAGCAGTTGCACAAGATCCGAGCCTCCAATTTCGAACGCCTGACGCTGCTGATCAAGGGCCGGATCGCCGAAGGCAAGCTGGAAGACGTGCCGCCCTACTTCCACTACTGCGCTGCCTGGGCGTTGGTGCATGGCGCCGTGGCGCTGTACCACTCGCCGTTCTGGAGCAACGTGCTGGAAGACCAGGAAGGTTTCTTCCAGTTCCTCATGGATATCGGTGTGCGCATGGGCAACAAGCGCAAGCGTGACGGCGAGACGCCTCCGGTTTGATGCCATTCAGCCGGTCTATATCGGCATGCCAGGCATGTGGGTGGACTGGCTGCGGGGATATACTGCGGCGTATCACCCGTCGGAGTTGCCCATGATCGTCGACCGCCAGGGCAGGCGTTTTCGCAATTTGCGGATCAGCCTGACCGCCGCCTGCAATTACGCCTGCACTTATTGCGTGCCCGACGGCAAACGTCTGGTCGCGGCGCAGGATGAGTTATCGGCCGAGGCCATGGTCCGTGGGGTGGCTTACCTGATTGAGGCGGCTGGGATCGAGAAGCTGCGCATCACCGGTGGCGAGCCACTGGTCAGCCCGAAGCTGGAGGTGCTGTTGCGCGGGGTCAGTCAACTGGGTTTGCACGACATCAGCTTGACCAGCAATGGCCAGCTGCTGGCGCGCAAACTGCCGCTGCTACTCGAAACGGGCATCCGCCGTTTAAACATTTCCCTCGATACCCTCGACCCGGAAGCCTTCCGGCGGATTGCCCGTGGTGGCGACCTGGCCACCGTGCTGAATGGTCTGGAGCAGGCACGGGCGGCTGGGTTGAAGATCAAGCTGAACATGGTGCCGCTACGCGGGCAGAACTTCGATCAGGTCTTGCCGTTGCTGGATTACTGTCTGGAGCGCGGCTTCGAACTACGCTTTATCGAGCTGATGCGCATGGGCCACCTAGCACGCGATCCGAATAGCTTTTTGCAGCAGTTCATCGGTATGCCCGAACTGTTGGCGCTGATCGCCGAGCGTTATGAATACCAGCAGGCCGATGCGCCGTTGGATGCCACGGCATTGCGTTACCAGATCCCCGGGCAGGGGTTTTTCGGCGTGATCGCCAACGAAAGTGTGCCGTTCTGCCGCACCTGCTCGCGGCTGCGTTTGTCCTCTACGGGCTGGCTGCATGGCTGCCTGTCATCGAGTAATCGCCACTATGTCGGGGACTTGCTCGACAAACCACGCCATCAGGCCCTGCCGGCCTTACAGCGGTTGTTGGTCCAGGCGCTGGGCGACAAGCAGGAGATGGCGTTCTCTGGCGGCGTGACGGTCATGAAGATTATTGGCGGCTGATTCGTCGGCTGGTTTCAGTCTTCGGACAAACCCAGGCCCTGGATTGAAGTCCGGGCTATGCCGCGATTTGTGCAGCCCGGATCTAATCCGCTAAACGCCCGGCAGCATCGTTCCGCCTTGGCAGAAACCCGATTATTTCTAGTATCTAAGGAGCTGCGTGCTGCCATGAGCGCCGAACCATTTTCCCGTCAGCTATATCGAGCCGGTGTTTCGCCCGCCGAGTGAGGCGCACTCGCTGATTTTGCCGGTGACTAATAGTTGCTCCTGGAATCAGTGCAGTTTTTGCGATTAGTTCCCCCTTTTCATGAATACTATTTCGTTGGCTGTGTGGTGATGGGCATTCACCTGACAGTAGATCGCTGAGGGAGTGGTCATACGGCCCCGAGCCGGCTGATGTTGATCGAAACCAATACCCGCTACTTGGTGGACACCGCGCGCATTCGCAGTCGAGGCGGTTTTCTGACGTTCTATGAGGCCGAGCCGGATGCTCTGCTTGGCCCGCCCCTGCAGGATTACGCGCGCCGTTTGCTGGGACTGAGTGATTAATAAGAGGAAGAGGGCATGAGTGACCCAGGCAAGGCCGGTGATCTGTTGGCGCAGATCCCCAAGAGCGAGAAACAGGGGCTGCCGCCGGTGCATCTGTGGAACCCGCCATTCTGCGGTGATATCGACATGCGGATTGCCCGCGATGGCACCTGGTTTTACCTGGGTACGCCCATCGGGCGTAAGCCGATGGTGCGGCTGTTTTCCACCATCATTCGCCGTGACGGCGAGGCGTACTTCTTGATCACGCCGGTGGAGAAGGTCGGGATCAAGGTCGATGATGCGCCGTTTGTCGCCATCAGTGTGCAGGTGGAAGGCGAGGGTGAAGGGCAGGTGCTGCGCTTCGCCACCAATGTGGATGATGAAACTGTTGTCGGAGCCGAGCACCCGCTGCGCGTAGAGCACAATCCGCTGACCCAGGAGCCGGCGCCCTATGTGCAAGTGCGGGCCAACCTTGAAGCACTGATTCACCGCAACGTGTTCTATCAGTTGGTCGAGCTGGCCGTGCCGCGTGAGATCGATGGTCGGTGCTGGTTGGGGGTGTGGAGCGGCGGGCAGTTCTTTCCCATAGGTCCGCAACCGGAATAAATGGCCGGCACAAAAAAGGGCTCCCGAAGGAGCCCTTTTTCATACCCGAGCGAATTACATATTCGGGTAGTTCGGACCACCGGCGCCTTCCGGTGTGACCCAGGTGATGTTCTGGGCCGGGTCCTTGATATCGCAGGTCTTGCAGTGCACGCAGTTCTGCGCGTTGATCTGGAACTTCTTCTCGCCGTTTTCCTGCGTTACTACCTCATACACGCCGGCCGGGCAGTAGCGTTGTGCCGGCTCGTCATACAGCGGCAGGTTTTTTAGCAGCGGAATGCTCGGGTCGGTCAGCTTCAGGTGGCAGGGTTGTTCCTCTTCATGGTTGGTGTTGGAGAGGAATACCGAACTCAGTTTGTCGAAGCTGATCTTGCCGTCGGGTTTCGGGTAGTCGATCTTTTTCGACTCTGCGGCCGGCTTCAGGGTGGCGTAATCCGGTGTGGTGTCATGCAGGGTAACCGGGATTTTGCCGCCGAAGATGTTCTGGTCGATGTAGTTGAACGCAGCACCCGCCAGTACGCCGAACTTGTGCAGAGCAGCGCCGAAGTTGCGGCTGCGGAACAGCTCGTCATACAACCAACTGGCCTTGAAACCATCGACGTAACTGGTCAGCTCGTCGCCGCCTTCACGGCCGGCGAACAGCGCATCGGCGACCGCTTCGGCGGCCAGCATGCCGGACTTCATGGCGGTGTGGCTGCCCTTGATCTTTGCGAAGTTCAGGGTGCCCAGGTCGCAGCCGATCAGCGCGCCGCCGTTGAATACCATCTTCGGCAGCGAGTTCAGGCCGCCCTTGCTGATGGCGCGAGCGCCGTAGGCTACGCGTTTGCCGCCTTCCAGGTACTGCTTGATCACCGGGTGCTGCTTGTAGCGCTGGAACTCATCGAACGGCGAGAGGTGCGGGTTGCTGTAGGACAGGTCGACGATCAAGCCGACCACCACCTGGTTGTTCTCCAGGTGATAGAGGAACGAGCCGCCGGTGTTCTGGTTACCGACTACATCCAGCGGCCAGCCGGCGGTGTGCAGCACCAGACCTTGCTCGTGTTTGGCCGGATCCACGTCCCAGATTTCCTTGATGCCGATGCCGTAGTGCTGGGCGTCGGCTTCGGAGTCGAGGTTGTACTTCTTGATCAGCTGTTTGCCGATATGGCCACGGCAGCCTTCGGCGAACAGGGTGTATTTGCCGCGCAGCTCCATGCCAGGGGTGTAGTAACCCTCTTTTGGATGGCCTTCACGGTCGACGCCGAGGTCGCCGGTGACGATGCCACGGA
This sequence comes from Pseudomonas sp. 2FE, assembly GCF_005503735.1. Lineage (NCBI taxonomy): Bacteria > Pseudomonadati > Pseudomonadota > Gammaproteobacteria > Pseudomonadales > Pseudomonadaceae > Pseudomonas > Pseudomonas sp. 2FE. The sequence continues at coordinate 160,268 of NZ_SCMO01000005.1, read as the reverse complement.
CTACGCCGTTTTCATCGATCAGCGCTTCCTGAGCCGCAAAGCCTGGGTAGATTTCTACGCCAAGGTTTTCAGCCTGCTGGGCCAGCCAGCGGCAGAGGTTGCCCAGGGAAATAATGTAGTTCCCCTCGTTGTGCATGGTTTTCGGCACAAAGAGATGGGGAACCTTGATCGCGCCTTCGGCGCTTTTGAACATGTAGATGTCATCGCGCTTGACGGGCGTGTTCAGCGGAGCGCCGAGTTCTTTCCAGTCAGGGAACAATTCATTCAGCGCGCGCGGTTCGAACACTGCGCCGGAGAGGATGTGGGCGCCGACTTCGGAGCCTTTTTCGACCACGCAGACGCTGATTTCTTTACCAGCGTCTGCGGCCTTCTGCTTCAGTCGGCAGGCGGCGGACAGGCCAGCTGGGCCGGCGCCGACGATGACGACGTCGAACTCCATAAATTCGCGTTCCACAGGCTATCTCCTACTCAGGCTCTTTCGATGTTTTATAGTGGCGGACTAGGCTCGTTCCTTGAGCAGTGCGGGCGCATTATATCTACTGCCTTTGGCAGGTCCAATACAAACGTTTGTTTGAATTTCGTTAAGCCCTGCTAGAATCGGGTGTCCACGGCTTATAACGGCTTATAAGTGACCATTTTGCCGTATTGACCGGCATGGGCGATACGGTCAAGATACGGGCGGTTTTGCGCTGGCCATTCTATAGGCTGACCGTCGGTTCCGGCTGACGGGCATCACTGGCCAGGTTCGCCTTGGCGACATTCTTTTTTCACCGGAGAGTAACGAGGAATCCATGAAGGTTCTTGTAGCTGTCAAACGAGTGGTTGACTACAACGTCAAGGTTCGCGTCAAAGCGGACAACTCCGGCGTTGATCTCGCCAACGTCAAAATGTCGATGAACCCCTTCTGCGAAATCGCCGTGGAAGAAGCTGTGCGCCTGAAAGAGAAAGGCGTGGTCAGCGAAATCGTCGTCGTTTCCATCGGTCCGAACGCTGCTCAAGAGCAGCTGCGCACCGCACTGGCCCTGGGCGCCGATCGTGCCATCCTGGTCGACAGCAATGACGAGCTGAACTCTCTCGCCGTGGCTAAACTGCTGAAAGCAGTGGTCGACAAAGAGCAGCCGCAGCTGGTCATCCTTGGCAAACAGGCCATCGACAGCGACAACAACCAGACCGGCCAGATGCTCGGTGCCCTGACCGGCTTCGCGCAAGGCACCTTCGCCTCCAAGGTGGAAGTGGCGGGCGACAAGGTCAATGTGACGCGCGAAATTGACGGCGGCCTGCAGACTGTGGCCCTGAACCTGCCGGCCATCGTCACCACCGACCTGCGCCTGAACGAGCCGCGCTACGCGTCGCTGCCGAACATCATGAAAGCCAAGAAGAAGCCGCTGGAGGTGTTGACTCCGGATGCGCTGGGCGTCTCCACCGCCTCCACCGTCAAGACCCTGAAAGTCGAGGCGCCGGCTGCTCGCAGCGCCGGTATCATGGTCAAGTCGGTGGCTGAATTGGTCGAGAAACTGAAGAACGAGGCGAAGGTAATCTAAATGACTATCTTGGTTGTTGCTGAACACACTAACGCCGCTCTGGCGCCCGCCACGCTGAACACGGTTGCCGCAGCGAAAGCTATCGGTGGCGATATTCACGTGCTGGTTGCCGGTCAAGGCGTCGGCGCCGCTGCTGAAGCCGCGGCCAAAATCGCCGGCGTGGCCAAGGTCCTGGTCGCCGATAACGCCGCTTACGCGCATCAGTTGCCGGAAAACGTCGCGCCGCTGATCGCAGAGCTGGGCAAGGGCTACAGCCATGTCTTGGCTTGCGCCACGTCCAACGGCAAAAACATTCTGCCGCGCGTTGCCGCGCAGCTGGATGTCGATCAGATCTCCGAGATCATCGCGGTTGAAAGCGCGGACACCTTCAAGCGGCCGATCTATGCCGGTAACGCCATCGCTACCGTGCAGTCTTCGGCGGCGGTGAAAGTGATCACCGTGCGTAGCACAGGTTTCGACCCGGTGGCGGCTGAAGGCGGTTCTGCGGCCATCGAAGCTGTCGCAGCCGCTCACGATGCCGGCAAGTCGGCCTTCGTTGGTGAAGAGCTGGCCAAGTCCGATCGCCCGGAACTGACCGCGGCCAAGATCGTCATCTCTGGCGGTCGCGGCATGCAGAACGGCGATAACTTCAAGCACCTGTACGCCCTGGCCGACAAGCTCGGCGCCGCCGTCGGTGCTTCGCGCGCCGCCGTCGATGCGGGCTTCGTACCGAACGACATGCAGGTCGGTCAGACCGGTAAGATCGTCGCGCCGCAGCTGTACATCGCGGTCGGCATTTCCGGTGCGATCCAGCACCTGGCCGGGATGAAAGACTCCAAGGTCATAGTCGCGATCAACAAGGACGAAGAAGCGCCGATCTTCCAGGTGGCGGATTACGGCCTGGTGGCTGACCTGTTCGAAGCCATACCGGAGTTCGAGAAGCTGGTTTAATCCAGCTTCCTCGCCCAATAAAAAACCCGCTCATCGAGCGGGTTTTTTATTGTCCGGCTGTAGGGGTTAGCTTTTCACGCTGTCGAGAAAGGCCTGGTAGTGCTCGGCGGTTTCCTCGGGGCGCTCGATCATTGGCACATGGCCGCAATTCTTCATGATCACCACGCTCGGCTTCTTCAGCAGTGGCTGCATCACCTCGATGCTGGAAACATGCAGTGCGCGGTCCTGCTCGCCCCAGAGCAGCAGGGTGGGGGCTTGGATCTTCGGCAGCTCCGGTTCCAGCGGAATGTAACGTTCCCGCAACTGTTTGAAGATCTTGTCGTAGTGCGCACTGTTGGCGATGGCTTGTTCGGCCATATAGCGTTTGAGTGTGCCCGGCAGTGGCGGTGGTTCGACGAAGACAAAACTCAGCATACGGGAAAAGTCTTCCGGGCTCCTCACGACCAGGGGATTGGGCTCGCCACGCTCCAGAATCTCGAACAGCTCGCTCTTGATCGGTGCGGTGACCCCGGCGTTGTCCAGCAATGCCACAGACAGCACCTGTTGCGGGTGGCGCGCGGCATACAGGGCGCTGATGTGCCCGCCCATGGAGTTGCCGATCAAGTGCAGTTTTTCGATGCCCAGGGCCTTGGCAAAGGCAGCAAGGCGTTCCACCTGGGTGCCGACGTCATAACTGGCCTCCGGTTTGCTGCTCTCGCCAAAGCCTGGCAGGTCGAGCGCAATCACGTGGTAGTGCTGAGTGAAGTGTTTAGCGAAGCGCAGCCAGTTGTCCTTGTTGGCGCCAAAGCCGTGAACCATCAGGATGGTTTCGCCGTCCGCCGGGCCGCCCTCGTAGTAATGGATGCTAAGATCGCCCACCTCAAGGTGTTTGGCCGAGAGCCCCGCCAACTGACGCTCGACCAGTTGCGCACTGGTCATCAGGGTGGCAGGGGAGAAGTACAGCAGCCCAATAGCCGCAGCTAAAACCAGCGCTAAACCGAGAAACAGTTTTTTCATGGCATGTCCTTATCGCTAATAATTATTGTGGCTGGCGTTAAGCTAGCATGAAGATCAATCCCGGCGTTCGAGTGTGGCCTTCATCCAATCGAACGTTTTGTTGAGAAGCACTCCATGCGTGAACATTCCTTCTTCAAACTATTGCTGCTCATGGGCTTGGTCCTGCTCCCGGGCTGGGCTTCAGCGATCGGCAAATGCGAGCGGCTGGTGGCCACCGGTAATCCAGAGTACCCGCCGTATCTCTGGCGCGATCCGCAGAACCCGCAGCGACTGATCGGCGCCAATGCCGATCTGCTGCAGCAAATCGCCACGGCCTTGGGGCTGAAGCTGGAGATTATCTACACCGGCCCGTGGTCGCAGGCCAAGGAAGAGGTACGCAGCGGACGTGTCGATCTGCTTGCGGGGGGCTCTCTGACTCTGTCGCGGTTGGAGAGTATGGATTACATCCATCCGGCTCTGTTCTCTACACCGAGTGTGGTGTGGGTGCGCAAGGGGCATGGTTTTCCTTATAGCGGCTGGGAGGATCTGCGTGGGCATACAGGCGCGATCTTGGCGAATGACCGCTTCGGTCAGCCGTTCGATGCCTTTGCCAAGGCCAATTTGACCCTCGAACAGCTGCCCAGCCTGACCCAGGCGTTCCAGAAACTGTTGTTGGGGAGTCCCGAATATGTGCTGTACGAGCGCTACCCCGGGGCGGCGCTGGCGGACACGCTCGGTATGCAGAATGATCTGGAGGTGCTTGAGCCGCCGATCTCCAGTGAGGGGTTGTTTTTGACCTTGTCGCACAACTCGGCCTGCAACGAGCCCTGGCTGCGCGGACAATTGGCGAAAAAGATGACAGAATTGGCCGCCGCCGGTGTGCCGGAGACCTTGCTGCAGCGCAATCTAGAGCGTTGGAAAGAGCAGCAGTTGCAACCGGCAACCGCCCCGAATCAGTAGGAAAATTTTCGTGATCCATAGACGCATACTGGCAACCAGCCTGGTCGTTATGGCCTTGGCCGGTTGTGCTAACGACCCTGCGCCGAACGAGCAGATGCGCCTGACTGAACAGGCTGTAGTGCAAGCCAAGGCCGTCGGGGCGGATGAGCAGATTCCGGAAATGCTGCTGGCCGAGCAGAAGCTGGCGCTGGCGCAGAAGAACATGCTCGAAGAGGATTACAAGAGAGCGCGGATGCTCGCCGAACAAGCCGAGCTGGATGCTCGCTTGGCCGAGGCTCGCGTGCTGACGCTGAAAAGCCAGAAACAATTGGTGGAGTTGAGCGCCCGGATCAATCGTCTGCGTAAGCAGTTGGGGGATCTGCAGTGAGCTGCAAACCTTACCTGAATGGCAGCCTGGGGCTGACCATCGCATTACTGGCGGGTTGTGCCGGTCAACAAGACAGCGAGCACGCTCTGGAAACAGCGCGGGCGGGCTTCCAGCAGGTCAAAGAAGACTCGGATGTGCTGCGCAGCGCGCCTAAGGATGTGATTCGTGCCGGTGAGTCGTTGGCGCGTGCCGATCGTCTCTCCAGTTACTGGGGCAGTGAAGCTGACGTCAGCCATTACGCCTACCTGAGCCAGCGTTACAGTGAGATCGCCACTGAGCACAGTGCGTTGAGCCTGAACCAGGAGCGCGCGACCAAGCTTGAGCTGGAGCGTGAGCGACTGCAACTCGCCCTGCGTGAAGCCAAACTGCTCAGCGTGCAACAGCAGGGCAAGTGGCTGGAGGAGCAGATCGTCAGCTTGGCCACTACCGAGACCGAGCGTGGTTTGGTGATGACCTTGGGCGATGTGCTGTTCGATGCCAACCGTGTCGAGTTGAAAGCCTCAGCCAATCGCACGGTGCTCAAACTGGTGCAGTTTCTCCAGCTCAACCCAAGGCGCGTCGTGCGTATTGAGGGCTACACCGATAGCCGTGGCAGCAAAGAGGAGAACCTCGAGCTGTCGCGTGCGCGCGCGCAAACCGTGGCCGATCTGTTGGTCGACTTGGGCATCGATGGCAAACGTATCCAGGTGAGTGGTTACGGGGCTGACTTCCCGGTGGCGGAGAATGCTTCCGCCCGTGGGCGAGCACAAAATCGTCGGGTGGAGATCGTCTTCTCCGATGAGCAGGGCCATCTCGGCTCGGCCCGCTAAACCTCCAGGCGCTGGAGCCGAACCCCGGTGGCTGTAAAGCGCCGGGGTTTTTTCTTATGTGCATCAGCGCTGATTGCAATCCCGGCTTGCTGCTAATTGGATGGATACAGTCGCTAGCGAACTTGTACTGTACCGGCAACAATACAGGCAACTGTGCCGGTGCAGTTTTGGTCTGCTCGGCTACTGTTTCGGTTCAGTGACCTGGGGAAGGCTGCCATGACCAATCTGTTGCTCTATCAACGCATCGCTCAGCAACTGGCTGAGGATATTCGCCGTGGCGTCTACCAGCCGGGTGAGCGGGTGCCGTCGGTGCGCAAGATGAGTTCGCAGCTGAATGTCAGCCATGCCACGGTGCTCCAGGCCTACGCCAATCTGGAGGATCAGGGGTTGATCCGTGCGCGGCCGCAGTCCGGCTTCTATGTCCACCAGACTCCGGCGCTGACGGCGCCAACCCCGGATATCGCCCGGGTCGAGCGGCCGGGCCTGGTCACCCGCAGCAGCATTATCAATCAGGTGCTCACCGAGTCGCGGCGCGAAGGGGTGTTTCCCCTTGGGGCCGCGGTGCCGCATGTGGATTACCTGCCCGTGCGGGCGCTGCATCAACAATTGGCCAAGGTCACTCGGTTTCAGAGCCCGCGCGCCTTCAGTTACATGTTCAGCCCAGGGTTTGAGCCGCTGCGCCGCCAAGTGGCGATCCGCATGCGCGACGCCGGGGTGGTGGTCGACCCGGCAGAGGTGGTGATCACCCATGGTTGCGTGGATGCCTTGCAGATGTCGCTACGGGTGCTGACTAAACCGGGAGATCTGATTGCGACCGAGTCGCCGACTTATTACGGTTTGCTGCAGTTGGCAGATCTGCTGGGCCTGAAAGTGATCGAGATCCCCAGCGATCCGGCCACCGGTATCAGCCTGGAAGCCTTGCAACTGGCGGCTAATCAATGGCCGATCAAAGCCATGGTGCTCACCGCGCGGCTGAGCAACCCACTCGGCGGCACCATTCCCGAGGAGCGGCAAAAGCAATTGCTGCGCCTGGCGAAAGATTTCGATATCCAGATCATCGAGGACGATATCTACGGCGAGTTGATGTTCGAGCAGGGGCCGACCAAGGCGCTCAAGTCCCATGACCGTGAGGGGCGGGTGCTGTATTGCTCGAGTTTCTCCAAGACTCTGTCGCCTGGTGTGCGGGTCGGCTGGATCATTGCCGGTAAGTACCAGGACGATATCCAGCGCCTACAAACCTTCAGCACCCATTCGGCCTGCAGTGTGACGCAGATGGGCGTCGCGGCTTATCTGGAGAACGGCGGCTACGACCGGCATCTGCGTTATATCCGCCAGGAGTACCGCAAGAACCTCAGCGCCTTCCAACTGGCAGTCCAGCAGTACTTCCCCGAAGGCACGCAAATCACCCGGCCGAAGGGCGGTTTCATCCTCTGGGTCAGTCTGCCGCGGCGGGTGAATACCAAGGATCTGCATGTGCGCGCCTTGCAGCAGGGCATCAGCATCGCGCCGGGGCTGATTTTCAGTAACACCGAGCAGTTCAATCACTGTGTACGGTTGAACTGCGGCATTCCCTGGAACCGCGAAGCCGAGCGCGCGCTGATGACGCTGGGGATGCTGGCCAGCCAGCTCTGCCAGGAGGCGGCCAGCGCCTTCTGAGAACCTATTCACGATCCGCTGCGGGCTTCGCGCGTGATGCTGCGTTGCGCCTTGTGACCCACATGGATGTGGGGAATGCCGCTACCCGTAGGGAACGGGTGTGGCCCTGACCTGCGCTCGCGACGATCTTGAGCAGACTCTAAAAACTTTCAGCAGGTTTAACCCGAGCGCTGTGGCCTCTGCGTCTACTAGGACGAATGGATCTTTCGTCCCCAGGAGGCGCCCAACATGTCCCGTTACCGCGTTATTTCCCGCCAACCGCTGCTCTGTGGTTTCGCCAGCGGTTTGCTGCTGGCGCTAGCCGCCTGCAGTGCCTCGCAATCCGAGCAGCCGAACGCGCCGGTAGCCGAGGAGAAGCGGGCCGCCGCCGTCGCTGATGAGGCGCGAAGCCAAGCGTCACGCACACAGCCGTTGGCGCAGAAGGCCGAGTCGGCGACGTACGCAATCACGGGCATGGCCATGCCGAGCCAGGTTACCCCGGCACCGATGAGCGAGGCGCTGCCGCCGGGCTATCGTGATGTGCCGCGCGAGCAGTATCAAAAGCTGGCGGCTAACCCGATTCACGCGGTGGCCGAGGCCCCCGTGTCGACCTTCAGCATCGACGTGGATACCGGCAGCTATGCCAATGTGCGGCGCTTTCTCAACGATGGCCGGCTGCCGCCCGAAGAGGCGGTGCGTCTGGAGGAGCTGGTCAACTACTTCCCCTATGCCTATCCGCTGCCCAAGGGCGATACCCCCTTTGGCGTGAGCACCGAGCTGGCGACCTCGCCGTGGAATGCCAACAGCCGCCTGCTCAAGGTGGCGATCAAGGCGTCGGATCTGCGGGTCGAACAGCTTCCCGCCGCCAATCTGGTGTTTTTGGTGGATGTCTCCGGCTCGATGGATAGGCGTGAAGGTCTGCCCATGGTGCAGAGCACCTTGAAGTTGTTGGTCGAGCAATTGCGCGCTCAGGACAAGGTCTCGCTGGTGGTCTACGCCGGTGAGTCGCGGGTGGTGCTGGAGCCGACTTCGGGGGCGCAGAAAGCCAAGATTCGTGCGGCCATCGAGCAGCTCACAGCCGGAGGGTCCACGGCGGGCGAGTCGGGTATCCAGTTGGCCTATCGGCAGGCGCAACAGGGCTTCATCGACCAGGGCATCAACCGCATCCTGCTGGCTACCGATGGCGACTTCAACGTCGGTGTCAGCGATTTCGAGACGCTGAAGAAACTGGCGGCCGACAAACGTAAAAGCGGTATTTCGCTGACCACCCTCGGCTTCGGTACCGATAACTACAACGAACGACTGATGGAGCAACTGGCCGATGCCGGCGACGGTAACTATGCCTATATCGACAACCTGCGCGAGGCCCGCAAGGTGTTGGTCGAACAGCTGAGTTCGACCCTAGCGGTGGTGGCCAAGGACGTGAAAATCCAGGTCGAGTTCAACCCCGCGCAAATCAGTGAATACCGCCTGCTCGGTTATGAGAACCGTGCGCTCAAGCGTGAAGATTTCAGCAACGACAAGGTCGACGCCGGCGAGATTGGTGCCGGGCATAGCGTCACCGCACTGTACGAAATAGTGCCGACGGGCAGTCAAGGCTGGTTGGAGCCGCTGCGCTATCAGAGCGCGGCGAAAACCGCGGCCAAGACGGGCGAGCTGGCGTTGCTGCGCATCCGCTACAAAGGGCCGCAGCAAAGCCAGAGCCGCTTGCTGGAAGTACCGATCAAGGCCGAGCAAAACCCTACTCCGATTGCCCAGGCCAGCGAGGATCTGCGTTTCGCCGCGGCCGTTGCCGGTTTCGCTCAGCAGCTCAAGGGCGGGCAATACACCGGTACGTTCGATATGGCGGCCAGCGCCAAACTGGCCCGCAGCGCCAAGGGCGAAGACCGCTTTGGTCTGCGTGCCGAGTTCGTCCAGCTAGTCGAACTGGCGCAGAGCCTGCAAACTGCCGGTTCAAGCTCGAGTTCAATTTCCGGCATGGCCAAGGTCGACTGAGAGTGACATCCGCCCCTGTTGCGAGGTTCCTCGCCGATAGCGACGCCGATCTGCTGCGGCGTTATCGGCGCGGCGATGCTGAGGCGTTCGGCGTGCTCTATGCGCGCCATCGTCTTGGCCTGTTTCGTTTTCTCTGTGGCTTGTGCAGCGATACGGCGCTGGCCGAGGAGGTATTCCAGGAAACCTGGTTGAGCCTGATCCGCAGCGAGTCTTCGCTGCGCGAAGCGGTGCAGTTCAAGACCTGGCTGTACCAGATTGCGCGCAACCGCCTGATCGACCATTGGCGCAAGCACGGCAAGCGCCAGGCCTTGCAGGATGAGTTCGACGAGCAACTGCACGGTGAGGCCGCCAGCGAGCCGAATCCTGAACAGCAACTCAGCCTCGCGCGTGATCAACAGCGCTTACAGGCCGCGCTGGACGATCTGCCGGCCGAACAGCGCGAGGTGTTCCTGCTGCGCGCCCATGGCGATCTGGAGCTGAGCGAGATCGCCGAGCTGACCCACACCCCGGCGGAAACCGTGAAAAGCCGTCTGCGTTACGCGCTGCAAAAGTTACGTCGGTTGCTGGCCGACCCGGCCACTGCCGAAGAGGTATCTGTATGAGCCACGATCCGCATGATCCTGCTGGGCATAGCCCCGACTCGTCGCCGCTCGCTCCGCACGAGCAGGCGTTGCTGCAACACTACCGTGCGCATGACCCGCACGAGCCTTCGGCCGCCCTGGATGCGCGCATCTTGGCCGCCGCGACAGCGGCATTGCCAACCAGCAACGCTCAGCGGGCGCCACAGCCGGGCGTCATGGCGCGCCTGCATGGCTGGTTGTTTGGCGGCAGCCAACGGGCACGTTGGTCCGTGGCGTTCGCCAGCTTGGCGACCCTCGGCTTAGGTGTGGGGCTGACGCTGCGCACGTTCGAGCGCAGCCCTGAGCGTTACGATATAGCGCCTGTGCCGATGCTAGCTCCGGCGCCTGCCACGGAGGCTGTTCAGTCAGACGCACCGCCGCTGTCGGCGGAGAAAAAGCGCAGCGTGCAGTTGCCTATGAGTGAGGCGCCTGCGCTGGTCGCGCCGATGACCGAGGCGCAAATGCCGATGGCTGAGGAGCGAGTGAACGCCAAAGCCGTAGCCAGCCCCAGTGGCCGTCCGGCCGATAGCGCGGCCAAGGCCGAAGCGCCCATGGCTGCGGTCGCCCCCGTTCAAGCCGCGCAAGAACTGAGTGAAGAACTGCAGAGCGCTTTGCAGCAGATCATCCAGTTACGCGACAGCGGCAAGCAGAGGCTCGCCAGCGAGCAGTTCGCAGCGTTGCAGCGCCGCTATCCAGGGCTGGATCTGCAGGCTGAACTCGAACGTTTGCCGGCTACTGAGGCAGAAAACTCCAGAGGTTCACGTTAGTCGGTCAGGCACTGGCTGAGCGCTGTTTTGCCTTGCTTCGCAACCAGGCGACTTAAACACAGGACTTGCCAGTCAATCGGCTCCGAGAGAGCATTAACGGATTCCGTTAGCTACTTGTGCCCCCAATGATTGCTACCCGCTACCTGGGGCTTGCTGTGGCGCTGGTGCTGTTGAGCGCCTGTGACCCTGTCGAGCCGACACCTCCCAAGTCACCTCCGACACCCCCCACGCCGGTTGTCAGCGCGCCGGCTGCGGCTGCCGAAGTCGCCCCTGAGCCGGCCGCGGTCAAAGTCGAGAAGCCCAAACCGGTAGTCAAACAGGTGCAGGCGACGCCGGTTGTCGTGCCCAAACCCCGTCCTGAGCCCAGCATCAGCAAGGCTGATAAAGAGCCACTACCTAAGGCCAGACTAGAGCTACCCAAGGCTGAAGCAGAGCTGCCCAAGGCCAAACTGGACCTGCGCTTGCCGTCGGATCTGGCGGGGCAACTGGAGCTGGGTGAATCCGTGGACGAGACAACCAACAAGTCCTTGTTGCCGCCCTTGTTCGTTGAGAAGCCGCCAGCGCAGAGCCCGTTTCAATTGAATGGCAAGCTGATCACCAATGAGCGTGAAGAGGATTATTGGCAGTCGGTGGAAGGGGCTGAAGTGCAGTTCGAGTTCAAACATTGAGTCCGCAATAAAAAAAACGCCGACCTCACGGCCGGCGCTAAGGGGAAAATGGCGCTCTTCAGAAGCGGTAGTGACCCGACTGGATGGCTTGGTAAAGCCCGGCATCCAGGCACTGGAAATAGGCAGCGCCGGGTAGGCGAACGAACAGCGGGTCGTTGACGTCGTCTGGATTGTAGGCGACTTTTTTCAAGTCGGTTTTCTTGTACTTGAAGGTGCCGGTCGTTTCGACTTCCTTCAGTAAGCGCAAAAACAGCGGCGCGGCGTAGGGCGGCAGTTCGCGCTCCAGATGGGCGGCCAAGCTTGCGGTATGCAGTTCGACGCCATGCGCCAAGCGCAGGGCAGCCATCCCGCAGCGACCATTGGTGCCGGGAATTTCCACACCATAGACCACCGCATCCTCGATGCCGGGGAAGGCACCGAGGGCGTTTTCCACCTCGGTGGTGGAGACGTTCTCGCCTTTCCAGCGGAAGGTGTCGCCCAGGCGGTCGACGAATTGGGTGTGCTTGAAGCCGATGTCGCGCATCAGGTCGCCGCTGTTGAACCAGGCGTCGCCCTGCTTGAAGACGTTACGCAGGATCACCGCCTCGCTTTTCGCCGGGTCGGTGTAGCCGTCGAACGGCCATTTCGGGCTGATCTCGCTGATCAGCAAGCCGGGCTCGCCTTTTTTGGCCTTCTCCATGAAGTTCTTTGGGTTGCGCAGCGGCCGATCGTTTTCCAGGTCGTAGCGGACTATGGCGTAGGGCGCCGGGGAGTAGCCGACGGTATTGTCGAAGTTGAACAGGTTGGTGAAACCGATATTGCCTTCGCTGGAGGCATAGAACTCGGTGATCCGCTCGATCCCGAAGCGCTGCTTGAACTCGCTCCAGATCGAGGGGCGCAAACCGTTGCCGATCATGCAGGTCAGGCTGTTGTGCCGTTCTTCCGGGCAGGGCGGTTGGTTCAGCAGGTAACGGCACAGCTCGCCGATATAGCCGAAACAGGTGGCTTGGTAGTGTTTGACGTCTTTCCAGAAGGCACTGGCAGAAAAGCGCCGGCGCAGGGCGATGGCCGCACCGCCGGCCAGCACCGCGCTCCAACACACGGTGACGGCGTTGTTGTGGTAGCAAGGCAGCGTCAGGTAGAGCACGTCGGTGTTGTTCAGGCCGAGGCCGGAATGGCCGAAGCCGCCGTAGGCCTTGATCCATTTGCCGTGGCTCATGATCGAGGCCTTCGGCAGGCCGGTGGTGCCGGAGGTGTAGATCAGGAAGCAGGCATCCTTCAGCCGCACCCGAGCGGTTTCCGGCAGGTTCTCACTCGCCAGGTTTTGCGCCAGGGCGATCAGGTTCTGCCAGCCTGCCGGCGCCAGGCCGGGATCGCTGAAACTGTCGCCATCGGCGACCCAATAGCAGTGGCCGCTGCTATTGAGCAGCTCGCCACGGACGTCTTCGAAAGGCCCGCGTAGTTCTTCGCCGATCACGAAATGGCTGGGTTTGACCAGATTCAGGCTGTGGATCAGCACCTGGCCACGCTGGGTGGTGTTGACCAGGGCGCCGACCGCGCCGAGCTTGGCCAGGGCGGCGAGCACCGCCAGCACCTCGATGCGGCTCTCCAGCATCACCGCCACGACACTGCCGTGGCACACACCTTCTGCCTTGAATGCGCGTGCCAAGCGATTGGCCCAGGCGTTGAAGCTGGCATAGGAGAGCTGCCGTTGCTCGTCCAGCACCGCCGGCCGGTTCGGGTAAAGCTTGGCCGCGCGCTCCAAGGCCCAGGCCAGCGAGAGGGTTTTCTCGCGGTTGCGGATGCCGGCGTAATACAGGCCGCGCAACATGCGTGGCACACGACGGAGGGTGGCGGGTAGCTGGGCGATAAAGCGGGCAGGGGTAATCAGATCGGCGTGGGTCATGGCTCTGGCTTTTGTCGTTGTTGTGCACAGGCGAAACGGCGTGACAAGCAATCTAGTGCGGGCGCTGGTTTGCGGCTATGGCCCTCACGCGAATGACCAAGGGCAGATCGGCAAATCGGGTTTGTACCCCTCTCCCGACGGGAGAGGGGCTGGGGAGATGTGACGCCAATCAATCCACAAACAAATCCGCAATCAGCGAACCGCCGGCCGGATCGAATCGGTAGTGCTCGAACTCGCTCTGGCCCTGTTCGCGCAGGATTTCCTCGTCGATCAGCAGGCGGCCGCTGATGCTGCGAGCGCTGCTCGAGAGGATGGCGTAAGCCGCGTCGGCCATGATCGCCGGCAGGCGCGCGCGCTTGAAGGCCTCGCGGCTGCCCAGTTCGAACTCGATGGCGGCGGTGGCGATCATGGTCTTCGGCCACAGCGAGTTGACGCTGATGCCGTACTTCTTGAATTCCTCACTCATGCCCAGAGTCAGCATGCTCATGCCGTATTTGGTCACGGTGTAGGGGCCGTGCTGGGCGAACCATTTGCTGTCCATACTCAACGGCGGCGAGAGGTTGAGGATGTGGCCGCCGGCGCTGTTTTTCAGGTAGGGCAGCGCCGCTTGGCTGCAGACCATCACCGCGCGGGTGTTGATCTGGAACATCAGGTCGAAGCGCTTGGGCTCCAAGTGCTCGACGCCGACCAGCTTGATCGCCCCGGCGTTGTTGACCAGGGCGTCGATCCCGCCGAAGTGCTCGGCGGCTTGGGCCATGGCGACTTTGACGGCGTGCTCGTCACGTACATCGAGTTGCAGGGCCAAGGCCTTGCCGCCTGCCGCTTCGACTTCAGCGGCGACGCTATGGATGGTGCCGGCGAGCTTGGGATGGGGCTCGGCACTTTTGGCCGCGATGACGATATTGGCGCCGTCCTTGGCCGCACGCAGGGCGATCTCGCGGCCGATACCGCGGCTGGCGCCGGTGATAAACAGGGTCTTGTTGGCGAGTGTCATGTGGCTCCTCCGGTGTTGTTGTTATGGCTTGAGCTGACAAAAAACAATCCTGATCGATCTAGGTGGCGGCCTCAGGCGTCGACCTCGCGGCGCAGCAGCGCGCGCAGTTGTTCGACGGGCAGCGGTTGGCTCAGGTAGAAGCCTTGTGCCTCGTGACAGCCGTCCCGCTGCAACAGGCTCAGTTGTTGCTGGTTCTCCACCCCTTCGGCGGTGACAGTCATGGACAGCGCGTGTCCCAGCCCGATGATGGCCTGGACAATGGCGCGGCTGTCCGCCGAACCGTCGAGGCCGGCGATAAAGCTGCGGTCGATCTTCAGGGCATCGAAGGGGTAGGCGCGCAGGTAGTTCAGGGATGAATAGCCGGTGCCGAAGTCGTCCATGGACAGGCGTAGGCCGAGCGCCTTGAGTTGCTTGAGGGTCACCAGTGCGCCCTCGGCATCCTCGAGCATCACGCTCTCGGTGATCTCCAGCTCCAGCCGGGCGGCGGGCAGGCCGCTCTCGTCGAGGGCGGCCTTGACTTGGGCGACCAGGTCGCTACGGCGGAACTGCAAGGGCGACAGGTTCACCGACACCAGCAGCGGCTGCGGCCAGCGCATTGCCTCGCGGCAGGCGCTGCGCAGGACCCAGGCGCCCAGCGGGGCGATCAGCCCGGTTTCCTCGGCCAGGGCAATGAAGCGCTCCGGGCCGAGCAGGTCGCGTTGCGGGTGCTGCCAGCGGACCAGGGCCTCGACGCCGGCCAGGCGCAAGCCGTCGAGCCGGTAGCGCGGCTGAAAGTGCAGGCACAGCTGGTCGTCCCGGCCGAGGGCCAGGCGCAGGTCCTGTTCCAGTCGGCGGCGTTCGACGATGCGCTCGTTCATCTCGCTGGCATAGAAGCGCCAGGTGCCGCGGCCACCGGCCTTGGCCTGGTAGAGGGCGATATCGGCGTAGCGCAGCAGTTCATCGACCTGGCTGGCGTCGTGCGGGGCCATGGCGATGCCAATACTGGCGCCGATGAATACCTCCTGGTCCTCGAGCCGGTAGGGCTGCTCGATCTTCTCGATCAGGCGCGCGCACAGGTGTTCGACGTCCTGCTGCGCGTAGATACCGCTGAGCACCATGATGAATTCGTCGCCGCCGTGCCTGGCCACCAGATCCTCGTCGCGGGTGCACTGGCGCAGGCGCTGGGAGACCTCATGCAGCACCCGGTCGCCGGCCGCATGGCCGAGGGCGTCATTGATCGGTTTGAAACGATCCAGGTCGATGCTCAGCATCACCAGCGGCTGGTCGATGGACGGCAGGGTACTGAGTTTGCCTTCGAGAAATTCGCGCAGGCGGTTGCGGTTGGGCAGCCCGGTGAGCGAATCGTGCTGCGACAGGTGCTGGATTCTGGCCTGCGCCTCGACCTCCTCGGTGATGTCGCTGGCGGTGCCGCGATAGCCGCCCAGGCTGGGGGTTTCCTTGAGGATCGGACGAGCGGCGATGCGGCAGATGTGCTGGCGGCCATCCCGGGCCAGGTAGCGGCAGTGCAGGGGCGCGCGGTCGTCGCTTTGTCCCTGGCGGCTCTGCAACCAGTCGAGCAGGGGCTGGCCGTCGCCGCTGAGCAGCTGGTCCAGGGAGCGCCCGAGCCAGGCGCTGGGGGGGTGGCCGGTGACCGCCTCGAAACGCTCGGAGAGATAGGTCAGACGGTGCTCGGCGTCGATTTCCCAGAGCCAGTCCGAGGCGGCTTCGGCGACGTCGCGAAAGCGTTCCTCGCTGGCCGCCAGTGCGGTGCGGCTGTTCGTCAGGCGGTTGTAGTTGAGATCCATCAGGCGCGCCGTCGCCATGGCGTTGCGCAGCACCAGCCAAGTCAGCACGGCCAGTACCAGCCCCACCAGGGCCAGCAGCGGCAGGACCACGCTCAATAGGTCGCGGCCCGGCTGGGCCTGGTCCCAGCGCAACAGCAGCGGCGCCCCCGCGGCGCTAGGCTGTGACAGGGTAGGGGTGGCGGCGTCCGCGGTATCGGTCGGGATGCGCAAGTTGGCCAGCGCGTAATCCTGGCCGTATTCGTGGAGTTTTTCCGCGCTCAAGACATCGACGAACAAGAGTACCGAGGGGGCTCCTGGAATCGTGGCGATCTGCGGGTCGCTGCCGGTGGTGAAGCCGGCGGCGGCCACCAGCGCGGGGCGTTGCCCGACCCACATGATCTCGACTAGGGGTTGTTCGTCTTGCGCCGCCGCGCGGGCCCGGGCCAGCAGCGCCGCGACATCGCCTTGCAGCCACTGCCGCGCCTCCAGTGTCTGCAACTTACCCTCGATCACCGCGTAGACGGTCTTACCGTCGGGAGCGACGACGAATAGGCCGTCGTAGGCGAAGTTTTCGTACAAGGAGGGGCCCATGTTCTGCCGGGTATAGGCCCATTCGAGGTCGACTTGGGTATGCAGATGCTGATAGGCATCGCCCCAAAAGGCATAGTCGCCAATCGTCCGGGCTATATTCTGCTTGCGCGCCTCGAGCGCCTTGCTGGCGAAGAACAGGCTCTGCTCGCGGGCCTGGCGGTCCTGATCGAGGGCGATATGCACCAGGGAGATGGCGGTCACGACGAAGGCGGTCAAGAGCAGCCCGGCAATAGCCAGCAAGGTACGGCGGTTAAAAGCAGCACTGAATCGAGGCGAGCCTTGCAGGGTGGCTTGGCTTTCATGCTGGGAAAATGACATTCACTATCCTTATCTGCGCGCAGGCATGACGGCAAAAAAGCCTTGTGCCATCAATCGGCGGACAGCTTAACCAGCCTAAAAGACATCAGCTACCTCGCAAGCGACGATTCCGTTCTACAAGTCCGCTTCCACCTCCGGCTCTACCTCTAGGAGCAACTGCCGACCTTTCACCTGCTCGCCCTGGCTCACCTGCACGCGCCGGACTATGCCGTCGACCCCGGCCTTGAGTGGGTGCTCCATCTTCATCGCTTCCAGCACCACCAGCAGTTGGCCCTTGCTGACCCTTTCGCCTTCGGCCACCAGCACTTCGACTATGGCGCCATCCATGGGCGCCTTGAGCGAGCCGGAGCTGGCGGCGTTCTGCCCGCCTGCCGGTTCGTGGGTGACGTCGGTCAGTTCCAGATTGCCGTTGCGGCCATACAGCCAGAGGTTTTCGCCGGAGTGATGATAGGCAAGGCGCTGGCGCACACCGTCCAGCTCCAAGCTGGCCCAGCGGCCGTCAGCCTTGAGCAGGCGCAGGCTGAGCTCGATTTCGCCGACGCGGGCATGCAGTTGTGGCTGAGTGCCGGACTCGATCACTGCCAGTTCCACCGCCAGCTTGTGCTCGCCATGCTTGAGCACGAAACGCCAGGGTGCGTTGCCGGCGTTACGCCAGCCGGACAAACCGGGCTGATGCGCGCGGGCCTGCGCCGAGGCTTGGTAGAGCAGGGTCGCAGCGCTCGCCAGCTCAGCCGCTGAGGGTGCTTGCGGGCTCAGGCTCGGGTCAGCTTGAAAGTGCTCACCGATAAAGGCCGTGGTGGCGTTCCCGGCGGCGAACTCCGGGTGCTTGAGCAGGTTGGCGAGGAAGCGCTGATTGCCGTTCACGCCCAGGAGCACGCAGTCCTCGACTGCACGGATCAGCTTGCGCCGCGCCTCGTCACGGCTGGCGCCGTAGGCGATGATCTTGGCCAGCATCGGGTCGTAGAACGGCGTGACCTGTTGACCTTCGACCAGGCCGTGATCGATGCGGATGCCCTCCAGCAACGCCGGTTCCCAGCGCAGCACTTCGCCGGTTTGCGGGAGGAAGTCGTTGGTCGAGTCTTCGGCGTACAGGCGCACCTCCATGGCATGGCCGGTGAGGCTGATCTCCTCCTGTTTAAGCGGCAGCGGCTGACCTTCGGCCACGCGGATCTGCCAGGCCACCAGGTCTTGCCCGGTGATCAGCTCGGTCACCGGGTGCTCCACCTGCAGGCGGGTGTTCATTTCCAGGAAGAAGAACTCGCCGCTCCGATCGAGCAGAAACTCCACCGTGCCGGCACCGACATAATGGACCGAAGCGGCGGCCTTCACCGCCGCTGCGCCCATGGCTCGGCGCAGCTCGGCGGTCATGACCGGGCTGGGGGCTTCCTCGACGACTTTCTGATGGCGACGTTGCACCGAGCAATCGCGCTCGCCGAGGTAGACGATGTTGCCGTGCTGGTCGCCGAAGACCTGGATCTCGACGTGGCGTGGCTGGATCACCGCGCGTTCCAGGATCAGCTCGCCGGAGCCGAACGCGTTTTGTGCCTCCGAGCGGGCGGTGCGCAGCTGTGCGAGCAGCTCGCCGGCTGCATGTACCAGACGCATGCCACGCCCGCCGCCGCCGGCACTGGCCTTGATCATCAGCGGGTAGCCGATGCGCTCGGCCTCGAAGCTCAAGACCGCCTCGTCCTGCGCCGCGCCTTCGTAGCCGGGGATGCACGGCACGCCGGCTGCGAGCATGGCGATCTTCGACAGACGCTTGCTGCCCATCAGATGGATGGCTTGAATGGTCGGGCCGATAAACACGATGCCGGCGGTTTCGCAGGCCTGGGCAAATTCGGCGTTTTCCGAGAGAAAGCCGTAGCCGGGGTGTATCGCATCGGCGCCGGTCTTGCGGGCCGCGGCGATGATGTTGTCGATCTTCAGGTAGGACTGATTGACCTGCGCCGGGCCAATGCACACGGCCTCATCGGCCAGTTGTACATGGCGGGCATCGGCGTCCGCCTCGCTGTACACGGCAACGGTGCGATAGCCCAACTGGTGCGCCGTGGCGATTACCCGGCAGGCGATCTCACCGCGGTTGGCGATCAGGATCTTGTTGAAGGCTGGCATTTTGTTAGCGGACTCCTGACGTTCAAACCACGAGGTTCAGTTCCCTCTCCCCGTTGGGGAGAGGGTTAGGGAGAGGGGAGTAAAAGGCCATCACTCTGCCCACTTCGGCTTGCGTTTTTGCACGAAGGCCAGGGTGCCTTCGACCCCTTCGGCGCCGACTACCGCTGCGGCGAAGAGCCCGGCGGCGTGATCGAGCAGCGGGCCAAGGGGCTCGCTTTCGGTCGCCAGCAGCAAGGCTTTGGTCACCGCGTTGGCGCCCGGCGCGCACTGGCGAACCTGTTCCAGTACCTCGCTCAAGCGCTTGGCCAGTGCCTGCGTATCGCTCTCGACGAAATGCACCAGGCCCAGCCGTTCGGCTTCACGGCCGTCGAAGCGGGCGGCGGTCAGGGCCAGGCGGCGGGTCTGGGTCAGGCCGATGCGCTTGACCACGAACGGCGCGATCTGCGCCGGGATGAGCCCCAGGCTGGCTTCCGGCAAACCGAACTTGGCGTTGACCTGGGCGATGGCAATATCGGACACGCAGGCCAGGCCGAAGCCCCCCCCGAGCACCGCGCCTTCGAGTACGGCAATCACCACCTGCGGCGCGCCTTGCGCTTCCTCGAGCAGGGCGCCGAACGCGCGGTTCAGTTCGCGGTAAGCCTCGGCGCCTTCGGCTTGAGCGCGTGCGCGGGCACCGGCCATATCCTTGATGTCGCCACCGGCACAGAAATGCCCCCCCGCACCACAGAGCACCAGGGCGCGCACGTCGCGGTCAGCGCGTACGGCCTTGAGCACCGCGCGAAGTTCCTCGACCATTTCGAGGCTCATGGCATTGCGGCTCTCGGGGCGGTTGAGGGTGACGTGCAACACGCCGCCCTGGCTTTCCATCAGCAGGGTTTCGCAGTTCGGCAATGGACTCATGCCTGCGTCCTCATGGTTGATTTTTTCACGGCTGGCCGGGCGTCGATCAAATCCGGGCCTTGCCAGCGGTGTGGGTTAACTCGTAGGGCGTACTCGCCGAAGGCAGTACGCCATTGATTGGCGGGCTGCCATTTCTTCGGATTGATTGGCGGACTGTTCGCTTCGCTCCTGAGTCCGCCCTACGTGTTCAGCCTTTTTTCTTGCCGGGCAAGATGCCCATCAGTTTGCAGATGATGCCGAGCATGATCTCGTCGGCGCCGCCGCCGATGGAAACCAGCCGCACGTCGCGGTAGGCCCGCGATACCGGGTTGTCCCACATGAAACCCATGCCGCCCCAGTACTGCAGGCAGCTGTCGCTGACTTCACGGCCGAGGCGGCCGGCCTTGAGCTTGGCCATCGAGGCCAGCTTGGTCACGTCCTGACCGCGCACATACAGCTCGGTGGCCTGGTAGACGATGGCGCGCAGGCATTCGATTTCGGTCGAAAGCTCGGCCAGGCGGAAGTGGATCACCTGGTTGTCGAGCAGCGCAGTGCCGAAGGTTTTGCGCTCCCTGCAGTACTCGATGGTGCTGTCGACGCAATACTCCAGGCCCTTGATCATGTTGGCGGCGCCGAACAGGCGTTCTTCCTGGAATTGCAGCATCTGCATCATGAAGCCGGCGCCTTCGTGACCGATGCGGTTGCGCTGCGGCACGCGAACGTTATCGAAGAACACCTGGGCGGTCTCCGAACTGCGCATGCCCAGCTTGTCCAGGTGCGGGCTGAGGCTGATGCCCGGGCTGTTCATCGGCACCACGATCAGCGACTTGTTGATGTGGGGTTTGTCGTCCGAGGTATTGGCCAGCAGGCACATAAAGTCGGCTGATGGGGAATTCGTAATCCACATCTTGCTGCCGTTGATGACATAGTCGTCGCCGTCTTTACGAGCGGTGGTCTTCAGTCCGGCGACGTCGGAGCCGGCGCCGACTTCGGAGACGCCGATGCAGCCGACCCTCTCACCGCTGATCGCCGGGCGCAGGAACTCTTCGCGCAGCTCATCGGAGCCGAAGCGAGCCAGGGCCGGGGTGCACATGTCGGTTTGCACGCCGATGGCCATCGGGATGCCGCCGCAATGGATGGTGCCGAATTCTTCGGCGGCGACTATCGAGTAGCTGTAGTCGAGCCCCATGCCGCCGAATTTTTCCGGTTTGGAGATACCCAGCAAACCGAGGTCGCCGGCTTTCTTGAAGATCTCGTGGATGGGAAAGGTGCCGGCCTTTTCCCATTCGTCGACGTGCGGGTTGATTTCCCTGTCAACGAAATTACGGACGGTGCGGCGTAGCTCTTCGTGTTCCTGGGTAAAGATCATCTTCTTGTTCTCCTGTGTTTGTAGGGCGTACTCGCCGAAGGCAGTACGCCGTAAGCGCTTGGCGGGCTGCCGCTGCGCGGCGAGGCCGCCCTACAGACGGGCAACTCCAAAGGTATTGGCCTTGAGCGGACGCACTTCGGCCTCCGCACAGATATCGAGCAGGTAGCCGAGCAGTTTGCGAGTGTCGCGCGGGTCGATCAGGCCGTCGTCCCACAGGCTGGCGGTGCCGTACAGCGCGGTGGACTGGCTGTCGAGCTTCTGCGCGGTGACGCTTTCCAGCATGTCGAGCATCGCAGGATCGGCGTCTTTGCCTTCCTTGCGGTGCTTGTCCTCGGTGACGATGCGCAGCACCTTGCCGGCCTGGGCGCCGCCCATCACCGCGGTGCGGCTGTTGGGCCAGGCGAAGATAAAGCGCGGATCCAGTCCTCTGCCGCACATGGCGTAGTTGCCGGCGCCGTAGGAGCCGCCGACGACGATGGTCAGCTTGGGT
Organism: Pseudomonas sp. 2FE; assembly: GCF_005503735.1. Taxonomy (NCBI): domain Bacteria; kingdom Pseudomonadati; phylum Pseudomonadota; class Gammaproteobacteria; order Pseudomonadales; family Pseudomonadaceae; genus Pseudomonas; species Pseudomonas sp. 2FE. Next base: position 138,600 of record NZ_SCMO01000005.1, on the reverse strand, counting down.
ACGCGGGCGTTGGCCACCGCCTGGATCAGTTTGGAGCCGTGCTTGATCACGCCGTGCTGTTCGGACTCGGTGCCGACCATAAAGCCGGTGGTGTTGTGGAAGAACAGGATCGGCGTGTTGCTCTGGTCGCAGAGCTGGATGAACTGTGCGGCTTTGACCGCGCCCTTCGGCGTGATCGGCCCGTTGTTGCCGATAAAGCCGCAGGGCTGGCCTTCGATCTGCAGGTGGCCGCAGAGGGTCTGGTTGTCGAACTCCGGCTTGAAGTCGAGATACTCCGAGCCGTCGGCGATGCGCGCGATGATCTCGCGCACGTCGTAGGGCTTCTTCGGGTCGGCGGGGACAATGCCGAGCAGTTCCTCGACCGGATACAGCGGTTGCTTGAAGGTTTTTTGCGGGCGCTGCGGCAGTTGCGCGTTCCACGGCAGCATGCCGACGATTTCCCGCGCGATGCGCACGGCATCGGCGTCGTTCTCGGCCAAGTACTCGGCGGTGCCGGCGACCTGGGCGTGCATCTCGGCGCCGCCGAGTTCTTCATCGCTCGCCACTTCACCGGTGGCGGCTTTCAGCAGCGGCGGGCCGGCGAGGAACATTTTGGCCTTGCCACGGACCACCACCACGTAATCCGACAGGCCCGGCTGGTAAGCCCCGCCGGCGGTGCTGGAGCCATGCACCACGGTGATCTGCGGCAGGCCCATGGCCGACATGCGGGCCTGGTTGGCGAAGCCGCGTGCGCCTTCGACGAAGATCTCCGCCGCGTAATTGAGGTTGGCGCCGCCGCTTTCCGCCAGGGTCACCACCGGCAGTTTGTTCTCGAAGGCGATCTGTTGCAGGCGTAGGGTTTTCTTCAGGCCGCTGGGCGAGATGGTGCCGCCCTTGATCGCGCTGTTGCTGGCATTGATCAGGCAGCGCACGCCGGCGATATAACCGATGCCGGAGATGATCCCGCCACCGGCCTGGGTGCCATCCTTGTCGTCATGCAATTTGTAGCCGGCCAGCGAGGCCAGTTCGAGGAAGGGCGCGCCGGGGTCGAGCAGCAGGTTCAAGCGTTCGCGGGGCAGCAGTTGGCCGCGCCTATCGAACTTGGCTTTGGCCTCGAAGGCCTTGTCCAGCACCTTCTGCTCGAGCTCGCGAAAGCTGGCGATGCTCGCCAGCATGGCCTCGCGGTTCTGCGCGTAGCCTTCGCTGTGGGCGTCTAGTTCGGACTGAATAACCGGCATCGCGTTACTCCTGATCCTTCAATACATCCGGTAGGAAGGCCCGGTGGAAGCCGTTGTAGGACTTGCTGTTCTGCGCCTTGTGCAGCGGCCAGGCGCGGCTGCCCTGGGTGGCGGCGCCGTCGATGCGGATGCAGTTGCCGCTGATAAAGGACGCGCCCGGCGACAGCAGGAAGACGATGGCCGCCGAGACTTCCGATTCGGTGCCGATGCGCTTCAACGGCACGTGCTCACGGAGGGTGGGGATCACGGCCTTGAACGCGCCTTCGTAGGTGTCCATGCCGCTGGAGGCGATCCAGCCCGGCGCCACGGCATTCACCCGCACCCCGGCGTAGCCCCACTCGAACGCCGCAGTCTTGGTGAAGTTCTCCATACCTGCCCTTGCTGCCCCTGAATGGCCCATGCCGGGCATGCCGCCCCACATGTCGGCGAGCATGTTGACGATGCTGCCGCCGTGCTTGCTCATGGACTGGTTGAACACTTCGCGGGCGACCAGGAAGCCACCGACCAGGTTGGTGCGCACCACGGTCTCGAAGCCTTTCTGGTTGATCGAGGCGAGCGGGGCGGGGTACTGGCCGCCGGCGTTATTGACCAGATGGTGGATCGGCCCGCGTTCGGCAATCACCGCGGCGACCATGGTTTTGACCGAGTCTTCCTCACGAATATCGCAGACCTGCCAGCTGACGCTGCCGCCGTCTTCGACGATTTCGCCGGCCGTCTTTTCCAGCTTGTCCAGCTTGCGCCCGACCAGCACCACATGGGCGCCGAGGGCCGCTAGTTCATGGGCGGTGCAGCGGCCGATGCCGCTGCCGCCGCCGGTGACCAGGATGGTCTGGCCGCTGAACAGGCCGGATTTGAAGACTGAGTCGTATGCCATTGTCGTTGTCCTTTTTGTTCTTGTTGCAAGCCTTCGGTGCGCACAGCGCACCCTACGTGGCATCGGCAGCGGTTTTGTAGGGTGCGCCGTGCGCACCGGCCAGACGCTCGGCCAGGGCCTTGGGCACCGCCACCGGGAATTCCAGCAGTTGCTGGGCGAAGGCCTTGCCTTGCGGGTCGATACGCAGGCTGGCGACACCGCCGCCGCCCAAGGCGTTTTCCAGCAGGAAGTTCAGGCCATGGCAGCCCGGCAGGTACCAGCGGCTGATGCGCCCGGTCTGCGGATCGAGCACATGGTTCATCCAGTCGGCGAGTGCTTCGACGCTGAGTGCCTCGGCGATCCAGGGCAGGTACTCGGGCTTGCGCGCCATGACCCCGATATTGCTGTGGTTGCCCTTGTCGCCGGAGCGCGCCACCGCTAGTTTGATCAGGGCCACGCTGGCATCGGCAACTCCATCCCCAACTGCGCGCGGCTGCTCGGGTTCGCTGGCGTCAGGCAGGGCGGCGGGGTCGTAAGTGGCGAGTTGTGGCAGGGCTACCGCGCGGCGTTCGCCGTCAAGCTCGACCTCAAGCTGGCAGGCGCTCTTATCGACCAGGAAGGAGAACAGGCGGATCACCGGGTACACCGTCGGCCGGCCGCCGACTATGCCGGTCAGCCCTGGCGCCATGCCGGTGGCGGCCTGGGCGATCTCGCGGGAGAACAGCACCAATGCTTCTTTCTTGCTGTGGCGGACGGCCAGCTTGATCACCACTTCGCGGGTGTCTTGGCGTCGGCCGTGGGGGCCGTAGGTCGCTTCGCTGCCGAGCAACTCGACGCTGACTTCCCGATAAGGCCCCCAGCCGCGTTCGGCGAAAATTTCCTCGGTTTTGGCGATGATCGCCTGGCTCACCCGTTCGGCCTTTTTCACCGCGTCGATCCCGGCGATCAGGCAGCTGGCGGTGCAACGGAAGCCATCGGGATGGGTGGCCGACACCTTGTACTGCGCGGTGGCTGGCAGACCTCGGGCGCTGGCGACGGCGACACGGTTCTGCCCCGCTTGGGCCAGGGTCACCTGGCTGAAGTCACAGACCACATCCGGCAGCAGATAGGCGCGTGGGTCGCCAATCTCATAGAGCATCTGCTCGCCAACGGAGAAAGGCGTGACCAAACCGCCGGAACCTTCCGGTTTAGTCACGACAAAACGGCCATCGGCTTGCACCTCGATCACCGGGAAGCCGATATGTTCATAGTCCGGCACCGACTCCCAGTCGGTGAAGTTGCCGCCGGTGCACTGCGCGCCGCATTCGATGATGTGCCCGGCCAGTGCGGCCTGGGCGAGCTTGTCGTAATCGCTCCAGCTCCAGCCGAACTCATGCACCAGCGCGGCGCTGACCACCGCGCTGTCGACCACGCGGCCCGTGATGACGATATCGGCGCCTTGCTCGAGTGCTTCGACAATTCCCGGGGCGCCGAGGTAGGCGTTGACCGAGACGCACAGCGGCGGCAGTGCGGCGCCGGTGAACATCTCGCGGATGCCGGTTTTGCTCAACTCGGCGAGCTTTGGCTGCAGGTTGTCGCCATACAGCACGGCGATCTTCAACTGCACGCCGGCCTTTTCACAGGCGGCGGCCAGGGCCTTGGCGCAGGCTTGCGGATTGACGCCGCCGGCGTTGCTGATCACCCGGATGTTCTTTGCGGCGATCTCTTGCAACAGCGGCGCGAGCACTTCGATGAAGTCGCCGGCATAGCCTTGCTCGGGGTTTTTCATCCGCGCGCCGGCCATCAGCGACATGGTGATCTCGGCCAGATAGTCGAACACCAGATAATCGAGGTCGCTGCCGCGGACCAATTGAGCGGCGGCGGTGGAGGTGTCGCCCCAGAAAGCAGAGGCGCAACCGATGCGTACGGTCTTGGTCATTGGCGTTATCCGCAACACCTGAAGTGGTGCGATAGACACTACCAAGCAAGCGCTTGGTTGAAAAGCCCTATGGGTGAGCTTTCTAACCTAAAGAGTGGCCAAGCGCTTGCTTGGTTGACCCTTCAAGCATAGATTTCACCAATTACGACAAGCACTTGCTGGAATCTCGGACCCTCTGTGCGCTTTGCCAGGGGTTTACAGGTTGCGCAAGCGATAAGACCGGTGGGAGAGAGACAAGCGTGGATGATCGACAAGCCCAGGCGGTGATGCGTGACTTGGTAGCCAGCGGCCAGCTCACCGATCCGGACAGCGCGCGCGGCAAGCTGCTGCAGACCGCCGCGCACCTGTTTCGCAGCAAGGGCTACGAGCGCACCACGGTGCGCGATCTGGCCGGTGCGGTGGGGATTCAGTCCGGCAGCATCTTTCATCACTTCAAGAGCAAGGATGAAATCCTCCGTTCGGTAATGGAGGAAACCATCCGCTACAACACGGCCTTGATGAATGCGGCCTTGGCCGAGGCGAGCAACGTCCGCGAGCGGGTGCTGGCGCTGATTCGTTGCGAGCTGCAATCGATCATGGGCGGCACTGGCGAGGCCATGGCGGTGCTGGTCTATGAGTGGCGTTCATTGTCCGACGAGGGCCAGGCCTACATCCTCGATCTGCGTGATACCTACGAGCAGCTCTGGCTCGAGGTGCTCGGCGAGGCCAAGAGCGCCGGGTACTTCAACGGCGATCCGTTCATTCAGCGGCGTTTTCTCACCGGGGCCTTGTCTTGGACCACCACCTGGTTCCGCCCGGAAGGGCCGATGACTCTGGATCAGTTGGCTGAAGAGGCCTTGTCCTTAGTCATCAAGTCATGAGCGCTCAGCGCGCTAAGAAGGCTAGTGGGGGGCTAACTGCGTAATCGCATGCACTTGACCATCACGTCGGTGCTCGCCCAGCGGCTGGGGCTGGGTTATTGGAACAGGGCGTCGCTGGAGAAGCCATTCTTCTCCAGAATCGTGCGCAAGCGTTTGAGCGCCTGGGCCTGGATCTGCCGCACCCGCTCGCGGGTCAGGCCGATGCTCTGGCCTACTTCCTCCAGGGTGCAGCCCTCATCGCCGTGCAGGCCAAAACGACGCACCAGCACCTCGCACTGTCTATCGGTGAGTTCCAACAGCCACTCTCTGATGCTCAGCGCCAGCTCGTTGTTCTGCAGCAACTCGCAGGGATCGCTTGGCTGGTCGGCGGTGAGGGTGTCCAAGAGGGTCTTGCCGGACTCCGGGCCTAGGGCGGTCTCCACCGATGACACCTGTACATTCAAGTCCCGTATGTGCTCGACCTCGCTCACGGTTTTTTCCAACAGTCTGGCGATCTCTTCGGCCGAGGGCTCATGATCGAGCTTGCGCGTCAGCTCGTGGGCGGCACCCAGGTAAGCATTGAGCCTCTTGGCCACATGGATCGGCAAGCGGATGGTCCGGGTCTGGCTCATGATGGACTTCTCGATGTTTTCGCGAATCCACCAGGTGGCATAGGTTGTGAAGCGGTAGCCAAGTTCGGGGTCAAACTTATCCACCGCGTGGATCAGGCCGAGGTTGCCTTCTTCGATCAGGTCCAGCAGAGACAGACCGCGGTTGACGTAGCCGCGGGCAATCTTCACCACCAGCCGCAGGTTGCTCTCGATCATGCGCTTGCGTCCTTGCGGATCGCCTTGCTGCGCCAGGCGCGCGAAGTGCAGTTCTTCCTGCGGGGAGAGCAGGGGGGAAAACCCGATTTCGTTCAGATACAAATGAGTGGCATCGAGCGCCTGTGCGTAATCGATGGACTTATGCTGTTTCGCGGGGCTGGGCTGTCTGTATTTGCTCTGTGCGGGTTCTTCTGCAGCGGCCAGGCTCAGCAGTATAAATGCCGGGGCGGCACCCTTCGACAGACGCCAGTTGGCATAGTCGTTAGCGGCGCCAAACTGCTGGCGTTGATCTACATCAAGGGCATTTCTGACTATAAAGGCCATGTTACTTATCCACAGACTCCTTCTAGACCTAGAGCATGTAGGCGTTTCCGGAATAGCTAAAGATGCGGAAGTCGAGTCAAATTTGGCGACTTTGGTCCGGCATAAGGGTCAGACTTTGGTCTGATAAGACTTGGGATGGACAGGGAACCGATGGTCGTTCCTATTCCGCTCCGGGTGAGCCGGAGGGGACGGGTGTTTGCAGCAATGCGGGGACGACTGTGGGACTGAATGATCTGGCCGATAGCCTGAAGCGGCGAATCGTCGCCAGGCCAAGCCCTGGTTGCCCGCGAGGGGTGAGCGCCCGCTTCGGCGATCTGCGCTCGGTTTTACTACACTCAAAAGGATTTGAGTGGCTTGGCGAAGGCACTCACGCCGAGTGATCGGAGCGTGGCAGAGGAGGGACCTGTATGAGTTCCAAAATCAGGATTGGGATAGTCGACGATCACCCGCTCTTGCGGCAGGGGGTCGCCACGGCGCTCAAGAGAATAGCCGACTTCGAGGTGGTGGCGCAGGGCGGCTCCGCCGACGAGGCCAAGCTCATGGCCACGCAGTTCCAGCCCGATGTCCTGCTGATGGACGTGAATATGCCCGGCGACAGCTTTGCCGCGGTGCGGGCCATCGCCTCAGCCACACCCTCGGTCAAGGTTTTGGTGCTGACCGTGTCTGAATCCGAAGATGATGCCTATGCGGCTTTGGAGGCGGGCGCCCAAGGCTATGTGTTGAAAGGCGTGAGCGGGCCGGAACTGGTGCAGGCGATCAGACACGTTGCGAAGGGTGAAACCTTCATCACGCCAGGGTTCGCGGGCAAGCTGATCAGCAATCTCAAGCAGCATAACGAGGGTGAGAGGCACATCGCCGAACTCACGCACCGCGAGGAGCAGATTATCCGCGAGGTTGCCAATGGGCTGACTAACCGCGAGATTGCCCTCAAGCTCTCGCTGAGCGAGAAAACCGTCAAACATTACATGAGCAGCGTCATGCAGAAGCTCCAGGTGCGCAACCGGGTGGAAGCGGTCACGGCCATCAGGCAGCACTGGCAGAGCGAGCAAGCATCGAGCATCAAGCATCGCTTGGCCGGGCAGCAGCTGGCTTCCTGTAAGCCGGACAACGAGCCGGAGTAGCCGCAGCGACCCGTGTTGGCCAAGCTGCCGGGCGTGGCGCTGCTCAGAGTTTGAGTTGCGCGATCACCTGGGTTCCGACGTTGGGCGTGGATTCGATGCGAAATAGTCCCCCAAGCGACTCGACTCGGTAGCGCATGCCGGCCAGGCCCAGTTGGGTCCGGCCTTGGTTCGCCGCAGCCGAGCACTCGGCCGTGATTCCCTGGCCGGCGTCAGAGACCTGCACTTCGAGCACGCCCCCGGCATAGGTGGCGTGGACGGCCTGGCCTATCCCGCCGGCATGGTGGTAGGCATTGTTCAGCGCCTCCTGGACAAAGCGATAGAGACAGATCTTATGCGGCAGCGGCACGCTTTCTGGCAGTGCTCCGCAGCTCAACTTGACCTTGGTCTCGGTCCGCTGCTCATGCCGCAGCACGACGAGTTCCAACTCCTGGCGCAAGGGCATGCCGTTGATCTCCGGAAGTGCCAGGCCGCGAGAAATGTCGCGAATCTCTCGTAGCGCGTCCTGGGCGGCATTTCTCAGCGTTTCGAGCGCATCCCCGTCCAGTTGGCCGCCATTCTGTCGGTAGCGGTCTTGCAAGATGCCGAGTTCATCGAGCCGGACGAGGATCAGGGTCAACAGCTGGGCGGGGCCATCATGGAGATCCGCGCCGAGGCGGCGAAGGGTGAGTTCGTTGATTCGCGAGAACTCCTGGCTGGCGGTGGCGATTTTGCGTTGCAGGCTGAGGTTCTGCGAGAGGAGTTGGGCTTGTTCGTGCATCTGATTCTTGAGCGTCACCTGTTGCCGCTCAATGATCCGGTCGGCACGGCGTACGATACAGAACAGCAGCGCCAGCATGGCCAGGGTGGCGGCGCCGACTATGGTCCAGACTTCCCGACGGATGCGATCGATTTCGCGCTGCAGCACCTCCGCTGTTTCGTAGAACTCGCCGACAGCCACAATCCTGCCGGAGCCGAACTCCCGCAGTGGCGCATAAATTTCATATAACGGAATACCCAGACTGCGCTCATAGATATTCTCTTCATCGACCAGTTCTCCCCATTCCGTGACGGTATTGCCCTTCAGCGCATGGATGATTTCGTCGGATGCCGGGAACGTCTTGTTCACCACGGTTTTGTTCGTGCTGTAGATCACGGTGCCGTCTGGGCTCCAGATCTTCACGGACCTGATGTGGGTGTTCAGCGAGGGGCTCGACATCAGGTGGTCAATGGCCTGGGCCGTCTCGGCGGAAAGGCGCCTGGCCGTGGACAACTCCTGGACGTAGGGTTCCAGGAAGGTCGCCATGTACAGCGCGCCGGCCTCGGCTGCCGCCTGTACCGCGGATCGTTCGATGCTCTTGCTGACGAGATTGCCGACGAAGGTCATCGTCAGGCCCAGGATGATCGACGCGGCAATGACGAACTGGGCCGAGCGGCTCAAGTGCTCCAGTGGCGCGCGGGCCCTTTGCCACCATGACAAGCGCCGATTCGGCGTAGGCCCAGGGCTCGGCTCTGGCAAAGCCGGGTCGGGCTCTTGGGCCAAGGCCTCGGGGTGGGATGCGATCTTCGCTTCTGTAGACATCCGTGCTGCTCCTGGATGCTTTGGCTTGGACGTGACAAGGCAAAAGTGCGGGCCGGATCGGCCTGTCCCTGGGCAGTCGACTCTGCCATCCACAGGAACACCCCGGACAAGACGTGACGGCGCGCTGAAACGGCTGGGTCAGCACCGCCCTAGCCTGGCCTCCTGCCGGGAGTTGGAATACCCGCTTAACGCTTAAGTCTAGTTCAGATGCGGGCTGTGGCCGGATGGCCGGCGTCGGCAGCGCCCGCTGTGCGTCCGCGATTGCGCCTGGAAGATCGTCGAAACCCGCTTTTGGGCGCGGTCGGAGATGACCGGGGGCCGTAGCTGAATTCCGAGGATGGACGAAGCGAGCCGGTTTGACGTAGTCGGACATTTGCGCACGCTTAACCGCGCCCAAGGGCGGGAGGAGTCCATATACGGGTGAAAGCCGCGCTGCTGGTCTCTTTGGAATGACTCGATCAACTGGCGGAAGAGGCACTGTCACTGGTGATCGAGGGCGCCTGCGGCGGATCTTTACCCAGTAGGGAAGGCTATTTGCTATTACGCACTGCGCCGCCGCGCGGATCTTCGATTACACTCGCCTCGTTAAGGTCTCTGCGGGGGGTGTATGGTGCGCATTGCTCACGTATTGCTGCTGTTAGCACTCAGTTTTTTTGCTACGCAATCGCTGCTGGCCGCGCAAGTGGTCAAGGTTGGGGCCTACCATTTTCCGCCCTATGCGATTAAGCCCGAGAGTGCCCAGCCGCAAGGGCTGTTGCCGGATTTGCTCGAGGCGCTGAACCAGCAGCAGACGGAGTACCGCTTCGAACTGGTGATGACCTCGGTGACGCGCCGCTTCCGGGATTTCGAGAACGGGCGGTTCGACATCATCCTGTTTGAGTCACCCAGCTGGGGCTGGCAGAACATCCCGCTGACGAGCGTCGACTTGCAGATTGAGGATGCCGAGTTGTATGTGGCAAGGGCCGGGTCCGAGGGTGGCCAGGACTATTTCAATCAGCTAAGTGGCAAACGCCTGGCGCTGTATAGCGGCTATCACTACGGTTTTGCCAATTACAATGCCGACCCGGACTACCTGATCCGCCACTTCAATGCCGTGCTGACCTACTCGCATGACAGCAATCTGCTGATGGTGCTGCGTGGGCGCGCCGATGTGACGGTGGTTACCCGTTCTTACCTGCACCACTACCAGCAGCTTTATCCCGAACGGCGTTCGCAGATGCTGGTCTCGACGCGGGTGGACCAGACTTACCATCACCAGGCCCTGCTGCGCCCACAGTCGGTTATCAGTGCCGCGACTTTCACGGCGTTGCTCCAGCAACTGCGCGCCCAGGGGCAGCTGGGCAAGTTGCTCAGTCATTACCAGTTGAACCTGTCGACCCAGCTGGCCGAGCCCTGAGGCCGGCTCAGCTCAGGCGCAGCGGGTAACTCAGCAACAACAGGTGCAGCAGATTGACCGTGGCATGCAGGGCCACCGCCACCAGCAAGCGACCGCTGTAGTGGAAGGCCAGCCCGTAACCGAGCCCAGCCACACCGGCGACCAGGGCGAACAACGGGCTGAAGGGGATATGCACGGCGCCGAATAGGCTGGCCGTCAGCACTATCCCCGGCCAGGTGCCCAGGCGGGCTATCAACGCAGGTTGCAGCCAGGCGCGAAACAGCAGCTCCTCCGCCAGCACCGCCACCCCGAGATTCACCAGCAGCCAGAGCGCCAAGCCTGACGGCCATTTCGGCTGCCAGCCGACCAGGCCTAAAGCCAGGGCCAGCAACGGCACCGCCAGCCAGGTTATCAGCACGACCCAGCCGGCCCGCTGCGGTTGCAGCGCGGACCGAGGTTTTTGCCCGAGCCACCAGGCGAGCAACGTCAGGCCGACCAGCAACTTGTCCCACGACAGGCGTAGGGCGTAAGGCGCGGCATCGGCGCTGAGCCGGCGCGGCGGCCAGAGTTGCCAGGGGTGGAAACCGGGCAGCAGATGAGCGGCGAGGGCGATGCCGGCCAGAAAGCTCAGCGTCCACCAGAGCGCCTTGGGCAGGCGCCCCTGCGCGAACAACAGCAAGCCGACAAACAGGCTGCCGCCGGCCAAGCCCAGCGGTTGGATAAAACCGAGGGCGAAACCTAGTGCCAGCCCCAGGGCCGGCAGGAGTAAAGATAGATGCAGCGGCATGGCAGCTCCTTTTGCGCTGCCGGAGTCTACCGATGAGCGGGCGCTGAGCTCAATAAAGGCGCGCCACCCTCGGAGCGTTCGCTCAGGGTGCGGAGAAATACCGCTCCAATAGCGCGGGATCATCGAACTGCGCGCGGCCGGAAAAGGCCGTGGCGTGTCGGCCCCATTGGCGCATGGCGCCAGGCGAAACGACCCCCGAAGGCCACAACAGCCAACGTTCCAGGCGCTCGCTGCCAGGTACCAGGCCATCGCTGGCATACAGGCTGCGCTGCCCTTGTGGGTGACGCAGTTGCCGCAGGCTGCTGAGTTCGCGCTGTTGATAGCCGATGGCGGGGTATTGCGGGCGGCGTCCGTCGACCCACAACACGCTGTGTTCACTGGCGCTCAGCCAGAGTGTCGGCGCCCGATCGCCAGTACTTTCGAGGCGCCGTGCCGTGCGAGCTTCCAGATCCGCCGGTTGGCGAAACTTCAAGGACGAATCTGCCGGCAGGAAGAAGTTTTGCCAGCAGCCGCACGGGTGGATGCTGTCGTACAGCAGCGCTCGCCCGTGCTCGTCCAGGGTGACGCGCCAGAGCAGCCCATCCAGCTCGCCGCCATAGATATCCAGCGCATGGGCTTTGGGCCTCTGGCTGAACCAGAACTGATAGATCAACTGCAGACGCCAGTGCCCGTTGAGCTTGCTCCAGCCAATTTGTTGAAACAGTTGCGGCGCCTGCTGATCGAAGCCGCGCTGGCCATCGTCCAGGAAAAATGGGCTGCCTAGGCGGTCGGCAGGGCTGCGTTGGGCGATCCGCAGCCAGGGCGCATGATGGGCGAACAGGGCGGCGCGCTGCTGCGGGTCAGGCTGCGGCAGGCCCAAGGCATCCTCCTGCAGCGCTGGGTTGAACGCCGCTGCGTCCGGCAGTGGCTGATAGGCCAGCCAATTTGCGTTATCCACCGGCTCTTGGGCCTTGGCCGCCTCGGCCTGCCACGCCGCGATGCTGCGTTGATAGATCGGCTTGAACAGCGGATAGAGGCCCAGCGTGCGGGCCCAGTCGCGGTAATCGTCGGGCACCTGCGCCGCGGCGACGGCGTTGCTGAAGTCATGCTCGTTGTGGAGCAAACGCTCTCGCTGCGCCGTGCGGCAGCTGTGCAGCTGGCTTTGGCGCGCGGGGCTGTTCCAGTCCTGCTGTGTCCGCGGCGGTAGATTGCCCAGCTCGATGGCGCTGGCCTCCGCATCGCGTTCGGCCAGGCGTTGCAACCACAGGCGGCGTTGCTCGGGGCTCTGTGCGGTCGGGCCAAGGGCAGCCAGTACGCGGTCGCTGCGCAGCCCATGAAAATCGGCTAAGGGTTGATATTGGGCGTCGTGGGTGGCCGCGCTAACGCGATCGCGCGCAGCGAACAGGGCGACGCACGCATCGCTTGGGGCAGGGGGCGCGTGGACGCAGCCGGCTAGCAGCAGAAGTACGGCGAGGCTAGCGGTTGCGCGCGTCTTTGGCGTCCATCTCGGCGTTGCGTTCATGGATGCGTTTCAGTTGTTCGTCGGTCAGCGGTAACTTCTTTGCGGTGTCCCGCAACATTAGCAAGCCACCGACGATTGAGCCGAGGGCAAGAACCATAATCAGCCAAGCGTACCAAGGCATAGCGTTCTCCCTGATTTGTGGTTAACAACAGGTCGTGCTTAACAACAGAATGTTCACGTCACGGCACAGTTTCGATCACCCAGCGATTCGAGTGTTTCTGAAATCTTTGCATGTTTTCACCATACGCTTGGGCCCCGACGCTGTCAGGGAAAAGGTTCTTTACAGATTACCGGGGGCATGAGGGGTAACACCGGATAGGCAAGAGGATCGCAAGAGCCAGTTGCGTGTTGGCCTTGAAGCTGTGCCCGAGCCTGTTATCGCCTGGGCCGATGCTTCTGGTTGCGCCCCCTCGGGCGCCTCACTTTTCTTTTATGCGAAAAGAAAAGTAAGCAAAAGAAAGCGCACCCCGACATCCGGGTCTTCGCTGCGCGAAGACTGCCCTCATTCCCGGCACTGCGCAGGGGGCCGCCACGAAGGGACGTCCCTGTCCCATCGTGGCTCGCGCGGCGTCCTGCCGCGCGTCCCCCCTGCGCAGTACCTCCACTCGGCCTCCTGACGGGGCCCCCGGGTGTCGCCTGCACGTTGCTTGAATAACTTGAAGCCTCTGCCGCCTGGTAGATTTGACACATCAGGTGGGGCGGGGGGGGGGGCGCCCCTTTCAGGAGGCCGAGTGCCATCGTTGTAGAGGGGGTTGCGCGGCAAGGATGCCGCGCAAGCGCCGATGGGCCATGGATGGCCCTTCGGTGCGGGCCCCCGGAGCAATGATGGCGCGAGGGGACCCGCCGTAGGCGGGCCGGATGTCGGGGCTAGACCTTTTGGTTTCTTTTGGGGCAATGCCAAAAGAAACTCGCCCAGCAGGGCGAAACCAAGCGTCCAGTCGGCACGCAAAACGGCCAATGACTCGGAACTAAAAACCAACACCGGATTGCCTATCCAGTATCAACCGCTGCGCCGCAGCAGCCTGGAACGGCGTGACCAACTGATGACTGAAGCAGCAAAACGTTGGGCAGACGTGACAGCTGTCACATGCTGGCAACTTGGCACTGTTTGAATGGCCGACTCCTTACTCCGGGAAGTGTTCGCCAATGATCGCCGCCAGTGCTCCCAGTGCTCCAACTGCTCTAAGTCGCCTGCTCAAACCGGTCGCGCCACTCTTGTCCAGCATGAGCATCAGCGATGTGGCCGACCGTTTGCTGACGCCTGAACACAAGGCCTTTCTCTCCCTGCCGGTGGTCGACGCTGCCGAGCGCCCGGTGGGCCTAGTCAGCCGTTCCAAGCTGCAGGACATCTTCATGCAGCGCTTCGGTCGCGACCTGCGCGGCCGCCATCCGATCCATGAGGTGATGAACCCGGCGCCACTGGTGGTCAGCCTGGACACCAGCCTGGACGACGCGGCCAAGCAGATCACCGGCCAGCTGCAATATCCGATCACCGAAGACTTCATCCTGGTCGATGCAGCGGGTCGCTACCAGGGTATCGGCACGGTGCTCGACCTGCTCAAGGCCATGGAAGCGCGCATCGCCCAGCGCAACACGGTGCTGCGCAAGGCCTTGGTCGATCTCAAGGAGTCGCAGACCCAACTGGTGCAATCGGAAAAAATGGCCTCCCTCGGGCAGATGGTCGCCGGCGTCGCCCACGAGTTGAACACCCCGCTGGGCTACGTGAAAAACAACGTCGAACTGCTGCGTGAGTTGAGTGCGCCGCTGTTTCTGTTGGCCGAGACCCAGGCCGCCCTGGCCGCTTGCCTGAACGACCCGGCCTGCACCGAGGCCCGCTTGGCGCAGGCGCTGGAACAGGCCGCCAGCGCTCGCGAGCAGGCCGCGCCGGAGTTGCTGGTGGAGGACTTGAGCCAGCTGTTCGGCGACACCCTGTATGGCCTGGGGCAGATTGCCGAATTGGTCGTCGGCCTCAAGGATTTCGCCCGCCTGGATCGCGCCATGAGCGAAGAAGTCGACCTCAACGACTGCATCCGCAGCGCGCTGGTGATCGCCCGCAACAGCATCAAGGACAAGGCCGAAGTGGTCTCGCAACTCGGCGAGCTACCGCGCATTGCCTGTGCGCCTTCGCAGATCAACCAGGTGTTGCTCAACCTGCTCACCAATGCCGCCCAGGCGATCGACGGTTTCGGCCAGATTCAGCTGAAAACCTGGGCCGACGAGGCGGCGGTGTTCGTCTCGGTCCAGGACAATGGCCGCGGCATGCCGCCGGAGGTGCTGGCGCGGATCTTCGATCCGTTCTTCACCACCAAGCCAGTCGGGCAGGGCACCGGCTTGGGCCTGTCGATCAGCTTCAAGATCATCCAAGACCACGGCGGCCTGATCCGCGTCGTCTCGGAACCGGGGCGTGGTACGCGGTTTTTGCTCCGCCTGCCGCGCGCGCAAGCCGCCGAACTGAAATGGAGCGCCTGAGATGAGCCAGCCGATCCGCATCCTCTTTATCGACGACGAAGAGCGCATCCTGCGCAGCCTCGCCCTGCAGTTCCGGCGCCAATACGAGGTGTTGACCGAGAGCGATCCGCACCGCGCCCTGGAACGCCTGAAAAGCGAGCCGGTGCATATCATCGTCAGCGACCAGCGCATGCCGCAGATGAGTGGCGCGCAACTGCTGGCGCAGGCCCGAGAGATCGCGCCGGAAACCCTGCGGATTCTGCTCACCGGCTACTCGGATCTGGATGCGGCCGTCGAAGCGCTGAACAGCGGCGGGATTTTCCGTTACCTGACCAAACCCTGGGATCAGCAGGAAATGGCCTTCACCCTGCGCCAGGCCGCCGAAATTGCCGCGCGCCAGGCGCAAGCGCCGGTGACGGCCGCGACCAGCGAAGTGTCTGCGCCGCTGAATGTGCTGCTGTTGGATGAGGATGCCGACACGCTGGCCTGCGTCGACGACTTTTGCCGCGCTGGCGGCCACCGCCTGCTGCGCGCACGCAGCCTGGCCGAAGCCCTGGCGCTGCTGAACCTGGAGCCGGTACAGCTGTTGATCAGCGACCTTAAACTGGCCGGTGAAGACACCGCGCCCTTGCTGAAAAGCCTGGCCCAGGCCCATCCGCGTTTGCTCAGCCTGGTGGTCACGCCGTTCTGCGATACCCAGGCGCTGTTGAAGTTGATCAACGAGGCGCAGATCTTTCGTTACCTGCCCAAACCGATTCGCCGCGGCTTGTTCGAAAAGGGCCTGAAAGCGGCGGCGGAGCAGGCGTCGATCTGGCGGGCAGAGCCTGCGCGGGTGGTGGGTCGGGTGGCTGCAATACCCAAGGATGAGCGCGAGAGCGAGAAGGTGGGGAGTTTGCTCGGCATGTTGGGGCGCCTGCGCGAGCGGCTGACGGCGTAGGTCGCTGTTTGTTGGGTCCCCGCCTGCGCGGGGACCCAGAGAAACTCGTTGCGATTTAGCTGCGGTAGTAGCGTTGCGGCACGAACGGCGTCTTCGCCACCTTCATCGGCACGCGCTTACCGCGCACAACCGCCCACACGGGGGTATCCAGCGCGGCGTGGGTGCTGTGTAGATAACCCATGGCCAGCGGCGCGCCCAGGGTCGGGCCGAAGCCGCCGCTGCAGACCTGGCCGATCAGCGTGCCGTCGGCATCGACGATTTCGCAGCCTTCACGCACCGGTGTGCGCTCCTGCGGGAGCAGGCCGACGCGTTTGCTCGCTACGCCGTCTTGCTGTTGCGCGAGGATGCGCTCGGCGCCGGGGAAGCCGCCGGCACGCGCGCCGCCGGCCCGACGAGCTTTCGAGATGACCCAGCCCAGGCCCGCTTCGATCGGCGTGGTGCTGCTGTTCATGTCATGGCCGTAGAGGCACAGGCCGGCTTCCAGGCGCAGCGAGTCACGCGCACCGAGGCCAATCGGCTGCACTTCCGGCTCGGCCAGCAGGCTGCGCGCCAGCGTTTCGGCGTGCTCGGCCGGGACGGAGATTTCAAAGCCATCCTCGCCGGTGTAGCCGGAGCGGCTGACGAAGCAGTCGATGCCGAGCAGCTTGACGTGGGCGAACTGCATGAAGGTCATCTGCGCGACTTGTGGCGCCAGGCGCGCCAGCACCTCGACCGCGGACGGGCCCTGGAGGGCGAGCAGGGCGCGGTCGAACAGCGCTTCGACTTCGCACTGGCCGGCCAGCTGTAGTTGCAGGCGGGCCAGGTCTTGGTGTTTGCAGGCCGCGTTGACCACTAGGAACAGGTGGTCGCCGGCATTGGCCACCATCAAGTCGTCGAGGATGCCGCCTTCCTCGTTGGTGAACAGGGCATAGCGCTGCAGGCCCACCGGCAGGTCGATGATGTCGACCGGCACCAGGGCTTCCAGGGCCTTGGCGGCGCCTTCGCCACGCAGGATGATCTGGCCCATGTGCGAGACATCGAACAGGCCGGCCTGGTCGCGGCTGTGCTGGTGCTCCTTGAGTACACCGAGGGGGTACTGCACCGGCATGGAGTAACCGGCGAAGGGCACCATGCGTGCGCCGAGTTCCAGGTGCAGGGCGTCTAGCGGTGTTTTCGCGAGGGTTTCGGTGGACATGCAAATTTCTCCAGTAGGGTGCGCCGTGCGCACCGATGATAAATGGCTGTGGTGCGCAGGGCGCACCCTACGGAATCAGCATTCGATGATGTTCACGGCCAGGCCGCCACGGGCGGTTTCCTTGTATTTGCTGCTCATGTCGGCGCCGGTCTGGCGCATGGTGCGGATCACCTTGTCGAGCGAGACGTAGTGCTGGCCGTCGCCGCGCAGGGCCATGCGGGCGGCGTTGATCGCCTTCACCGAGCCCATGGCGTTGCGTTCGATACAGGGCACCTGCACCAGCCCGCCGATCGGGTCGCAGGTCAGCCCGAGGTTGTGTTCCATGCCGATTTCCGCGGCGTTCTCCACTTGTTGCGGGGTGCCGCCGAGCACTTCGCAGAGTGCCCCGGCCGCCATCGAGCAGGCCACGCCGACCTCGCCCTGGCAGCCGACTTCGGCCCCGGAGATCGAGGCGTTTTCCTTGTAGAGAATGCCGATCGCCGCGGCGGTGAGGAGGAAACGCACCACGCCGTCGTCGTTCGCTCCGGGGATGAAGCGCGTGTAGTAGTGCAGTACCGCCGGGACTATGCCGGCGGCGCCATTGGTCGGCGCGGTGACCACCCGGCCGCCGCTGGCGTTTTCCTCGTTGACCGCGAGGGCGTAGAGGTTGACCCAGTCGAGCACCGACAGCACATCGCGCAGGGCGGCTTCCGGGTGCTGGCAGAGTTGCCGATACAGGGCCGCGGCCCGGCGTTTGACCTTGAGCCCGCCGGGCATGATGCCCTCGTTGCGGCAGCCGGCCTCGACGCAGTCCTGCATCACCTGCCAGATCCGCAGCAGGCCGGCGCGGGTTTCCGCTTCCGGGCGCCAGGCGGACTCGTTGGTGAGCATCACCTGGCTGAAGGAGATGCCCTGTTCGACACAGTGGGCCAGCAGTTCCTGGCCGCTCTTGAACGGGTAGGTCAGGGGCGTGCGGTCTTCGACTATGCGGTCGGCGCCGGCGGCGTCCGCGTCGACCACGAAACCGCCACCGACCGAGTAGTACTCGCGACTGCGGATCTGCAGGCCGGCCGCATCGAAGGCGCGAAAGATCATGCCGTTGGGATGGAAGGCCAGCGGCTTGCGGATCATCGCCAGGTGTTCTTTCTCGACGAAGCGAATCGGCCGCTCGCCCAGCAGATTGAGTTGGCCGGCACTGCGAATAGCCTCCAACCGCGCGCCGATGCTGGTGGTGTCCACCGTGTCCGGGTGTTCACCTTCCAGGCCGAGCAGCACCGCCTTGTCGCTGCCGTGGCCCTTGCCGGTGGCGCCGAGGGAGCCGTACAGCTCGACTTTTACCGTTGTCGTGGCCTGCAGCAGATTGTCGCGGCGCAGGCCTTCGGCAAAGCGCGCGGCGGCGCGCATGGGGCCGACCGTGTGCGAGCTGGACGGGCCGATACCGATCTTGAACAGATCAAAAACGCTGAGTGACATGGTTATCTCCGATGCTTCGTCGGGCTTCCCCAGCTGCGGCTTCTCTTCTGGAGGGAGAGGGAAATGCGCGCGCAAACGGGAGCGCCGAGCAGAAGCTCTTAATCAGCATAGACCGGGAAGTCGGCGCACAACGCGGCGGCCTGCCGGGCGACTTGTGCCTCGACATCGGCATCGCCGAGGTGATCGAGGATGTCGCAGATCCAGCCCGCCAGCTCGACGCTCTGGGCGACCTTGAAACCACGGCTGGTGATCGCCGGGGTGCCGATGCGCAGGCCCGAGGTGACGAACGGCGATTGCGGGTCGTTCGGTACGGCGTTCTTGTTCACCGTGATCCCGGCACGACCGAGGGCGGCGTCGGCGTCTTTGCCAGTCAGGCCCTGACGGATCAGGCTGACCAGGAACAGGTGATTGTCGGTACCGCCGGAGACCACGTCGTAGCCACGCTCGATAAAGACCTTAGCCATCGCCTGGGCGTTGTCGATCACCTGCTGCTGGTAGGCCTTGAAGCCTGGCTCCAGCGCCTCCTTGAAGCACACGGCCTTGGCGGCGATCACGTGCATCAGCGGGCCGCCCTGGGCGCCGGGGAAGACCGCGGCATTGAGCTTCTTCTCGATCTCCGGGTTGGCCTTGGCCAGGATCAGGCCGCCGCGCGGGCCGCGCAGGGTCTTGTGGGTAGTGGTGGTGACCACATCGGCGAAGGGCAGCGGGTTCGGGTACAGACCGGCAGCCACCAGCCCGGCGACATGGGCCATGTCGACGAACAGATAGGCGCCGACCTTGTCGGCGATGGCGCGAAAGCGCGGGAAGTCCAGAGTCTTGGAGTAGGCGGAGAAGCCGGCGATGATCATCTTCGGCTTGTGCTCGACGGCCAGGCGCTCGACCTCGTCGTAGTCGATCAGCCCGGTAACGCTGTCGATGCCGTACTGCACGGCGTTGTACAGCTTGCCGGAGAAGCTGACCTTGGCGCCGTGGGTCAGGTGACCGCCGTGGGCCAGGCTCATACCCAGCACCGTGTCGCCGGCTTGCAGCAGGGCCAGATAGACCGCGGCGTTGGCCTGGCTGCCGGAGTGCGGCTGGACGTTGGCATAATCGGCGCCGAACAGCTGCTTGGCGCGGTCGATGGCCAGCTGCTCGACCACATCGACGTACTCGCAGCCGCCGTAGTAGCGCTTGCCCGGATAGCCCTCGGCGTACTTGTTGGTCAGCCCGCTGCCCTGGGCCTCCATCACCCGCTGGCTGCAGTAGTTCTCCGAGGCGATCAGCTCGATGTGGTGCTCCTGCCGCGCGTCCTCGGCATTCATCGCCGCCAGCAGTTCGTCGTCGTAGCCCTGGATCTGGTCGTGCTTGCTGAACATTGCGCAATCCTCTGTTGTTCTGGTCGGGCGCCCTTTGCCCTTCACGGGCGCGGGGCGCTGTGCGGGAGGTCAGGCCTCCTGGTAGGCCTCGATGGACGGGCAGGCGCAGACCAGGTTGCGGTCGCCGAAGACGTTGTCGACGCGACCGACCGGTGGCCAGTACTTGGCTTCCAGCAGGCTGGCGCTGGGGTACACGGCCAGCTCGCGGCTGTACGGATGCGTCCAGTCGCCCACCAGTTCGGCGGCGGTGTGCGGCGCGTTCTTCAGCGGGTTGTCCTCAGGGTCCAGCTCGCCAGTTTCAACGGCACGGATTTCCTCGCGGATGCGGATCATGGCGTCGCAGAAGCGCTCCAGCTCTTCCTTGGATTCGCTCTCGGTCGGCTCGATCATCAGGGTGCCGGCCACCGGGAAGGACATGGTCGGCGCGTGGAAGCCGTAGTCGATCAGGCGCTTGGCCACGTCGTCGACGCTGATGCCGCTGCTGTCCTTGAGCGGGCGCAAATCCAAGATGCACTCATGCGCCACCAGGCCGTTGCTGCCGGTGTAGAGCACCGGGTAGTGCTCCTCCAGGCGGCGGGCGATGTAGTTGGCGTTGAGGATCGCCAGCTGCGAGGCACGGCGCAGGCCGGCGCCACCCATCATGCGGATGTACATCCAGGTGATCGGCAGGATGCTGGCACTGCCGAACGGCGCGGCGCTCACCGCGCCTTCCTTGCGGGCCATCTGTGCGTGGCCGGGGAGGAAGGGCGCCAGGTGCGCCTTGACACCGATCGGGCCGACGCCCGGACCGCCGCCGCCGTGGGGGATGCAGAAGGTCTTGTGCAGGTTCAGGTGCGAGACGTCGCCGCCGAACTGGCCCGGGGCGCAGAGGCCGACCATGGCGTTCATGTTGGCGCCGTCGATGTACACCTGGCCGCCGTTGTCGTGGATGATCGCGCAGATCTCGCGGATGCCTTCCTCGAACACGCCGTGGGTGGACGGGTAGGTGATCATCAGCGCGGCGAGGCGCTCCTTGTGCTCCTCGGCCTTGGCGCGCAGGTCGGCGATGTCGACGTTGCCGCGGGCGTCGCAGGCGGTGACCACCACGCGCATGCCGGCCATGTTGGCGGTGGCCGGGTTGGTGCCATGGGCGGAGGAGGGGATCAGGCAGATGTCGCGCTGCTCATCGCCACGACTGTGGTGGTAGGCGCGAATCGCCAGCAGGCCGGCGTATTCGCCCTGGGAGCCGGCGTTGGGCTGCAGCGACACGGCGTCGTAGCCGGTGGCGGCGCAGAGCATGGCTTCCAGCTCGTCGGTGAGCTGCTGGTAGCCCTGGCTCTGCTCGGCCGGGGCGAAGGGGTGCAGGTTGCCGAACTCGGCCCAGGTCACCGGGATCATCTCGCTGGCGGCGTTCAGCTTCATGGTGCAGGAGCCCAGCGGGATCATGCTGCGGTCCAGCGCCAGGTCCTTGTCGGCCAGCTTGCGCAGGTAGCGCATCAGCTCGGTTTCCGAGTGGTAGCGGTTGAATACCGGGTGGCTGAGGATTGCCGACTCACGCAGCAGCGCGGTCGGCAGGCGGCTGGGGATGCTCGCGGCCAGCGCCTCGAAGTCCGGCAGCGCCTGGCCTTCGGCGAACAGCGCCCAGAGCTGCTCGATGTCGGCCTGGCTGCTGGTTTCGTCGAGGGACAGGCCGATGCGGCCGCCATCCACTTCACGCAGGTTGATCTGCGCGGCGCGGGCCTTGGCGTGCAGTTCGGCGGTCTGGCTGCCGCTGGCGACGGTCAGGGTGTCGAAGAAGCTTTGCTGCTCAACGGCATGGCCGAGCTTGGCCAGGCCCTGGGCGAGGATCGCGGTGAGCTGGTGCACGCGCTGGGCTATGCGGGTCAGCCCCTGCGGACCGTGGTAGACGGCGTACATGCTGGCGATATTGGCCAGCAGGACCTGCGCGGTGCAGATGTTGCTGGTGGCCTTCTCGCGGCGGATGTGCTGCTCGCGGGTCTGCATGGCCAGGCGCAGGGCCGGCTTGCCGTGGCGGTCGATGGAGACGCCGACCAGGCGGCCCGGCATGTCGCGCTTGAACGCGTCGCGGGTGGCGAAGTAGGCGGCGTGCGGGCCACCGAAACCCAGCGGCACACCGAAGCGCTGGGCGCTGCCGATAGCCAGGTCGGCGCCGAACTCGCCGGGCGCGGTGAGCAGGCACAGGGCCAGCAGATCGGCGGCCACCGCCACCAGGGCGCCAGCTGCGTGGAAGCGCGCGACCAGCTCGCGGTAGTCGAAGATGTCGCCATTGCTCGCCGGGTACTGCAGCAGGGCGCCGAAGTAGCCGCTGGCATCAAGGATTTCACGCTCGTCACCGACCACCACTTCGATGCCCAGCGGCTCGGCGCGGGTGCGCAGCACGTCGAGGGTCTGCGGGTGGCAGTGCTTTGATGCGAAGAAGGCGTTGCTGGCCTTGTTCTTCGCCAGGCGCTTGCAGAAGGTCATGGCCTCGGCGGCGGCGGTGCCTTCGTCGAGTAGCGAGGCGTTGGAGATCGGCAGGCCGGTGAGGTCGCTGATCAGGGTCTGGAAGTTCAGCAGGGCTTCCAGGCGGCCCTGGGAAATTTCCGGCTGGTACGGGGTGTAGGCGGTGTACCAGGCGGGATTTTCCAGCAGGTTACGCAGGATCGGCGAGGGCGTGTGGGTGCCGTAGTAGCCCTGGCCGATGTAGGTCTTGCACAGCCGGTTCTTGCTGGCGATGGCCTTGATCGCGGCGAGGGCGTCGGCCTCGCTCTGGCCGGCGCCCATCTCGAGCACGCTGGTGCCCTTGATGCTGTCGGGGATGACGCTGGCGCTCAGGGCTTCGAGGTCGGCGAAGCCGAGCAGGTCGAGCATCGCCTGTACATCGGCGTCACGCGGGCCGATGTGGCGGGCGATGAATTCGTTGGCGGTGCCGAGGAAGGAGGTGTTGATGGTCATGGTCGGTCCTCAGCCGTTGGCTTTGATGAGTGCTTCATAGCCGGCCTGGTCGAGCAGCTCGGCCAGCTGGCTGGTGTCGGCCAGGCGCATGCGGAAGAACCAGCCGGCGCCGAGAGCGTCCTCGTTGATCAGATCGGGGGAGTCTTCCAGTGCCTGGTTCACTTCGACCACTTCGCCGTCCAGCGGCATGGCGATGTTGCTGGCGGCTTTCACCGATTCCAGTACCGCGACTTCCGCGCCGGCGCTGTGTGCGCCGAGTTCCGGCAGCTGCACGAAGACCACGTCGCCCAGCGCTTCCTGGGCGAAGGGCGTGATGCCAACGGTGACCAGACCATCATTCTCCAGACGCAGCCATTCGTGATCGACGGTAAAACGCAATTCGCTCATGTGAACTCCTCAACGGGTATGACTCGCCCGGTTCTTGTGCCAGACGATGATTCGGGTGCTCGTGCCGGGCAGCGAGCGGTGCTGAAGGGTCCATAGCAAGTGTGGTGCCATCTGTATTTATTCTTTAATAATCAAATAGTTAGCCTGTATTTGTGGCGGCGAGTGGTCGTTTCCCGTAGTGAATTCAATACAGATGTCCGAGCCGAACAAGCTTTGCGGTGGGCAAGACCA
Organism: Pseudomonas sp. 2FE; assembly: GCF_005503735.1. Lineage (NCBI taxonomy): Bacteria > Pseudomonadati > Pseudomonadota > Gammaproteobacteria > Pseudomonadales > Pseudomonadaceae > Pseudomonas > Pseudomonas sp. 2FE. Next base: position 115,362 of record NZ_SCMO01000005.1, on the reverse strand, counting down.
CGGAGGGCGCTGGTTAGGGCTCGTTGTCTGGAGTTCGATACGCTGTATTGATTTAAATACAGTGTCGGAATGCTTGTGTGCTGGAAGCTATTGTTCGGCTGCGCTGGGCTCGGCGCCAACCTAGGGGCGCAGGGGCAAGCGCCGTGGTCAGCCCTGGCCAGGTGCAGGGGGCAGCCGACAGCTTGTGGTGCGGTTTCCGCGCTTGCCTGACGGCGGGCGCGCAGCGGGGCTCAGGCGCGAAGCGGGTTGTGGGAACAGGCCGCCAGATCCTCGAGGAAGGCCCGGAGAATCGGCGGTGGGGCCACGCCGCGACGAGTGATCGCGTCGAAGGGCGACATCAGGCGCAGGCTCTCCGGCCCCAATTGCTGCATGTCGCCGGTCCTCACCCACTGGGTGGCGAAGTGCACGGGCAGAAAGCCGATGTAGGCCCCGGAGATGATCAGGATGGCCAGGGCCTCGATGTTGTCTACCGTAGCCGCCGCCTTGCTGACGCCCAGATGCTCCAGGTCGTACTGCTGCATATAACCCCTGGCGACTATACGGCTGCTGCCGATCTCCTCGAGCAGCTCGGCATCCTCGGCCTGGCTGCCGAACAGCGGATGGCGCCGACCGCAATACAGCCCGAGCGCCTCCTGATACAGCGGTAGGTACGACAGACCGGGCACGTGGATGGGGAAGTGCCCGATGGCCAGGTGCAGGCGGCCGTCGAGCACGCGCTCCTCCAGTTCCGCGGGGGAGCCGACATAGACGTTGAGGTGCACGTCGTGCCCCCTGGAGACGAAGCGCTGGGTGGTCTTCGGCAGGGGCGAGTCAGGGTCGCTGATGGTGCTGTCGATGATGCCGAGGTTGAGCTTGCCGGTGATGTACTGCTTGAGCACATCGGCATCCATGCAGAAGTTCTCCACTGCCGATAACAGGCGCTGGGTGGCCTCATGGATAGCCACGCCTTGCTCGGTCAGGCGAAAGCCACTGCGGCCGCGCTCACAGAGCTTGACCCCGAGCCGGGTTTCCAGATGGGTCATCTGCTCGCTGATGGTCGACTGGCCGGCATTCAAGGCCGCCTGCGCGGCGGAAAATCCCCCGCACTTGACGATAGTGGCGAAGACCCTGAGTAGCTTCAGGTCGACATCGTGCAGCTGAATCACCCCAAACCTCCCGCCCGTTGATGCATCGGTAATGCCGATATGAGTATCTGATGTTTAGCATTTTTTCCATGAAAACCTGCGCCCATAGTCACTTCAACGGCGGTCGCTTATTAGCTCCGCCCCTCGCCGATAACAAGAAGTGGAGAAGCATGAGCATGTCGAAGCACGGTTATGAATCGGGTCGCTTGAACCTGCCGTTCGTAGGTCACTGCACCTTTGCCAAATCCCCAGTTTGCACCGATTGGGATGCGCTCGATGCGGACGTGGCCATCCTTGGTGCGCCCAACGACATGGGTACTCAGTGGCGTTCCGGCGCCCGCTTCGGACCGCGTGGGATTCGCGAGGCATCGACGCTGTTCTCCTTCGGCCACGCCGGGGCTTATGACCACGAAGATGATGTCATGTACCTGACCGAGTCGGACCTGCGCATGGTGGACGTCGGTGACGCCGATATCGTGCATACCGACATGGCCACGAGCAACGCGAACACCGAGTTCGCCGTGCGCAAGATTCTCGAAGCCGGCGCCATGCCGGTGGTGCTCGGCGGCGACCACTCGGTCCACGCGCCGGTGATCAAGGCGTTCGAGGGGCGCGGGCCGATCCATATCATCCACTTCGATGCGCACCTGGATTTCGTCGATGAGCGCCATGGCGTGCGCTATGGCCATGGCAACCCGCTGCGCCGCGCCTCGGAAATGAACCACATAGTCGGCATGACCCAGATGGGCATCCGCAACGTGTCCTCCTCCAATCGCGATGACTACGAGGCCGCCCGTGGCGCCGGCTCGAAGATCCTCTCGGTACGGGATGTCCGCCGCCTCGGCACCGAGGGCGTGCTGGAGCTGATTCCGCAAGGCATCGACTACTACATCACCATCGACATCGATGGCTTCGACCCGTCCATCGCGCCCGGCACGGGCACGCCCAGTCACGGTGGATTCCTCTACTACGAGGTGCTGGAAATCATCCAGGCCCTGGCCAAACGCAGCAAAGGCAAGATCATCGGCATGGACCTGGTCGAGGTCGCGCCCGTCTACGACCCGGCGGGTGTCACCTCGATTCTCGCCGCGCAACTGCTGCTGAACAGCATCGGTTTCATCTTCCACGAGCGCGCCCAGGCACGCGCTAACCAGAGGGCATGACAGTGGACACAATCGTTAAGCAGTACCTGCAGAAGTTCGGGGTATCCAAGGCCACCCAGCGGTTCCTCGCCAAGGCGCAGAAGATGTTCATCGGCGGCATGTGGGTAGATGCCAGCGACGGCGGCAGCGCCGAGGTGATCGAGCCCTCGACCGAGGGCCTGCTCACCCGTATCCCCATGGGCACCACGGCCGATCTCGATCGCGCCGTGCAAGCCGCCCGTGCACAGTTTGACGGTGGCGCCTGGCGCCTGCTCAAGCCGCTGGAGCGCGAGCGCCTGCTGCAGCGTCTGGCCGACCTGATCGAGGCCAACGCCGCCGAGCTGGCCGAAATCGAGTCGATCGACATGGGCAAATCCGCCGCCCAGGCGCGCGACGTCGATATCCAGGGCACCGTCGACTGCTTCCGTTATTTCGCCGGCTGGGCCACCAAGATCCACGGGCGCACCGTCGAGCCCTCGCTACCGGGCAACTACCTGGCCTATACGCGCAAGGAGCCGGTGGGCGTGGTCGGCGCCATAGTGCCGTGGAACTTCCCATTGCAGACCATGGCCTGGAAGCTCGGCGCCGCCCTGGCCACCGGCTGTACCGTGGTGGTCAAACCGGCCGAGCTGACCTCGCTGTCGGCGCTGCGCTTCGCCGAGCTGGTGCAGGAAGCCGGCATCCCGGACGGGGTGGTCAACATAGTCACCGGGCGCGGCAGCCTGGTCGGTGCGGCGATGGCCACGCACCCAGGGATCGACAAGCTCAGCTTCACCGGTTCGACCCCGGTCGGCTGCACGGTCGGCAAGTCTGCTATGGATCAGATGAAGCGGCTGACCCTCGAGCTGGGCGGCAAGTCGGCGGTCATAGTGCTGGACGATGCCGACATCAAGGCCGCCGCCCAGGCGGTGGCCAACGGGGTGTTCTTCAACTCCGGGCAGGTCTGCGATGCCGGCACCCGCGCCTATATCCATCGCAGCATCTACGACGAATTCCTGCGTGAGTTGGTCGCCTACACGCGCACCCTGAAAATCGCGCCCGGCCTCGATCCCGACTGCTTTATTGGCCCGCTGGTATCGAAGCAGCAGCAGGAGCGGGTGCTGGGCTACATCGAAACCGGCAAACGCGAGGGCGCCGAGCTGGTCTACGGCGGCCAGCCTATCGAGGGCCCCGGCTACTTCGTCGAGCCGACCATCTTCGCCCATTGCCGCAACGACATGCGCATCGTCCAGGAGGAGATCTTCGGCCCGGTGCTGGTCACCGCGCCCTTCGACGATGAAGACGAGGCGCTGCGCCTGGCCAACGACTCGCCCTACGGGTTGGCCGCCGCGCTCTACTCCAACGACCTGGGCCGCGTGCACGGCTTGATCCCGCGGTTGCGCGCGGGCTCGGTGTACGTCAATGCCCACAGCACCATCGATCCGGCCATGCCGTTTGGCGGCTACAAACAGTCCGGGTTCGGCAAGGACCTGGGTGCCGAACAACTCGATCACCTGCTGGAGACCAAGGCGGTGTGGATCACACTGCCCTGAGAGACGGGGCAGTCCACTCACCTGCAGCACGACAGAACGTCGATATGCCGGGATGCATCGCGTAGCTCACAACAAGAACCAGATGAGGTTATGCCAGATGAACAGCCAAGCGGACATCGCAAGAGCGCAAGAGTTGGAAAGACGCATCCGCGTCTATGAGGAGTTGGAGAACAGCAACGACTGGCCGGGGGCGCTAAATGCCACCGACTACACCGCTATCACCCTGATGACGCTGGTGCTGGTCGCCGGCTTCTACCTATGGGGGTACTGAACCATGGCCAAGCATGAGCAAGTCGATCACAGCCTCGAGGCTGAACGCGGTGATACCCCGCTGTTACCCACGGAGCGGATGTGGGGCTTCTGGGAGTTCACCTACGCCAACTCGGCCCTGGCCATCGCCACCTGGGCCTTCCTGATCGGTGGCGCCACGGCGCTGTTCGTCGGCCCCATGGAGGGCATCGCCGCCATCGTCATCGGCAACATCTTCGGCGTGCTGTTGGCGACCTTCGCCACCTGCGTGCCGTGTGGCAAGTATGGCACCGAGCAGTTCACCTTCCTGCGCAGCATGTTCGGCAGCAATGGCAGCCGCCTGGTCTATGTGCTGGCGGTGGTGTTCCTGACCATGGGTTGGCTGGCGGTGCTGGGGCTGATGTTCGGGCGCTCGATCGACGGGCTGGCCGGGCTGGTCGCAGAACACCAGACCGATCCGAACGGAATGTTGGTCCTGGCCGCGGGCTTCGTTGCCATCCTGCTGACCGGCTTCGTGGTCGCCAAGGGGCCCACCTCGATCAAGGTGTTCAACACCATAGTCGCGCCGGCGCTGGTGATCATCATGGGCGTGATGCTCTACATGATCCTCAGCAAACACTCCTTCGCCGAGCTGATGGCAATGCCGGCACTGGATGCGCCGTTCCCGGATAAACGCGTCAACTTCATGATCGCGGTCGAAGTGAACATGGCGGCGGGCTTCTCCTGGTGGCCCTACGTCGGCAACCTGGCGCGCCTGAGCAAGAACGAAAGGACGGCGTTCTGGCCGAACATCATCGGCATCTTCGGCGCCGCAGCACTGGGCGAGGTGGTCGGCCTGCTGGCCGCCGCCGCGCTCGGCAACAGTGACCCGACCGTGTGGATGACCCATATCGGCGGCATCGCCTTCGGTGTCATCGCCCTGGGGTTCGTGGCCTTCGCCAACGTGACCAGCATGATCAACATCCTCTACACCTCGATAGTCGGCCTGCGTCAGCTCGCCGGGAAGAAGCTCCGGGAGATGAACTGGGAGCTGCTGGTGGCGCTGTTCTGCGTGGTGCCGGCATTGATCGTCTGCTTCGCGCCGGGTATCTACGATGGCTTCTTCATCTTCCTGGTCTGGACCTCGGCCCTGAACAGTGCCCTGGCCGGCATCGGCATCGCCGACTACTTCTTCCTGCGCCGCCAGCGCATGAACCTGCGCCACCTGTACGCGCCCGAGCAGCAGTCGCCCTATCGCTACTGGAAGGGCTTCAACCCCATCGCCCTGGTGGCGCTGGCACTCGGCTTCGGCATCTACGTGCTGGTGTTCAACCCACAGACGCTGGCCAACACCACGCTGTTCACCTTCGTCAGCGCCTCGCTGCCGTCCTGCCTGCTCGCCGGCGTCGTCCACTACGTGCTGACCCGCGTGCTGGCGGAGCGCATGGGCTGGGGCGCCTACCCGAACAGCAAGACCGGCAAGACCCGGACTCTCGACCTGAATGCGCGGAGTTACAGCAATGACTAAGCGTTTTGACTACATCATCATCGGTGCGGGCTCCGCCGGTTGCGTGCTGGCCAACCGCCTGAGCGAGGATGCCGGCACTTCCGTCCTGGTCCTGGAGTACGGCGGCAGCGATCGCAGCGTGATCATCCAGATGCCGAGCGCATTCTCGATGCCGATGAATACCAAGAAGTACAACTGGCGCTACGAGACCGAGCCAGAGACCTATCTCGATGGGCGGCGGATCCACTGCCCGCGGGGCAAGGTGCTGGGTGGCTCCTCGTCGATCAACGGCCTGGTCTACATCCGCGGCCATGCCTACGACTTCGACGAGTGGGAAGAGCTCGGCGCCCGCGACTGGGGCTACCGCAATTGTCTGCCGTACTTCAAGCGGGCCGAGTGCTACGAGGCGGGGGGCGACGCCTATCGAGGCGATGCCGGCCCGCTGCACACCAACAACGGCAACAACATGCAGAACCCGCTGTATGGCGCCTGGGTCGAGGCGGGGGCCGAGGCCGGCTACATCAAGACCGAGGACACCAACGGCTTCATGCAGGAAGGCTTCGGCGCCATGCACATGACGGTGAAGAATGGCGTGCGCTGCTCCACCGCCAACGCCTACCTGCGGCCGGCCATGGGGCGGCCGAACCTGACCGTGGTGACCCAGGCGATGACCCGCCGGATCATCCTCGAAGGCCAGCGCGCGGTGGGCGTCGAATACGACTGCGAGGGCGAAACCCGCAAGGTCTATTGCAACCGGGAAGTGCTGGTGGCGTCCGGGCCCATAGGCTCGCCGCACCTGCTGCAACGCTCCGGCATCGGTCCGCTCGAGGTGCTGAGGAAGGCCGGAATAGAAGTCCGCCACGAACTCCCTGGGGTGGGGGAAAACCTGCAGGATCACGCGGAGATCTACATCCAGTTCGGCTGCAAGGAGCCGGTGACCCTGAACAGCAAGATGGACCCGCTGAGCAAGCTGCTGATCGGCCTGCGCTGGCTGCTGTTCAAGGACGGCCTGGGGGCCACCAACCACTTCGAGGCCGGCGGCTTCATCCGCTCCGAGCAGGGGCTGCGTTGGCCTGATATCCAGTTCCACTTCCTCCCCGCGGCGATGCGCTACGACGGCAAGAAGCCGATCAAGGGCCACGGCTTCATGGTCCTCACCGGGCCGAACAAACCCAAGAGCCGCGGCCATGTGCGGGCCCGCTCGGCGGACCCCTACGAGCATCCGGAGATCCGCTTCAACTATCTGCAACGCGAGGAGGACCGCGAGGGCTTCCGCCGTTGCGTGCGCCTGACCCGCGAGATCATCGGCCAGCCGGCGATGGACCGCTTCCGCGACGGCGAGATCGCCCCCGGCCCGCAGGTGAACAGCGACGCGGAGATCGACGCCTTCGTCCGCGCCAACCTGGAGAGCACCTACCACCCCTGCGGTTCGTGTCGCATGGGCGAGGACGAGATGGCGGTGGTCGATTCCCAGCTGCGGGTGCGCGGCATCGAGGGCTTGCGGGTGATCGACTCCTCGGTGTTCCCCACCGAGCCGAACGGCAACCTCAACGCGCCGACCATCATGCTCGCCGAGCGCGCCGCCGATCTGGTGCGCGGGCGTCGGCTCTTGCCCGAGTCCGCTGCGCCAGTCGGTCTTGCCGAGAATTGGCAAACTCGCCAGCGGACAAGTTCGCCGAAACGGAATGTCGGGGTTTAAGCCGACGAAGCTGTTCAGCGCGAGGGAAACCTAGAGTAGAAGGGCTACGACCGGCAGTGGCCGCTGTCCAATAGCCCGTTAACGCATGCCTTGCGGGCCGGTCACCGCGGCCAATAGGGGCCGCTTGGTCTGTGGCCAGGAACTCAGCCCTTGCCGGGAATGCCGTATTTGCGCAGGCGGGTGGCGATGGCGCTGTGGGAGGTCTGCAGGCGCGCGGCCAGTTGCCGGCTGGAGGGATAGCTGCTGTAGAGCTTGGCCAGCAGGTCCTTCTCGAAGCCTTCGACGGCCTCTTCCAGGCTGTTCACTTCGCCGTCGCCCTGACGCGCCACGGCGGTGCCGGCGATATCCAGGTCGCCGATGTCCACCAGGGGATTCTCGCAGATGGCGGCGGCGCGGAAGATCACGTTCTGCAGTTGGCGCACGTTGCCCGGCCAGCGGTTGCCCAATAGCGCCGGGTAAGTGCCCGGGGCCAGGCGGCAGGGCGGGCGCTGGATCTGGGTGCAGGCCTGCTGCATGAAGTAACGCGCCAACAGCAGGATGTCCTGGCCGCGTTCGCGCAGCGGCGGCACCTGAAGGTTGAGCACGTTGAGGCGGTAGAACAGGTCTTCGCGGAAGCTGCCGGCGCCGACCATCTTCTCCAGGTCGCGGTGGGTGGCGCTGAGGATGCGCACGTCGACCTGCACTTCGCGGTCGCCGCCGACCCGGCGGAAGCAGCCATCGCTGAGGAATCGCAATAGCTTGGCCTGCAGGTAGGGCGACATCTCGCCGATCTCGTCGAGGAACACAGTGCCCTGGTTGGCCAGCTCCAGCAGGCCGGGTTTGCCGCCGCGCAGGGCGCCGGTGAAGGCCCCCGGGGCGTAGCCGAACAGCTCGCTCTCGGCCAGGCTCTCCGGCAGGGCCGCGCAGTTCAAGGCCAGGAAGGGCGCGTCGCGCCGCGTGCTGAGGGCGTGGCAGGCGCGCGCCACCAGCTCCTTGCCGGTGCCGGTTTCGCCCTGGATCAGCAGCGGCGCGTCTAGGGCGGCGACGCGCTGGGCGCGGGCCTTGAGGGTGCGGATCGGCGGCGAGTCGCCGAGCAGGGCGTCGAAGCCCTCGGCATGGTCGTGGTGCAGGGCGGCCAGGCGGCCACCGATGCGGTTCGGCACATAGAGGGTCAGCAGGCCGCCGGCCAGTGGCTGGTTGCCCTCTCCAGCCTTTTCGCCCGTTTCGCTGATCGGCATGGCATCGAGTAGCAGAGCCTGGCCCTTGAGCGAGACCTCGCGCAGCGGCAGGCGAAACCCGTGCTCGATCAGCGTGCGTTGCAGGGCCGGATCGTCGAACAGCGCCGCCAGCGGCTCGCCGGCGGGTTCGCGGCCACACAGGGCGATCAACGCCGGATTGGCCAGCAGCACATGGCCGGAGTCATCCACCGCCAGCACCGGGTCGGCCATGGCGGCCAGCAGGGCATCGAGTTGCAGGCGCCGCCGCTGGCCGGGGAGGATGTCCACCACATGCACGTCCTCCACCCCCTGCACGCCGAGCAAGGCCGTGCGCAGTTCTTCCAGCACGTTCGGGCTGAGGGTCGGGGCGTCGATATAGACGTTGGGCGGGATCATCTCCACCGCGTCCAGATTGAGGTTGCGCCCGCCGAGCAGGGCGAGCACTTCCTGGGTGATACCGACGCGGTCGATAAAGGTGACGTGAATGCGCATGCGGGGAAACTGAACACCGAGTGATAGGCGGAAATTTAGGCCAGTATGCCCGCTCCGACCCAGGCTTGGCCAAGCCGGCGTGCGCAGTCGAGCCGCTGGCCCGCCATTCCCGCCAGCCACGCCAGCCACGCCACCCAGGCGGAGGCGGGAGGCGGGCGCTTGCGCTACAATGCGCGCCGATTTCGACTTGCCTGAGAGCCCGACCATGCCCGCCTGCCAGACTCCTATCATCGTCGCCCTGGATTTCCCCACTCGCGAAGCCGCGTTGCAGCTGGCCGATCAGCTGGACCCACGGCTGTGCCGGGTCAAGGTCGGCAAGGAGCTGTTCACCAGTTGCGGCTCGGACATAGTCACGACCTTGCGCGACAAGGGTTTCGACGTATTCCTCGACCTGAAATTCCACGACATCCCGAATACCACGGCGATGGCGGTGAAGGCGGCGGCGGAGATGGGCGTGTGGATGGTCAACGTGCACTGCTCCGGTGGCCTGCGGATGATGGCCGCGTGCCGCGAAACCCTGGATAAGTTCACTGGGCCGAAGCCGCTGCTGATCGGCGTCACCGTGCTGACCAGCATGGAGCGCGAGGATCTGGCCGGCATCGGCCTGGATATCGAGCCGCAGGAGCAGGTGCTGCGTTTGGCCGGTCTGGCGGCCAAAGCCGGGCTGGATGGCCTGGTGTGTTCGGCCCAGGAGGCGCAGGCGCTGAAAGCCGCGTACCCGGGGCTGCAACTGGTCACTCCGGGGATTCGGCCCGCCGGCAGTGCGCAGGACGACCAGCGCCGCATCCTCACGCCCCGTCAGGCGCTGGAGGCCGGCTCCGACTATCTGGTGATCGGCCGCCCCATCAGCCAAGCCGCCAACCCGGCGCAGGCCTTGGCGGCAGTGGTCGCGGAACTGGCATAAGCCTGGCGCGGGGCTCCCGCGCAGGCGGGAGCTCCGGCACAACAGGGGCTGTCATCAATCCTACATAAAGATTTAATTCCTCCGTCACGGAACTCAGGCAGTTTTGCAAGCCAGTGTTTTCTTGAGCAGGAGTTGCTATGTCTTTCATCAAACCGCGTTTCATCAAACCCGTATCCATCGCATTGCTCGCCGCAGCAATCGCCGCGTGCAGTACGAATACGCCCACCGCTGCGACTGCTAGCAAGCCAGCGAGTAGCAAAGCCGTGGACGTGGTGCAGAACAATACGGATTGGTATCAGGTTCGTACGGAAACTGAGTTGTACCTGTTCGATGATTACGCGGTGTTCAGCCAGTTCCTGCAAACCGGCAAAGCGCCCTACACCAAGGCGCTGGACAAGAAAGATAACTTCGACCGCAGCATCGTTTTGGCATTGGCCGCCGAAGATCAAAGCAAAAGCTTGGATGCCATCGCGGCCAGTCGCTTGTGGAATGTCAGTATGGCTCCGGCCTACCCCTTCTATGGCGAGATTCGCGAAGAACAGGTGATCTATGTGTTCAGCCGTTACGGTGACATGGTCGACATGGCCAAGATTGGCGAGCCCACTTTTAGCTATGTAGAAGTCGGCGGTGGGCCTAAAGGCGAACGTATCGTTTATGTCTTGGCCAAGGAAGAGAAGAAGCCCGAGGCGGCGATCAAGGCGTTTCACGCTAAATACAAGTAATCGGGCTGTAAGGCTCCGGTTGAATAAAAAAGGGCAGTCTCTCGCAGACTGCCCTTTTTGTTTGCCGCGCGGGTTTAGCTGACTTTCAACACCAGTTTGCCGAAGTTCTCCCCGCTGAACAGTTTCAACAGGGTTTCCGGGAAGGTTTGCAGGCCTTCGACTATGTCTTCCTTGCTCTTCAGTTGGCCGCTGGCCATCCAGCCAGCCATTTCTTTCGCGGCGTCGGCGAATTGCGCGGCGTAGTCCATCACCACAAAGCCTTCCATGCGTGCGCGGTTGACCAGCAGCGAGAGGTAGTTGGCCGGGCCTTTCACCGCTTCCTTGTTGTTGTACTGGCTGATGGCGCCGCAGATGACTATGCGGGCTTTGGGGGCGATGCGGGTTAGCACGGCGTCGAGGATGTCGCCGCCGACGTTATCGAAATACACATCGACACCTTTCGGGCACTCGCGCTTGAGGCCGGCGTGAAGGTCTTCGTTCTTGTAGTCGATGACGCCGTCGAAGCCGAGTTCGTCGATCAGCAGTTTGCATTTCTCCGTCCCACCGGCGATGCCGATCACCCGGCAGCCTTTGATCTTGGCGATCTGCCCGACCACGCTGCCGACCGCGCCAGCGGCGCCGGAAATCACCACGGTGTCACCGGCTTTCGGCTGGCCGACGTCGAGCAGGGCGAAGTAGGCGGTCATGCCGGTCATGCCCAGGGCCGAGAGGTACAGTGGCAGCGGGGCGCGGCTGGAGTCGACGGTATAGAAGCCTCTCGGCTCACCGAGGAAGTAGTCCTGCACGCCCAGGGCGCCGTTGACGTAGTCGCCAACCGCGAAGTTCGGGTGCTGCGAGGCGATGACTTTGCCGACGCCCAGCGCGCGCATCACTTCGCCGATAGCGACCGGCGGGATATACGACTTGGCATCGTTCATCCAGCCGCGCATGGCCGGATCGAGGGACAGGTATTCGTTCTTGACCAGAATTTGCCCGGGGCCAGGCTCGCCCAGCGGGTTTTCCACATAGCTGAAGGTTTCGCGGCTCGGCAGACCGACTGGGCGCTGTGCGAGGAGGAACTGACGGTTGAGCTGGACAGGCATGGCAGGCACTCAATGGCGGGAAAGCCTCGGTGATAAACCTCTGCGGGCCATCGAGCAAGGCTTGGCGAGTTGCGGAATGGGGCTTTATCCATCTGGATGATGAAGTGATCCGGGGCTTTATCATTTTTTTGGATAAGCTCATAGCGCGGCTCGTAATAGTGCTGCCACGTCATTCTTCGGCGTGGCTAGACTGAACGCGAATCCACCCCCCCCACTGCTTCAGAGGACTGATAGATGAGCATGACCTTCTCCGGCCAGGTTGCCCTGGTAACTGGCGGTGCCGCCGGTATTGGCCGCGCCAGCGCACAGGCTTTCGCAGCCGAAGGCCTCAAGGTAGTGGTTTCCGATGTCGATGCCGCGGGCGGCGAAGGCACGGTTGCATCGATCCGCGCAGCCGGTGGCGAAGCGACCTTTATCCGCTGCGACGTGACCAAGGACGCGGAGGTCAAGGCGCTGATGGACGGCGTGGTCGCGGCCTACGGTCGCCTGGACTATGCCTTCAACAACGCCGGCATCGAGATCGAGAAGGGCCGGCTTTCTGAGGGCAGCGAGGCGGAATTCGACGCGATCATGGGCGTCAACGTCAAAGGCGTGTGGCTGTGCATGAAGTACCAACTGCCGCTGCTGTTGGCCCAGGGTGGCGGTGCCATCGTCAACACCGCGTCGGTCGCGGGCCTCGGCGCCGCGCCGAAGATGAGCATCTACAGCGCCTCCAAGCATGCGGTGATCGGCCTGACCAAATCCGCCGCCATCGAGTATGCGAAGAAGAAAATCCGCGTCAACGCGGTATGCCCGGCGGTGATCGACACCGACATGTTCCGGCGCGCCTATGAGGCCGACCCGAAGAAGGCCGAGTTCGCGGCGGCCATGCACCCGGTTGGGCGCATCGGTAAGGTCGAGGAAATCGCCGCGGCGGTGCTGTATCTGTGCTGCGACGGTGCGGCCTTCACCACCGGCCATGCGCTGGCGGTGGATGGCGGGGCTACGGCGATCTGACGCGCGGCCAGGGCTTGGTTCTTTGTGCCTGAGTCGCTCAGTCCTTGCCCCAATTCAGGATCAGTAGCGTCAGCACGCCGGCGACTATGCCCCAGAACGCCGAACCGATGGAGAACAGGCTGAAGCCCGAGGCGGTGACCATAAAGGTGACCAGCGCCGCTTCGCGCTCCTTCGCCTCGCTCATGGCATTGGTCAGGCCGTTGATGATCGAGCCGAACAGCGCCAGCGCCGCAATCGACAGCACCAACTCCTTGGGCAGCGCCGCGAAGAGCGCCGCCAGGGTGGCGCCGAAGATCCCGGCGATACCGTAGAAGATCCCGCACCAGACGGCGGCGGTGTAGCGCTTGCGGCGATCTTCATGGGCGTGCGGGCCGGTGCAGATCGCGGCACTGATCGCCGCCAGGTTGATCCCGTGGGAGCCGAATGGCGCCAGCAGCAACGAGGCGATACCGGTCACCGTGATCAAAGGCGAGGCGGGCAGCCAATAACCGTCGGCACGCAGCACGGCGATGCCGGGCATGTTCTGCGAGGTCATCGCCACCACGAATAGCGGAATGCCGATGCTGATGGTGGCCGCCAGGGAGAACGACGGCGTGGTCCAGACCGGGGTGGCCATTTCCAGGCTGAAGCCGCTGAAATCCAGCAGGCCCAGCGCGCCGGACAGTGCGGTGCCGACCAGCAAGGCGGCGAGTACGGCGTAGCGCGGCTGCAGCCGTTTGATCAGCAGATAGGTGAAGAACATGCCGAGCACCAGGCCGGTGCGATGCTGCGCGGCGACGAAAATCTCGCTGCCGATCTTGAACAGGATGCCGGCCAGCAAGGCCGCGGCCAGCGAGGCGGGCAGGCGCTTCACCAGGCGCTCGAAGCTACCGGTCAGGCCGCAGAGGGTCACCAGCAGCGCGCAGGTGATGTAGGCGCCGATCGCCTCGCCGTAGCTCACGCCGGACAGGCTGGTGATCAGCAGCGCCGCGCCGGGGGTCGACCAGGCCACGGTGACCGGCGTGCGATAGCGCAACGACAGGCCGATGCTGCAGATCGCCATGCCAATCGACAGCGCCCAGATCCAGGAGGAGATTTGCCCGCTGCTCAGCCCGGCGGCTTGGCCGGCCTGGAACATCAGCACCAGCGAGCTGGTATAGCCGGTCATCATCGCAATAAAGCCCGCTACCACGGCCGAGGGCGAGGAGTCGGCCAGCGGGCGCAGCGGTGCAGGATTTGCCCGGGAGTCAGAGGCTTCGGTCATTGCAGGGTTCCTGGCGTCGCTCACTTAAAAGTCTCCGAGAATAGGATAGAGCGAGACGACCAGCAGCAGCGCCATGCCGACATTGAAGCCGCGCAGCACCCGCGGATTGCTCAGCCAGTTGCGCAGCAGGCTGCCGGCGACGGTCCACAAGCCGACGCTGGGGCAATTGACCAAGGCAAACAACCCGGCGACCAGCAGCACGTTAACCAGGAAGTTTTCTTGCGGCGTATAGGTGGTGATCGCGCCGATGGCCATCACCCAGGCCTTGGGGTTGATCCACTGAAAGGCGGCCGCCTGGAGAAAGGTAAAGGGTTTGCCGTGTTCTGTGCCGCCGGTGTCCGGTGCACCGGAGCGGGAGATTTTCCAGGCCAGGTACAGCAGGTACGCGGCGCCGGCATAGCGCAGCACGGTGTAGAGCAGCGGCACTTGCTCGAACAGCTGGCCCAGGCCAAAGCCGACGGCCAACACCAGCAGCATAAAGCCCAGGCTGATCCCGAACATGTGCGGGAGGCTGCGGCGCAGGCCGAAGTTCACGCCGGAGGCGAGCAACATCATATTGTTCGGCCCGGGCGTCACCGAGGTGACGAAGGCAAAGGCGATAAAGGCGATCAGCAGTTCCGGGCTCATGGTGGCTCTCTCCAGCGACAGCGCTCAGCCTAAGCGCGGCGGTGGACGGCGTCCCGATACAGCGGTTGGCGCAATTGGCCATACAGTCGCTCGGGATCGGCTCTAGTCGGTTAACTGTTGGAGCCTGGTGCGCTCGATTTTGCCGATGGGCTGACCGGCTGGGATTGCCCGCGGGGGTGAGCATGGGAGCTCTGCCGGAGCTGGCTCGGCTTATCGAGAGTGTGGCGAGGTGGTGTTGCGATTAGTCTTCGGCGCCGCCCGGCTGGCGGGTTCGACCGAGTGCCTGGTTGACTTCCAGCCAGCCGTTGACCGCGGCTTCGCCGGCCTCATTGAACACCCGTTGCAGCAGCTTGGCCTGTTCGCGGCGCAGGGCCAGTTCCAGCTTGGCGCCCTCGCTGGTAAATCCGAGCAGGCGTTTACGTTTGTCATCCTCGGCGGTCATGCTCTGCACCAGGTGCATTTCCATCAGTTGCCGCAGCGGGATGTTCAGCGCTTGCTTGCTGACCCCGAGCACGGCCAGCAACTCCTTCATGCTCAAGCCTGGATGGCGGGCGATGAAAAACAGGATGCGGTGGTGTACCCGGCTCAGTCCGCGGCGCGCCAGCATTTCGTCGGCTTTGGCGGTGAACGCCTGGTAGCCGAAGAAGAACGCCTCCATGGCGGCCTGCTGAGTGGTTGTGCTTTTTAGGTTAAACATTCAGGTCAAGCATATTGACGTATCTGCCCGCGCCGTCGTAGTTTCGGTCAATCAGTTTGACTTATTTTTCTTTGCCTTTGCTACCGGTGACTTGAATGGCCTTCTCCGAACGTATCACCCGCCTAAAAAGCTCTTTGATCCGCGAAATCTTGGCCGCGGCGCAGCGTCCGGAAGTGATGTCGTTCGCCGGTGGCCTGCCGGCCGAGCCGATGCTGCCGCGGGTGGAGTGGGCGGATATGCCGGCGGGCATGGGCCAATACGGCATGAGCGAAGGCGAGCCGGAGCTGCGCGAAGCCATCGCCGCCGAAGCGCGTGAGCTGGGCGTACCCTGCGACGCCAGCCAGGTGCTGATCGTCAGCGGCTCGCAGCAGACGCTGGATCTGGCCGCCAAGCTGTTCATCGATCCGGGCACCGAGGTGCTGCTCGAGGCGCCGACTTACCTGGCTGCGCTGCAAGCCTTCCAGCTGTTCGGCGCCGACTGCATCACAGTGCCGCAGGAAGCCGATGGTCCGGAACTGCTCGCGCTGCGCCAGCGCCTGGAGCAGCACAAGCCAGCGTTCGCCTATCTGATCCCGACCTTCCAGAATCCGTCCGGCGTGCGTTACAGCGAAGCCAAGCGGGATGCCGTGGCGGCGCTGCTGGACGAGTTCGGCGTGACCCTGATCGAAGACGAGCCGTACCGCGAGCTGGTGTTCGACGCCGGCAGTGCCACGCCCATCGTCAGCCGGCTGCAGAAGGCCAGCTGGATCTACACCGGCACCGTCTCGAAAACCCTGTTGCCGGGCCTGCGGGTGGGCTTCCTGATTGCCACGCCGGACTTGTTCCCGCACCTGCTGCGGCTCAAGCAGTCGGCGGATCTGCACACCAACCGCATCGGCCAGTGGCAGGCGCTGCAGTGGATCGGCACCCGGCATTACCGTGAGCATCTGGCCGAGCTGCGGGATTTCTACCGGGTGCGCCGCGATGCCATGCAGGTCGCCCTGGACGAGCATTTCGGCGAGCTGGCGAGCTGGAACATTCCCCAGGGTGGGCTGTTCTTCTGGCTGACCCTGAAGCAGCCGCTGGATACCCGCACGCTGCTCAAGCCGGCGCTGGAGCAGAACGTGGCCTTTATGCCGGGTGAGCCGTTCTTCACCCATCCGGAGCAGAATCCGGGCTATCTGCGGCTGAATTTCAGCCATATCGCGCCGGAGCGTTTGAGCGAAGGGCTCCAACGACTGGCCAAGGTGATTCGCCAAGCACAAGCCGCCGAGGCGGCTTAACAGGAGGTTGCGATGTACAAGGTTTACGGCGATTACCGCTCGGGCAACTGCTACAAGATCAAGCTGATGTTGCATCTGCTCGGCAAAGAGTCGAAGTGGGTGCCGGTCGATATCCTCAAGGGTGAGACCCAGACCCCCGAGTTTCTCGAGATGAACCCCAACGGCAAGATTCCGGTGCTGCAACTGGAAGACGGCAGCTGCTTGTGGGAATCGAATGCCATCCTGAATTTTCTCGCCGACGGCAGCGAGTTCCTGCCGAGCGAGCCGCGCCTGCGCACCCAGGTGTTGCAGTGGCAGTTCTTCGAGCAATACAGCCATGAGCCCTATATCGCCGTCGCGCGCTTCATCCAGCTGTACCAGGGCATGCCGGCCGAGCGTCTGGAGGAGTACCAGACCTGCCAGGTGCGCGGCCACAAGGCGCTGAAGGTGATGGAGCAGCAGCTCAAGCGCACCGCGTATCTGGTCGGCGAGAGTTACTCGATTGCCGATATCGCGCTCTATGCCTACACCCATGTGGCCGACGAGGGCGGTTTTGATTTGAGCGGCTACCCGGCGATTCAGGCCTGGTTGCAGCGCGTCGCCAGTCACCCGCGGCATGTCGCTATGCTCGACTGAGCGTCGTGCGGACTAAGACTAAAACCGGCCATTGGCCGGTTTTTTTCTGCCGGCAGAAATGGCGAGATGGCCGCGGTGAATGTGCGTTGCCTGGCTGGGGTGGAGTTGGAGACGCTGAAGGTGACTAAGGTCGATGGCCGCAGCCGCTAGTCGTCGGCGGGTTCGGCAGCGCTGGGGGCGTTGCGTATTGAGCGGTGAAGCAGCGGTTTTCATACAGCTCCCCCTGGCTCATAGCCCGAGCATCGCCAGGCCATGAGCTTATGAGCTAGAGCGGTTTAGTACGCCGCAAAGCGCTCTTGCAGGTATTGCATGATGACCTTGGACTCGTACATCCAAGTGACCTGGCCGTTTTCTTCGATGCGCAGGCACGGCACCTTGATCGCACCGCCCTCGGCCAGCAGGGTTTGCCGGTCTTGTGGGTTGTTCTTCGCGTCGCGCAGGGCGATTGGCAGGTTCAGGCGATGAAGGGTGCGACGGGTACGCACACAGAAGGGGCACGCGTGAAATTGGTAGAGCGATAGACCCGCGGCGGCCTGATTGACCTGGGCCTGTGCTTCGGCGGGGCGACGCAGCTTGCGTGGCCGGGTGATGAAGTCGATGAACACGATCAGCTGGCCCAAGCCAACTCTTAATGCCTTGATAAACACTGCAGCCTGCCCTTTCGGTGACGATTCGAGGGTGGCAGCTTACCTGAATGTGCCGAGGCTGGCCCCAGTTAAGGACAGCAGGTAGGCGTAGGGTGGGCTTCAGCCCACCACGCAGCCTGTATCGGTGGGCTGAAGCCCACCCTACAAAAGCCCGGCCTAGTTGAAAAACTGCTTGATCGAGCGCGAGAACCAGCCGCCGGCGCGCTTATCACTGACAAGGGTGTTCATGTTGTCCTTCACCGCCTGCACATAGCCGGCATCGTCGGTGCGGATATGGTTGAACAGCCAGCGCGAGAGTAAGCCGATGAGTTCCTGGGTAATGTCTTCGCCGGCCTTGAAGCGCAGGTTGTAGTCGCTCACCCGGCCAATGAAGATTTCATGGACGCGCTTGTGCGGGCGGCTGAACTCGTAACCCGCCTCCTCCAGCAGCGATTCTTCGAAGGCGAAATGCGACAGGGTGTAATCCACCAGTTCGTTCAGCACATCGCCCACTTCACTGCGACTGCGCCCATGCTCCTGGGCTTGGTGCAGTAGGTTGATCATGTCGACGATGCGTTTGTGCTGATCGTCGATGACTTGAATGCCGGTGTTCAGGTCGTCTTGCCAGGTCAAATAGGCCATTTAACTCATTCCTTAGCGTGCCGCTCACCTGCATGTGAGCGCTTCGCCAAGACTACCCAGGGCGTCTAGAACGCGGCCTGACACAGATCAACCAATGCGTGCGCCGAGCCTGGATCGAGTCGTGGAGCAAGGCTATTGATTCGAAACGGCGCTTAGCGATCCCAGGGCGGCACGCCGCTAAACGCCTCGACCAAAAAATCCACCATCACCCGCACCTTGGCACTCAGGTGACGACGGCTTGGGTACATGGCCAGTACGTCGATTTCCGCTAAGCGATAGCCTGGCAGCAGCGGCACCAGCCGGCCTGAGCGTAGGTCGTCGCCGATCAGAAAGGTTGGTTGCCAGATCACCCCGCGCCCGGCCAATGCCGCAGCCCGAGCGGTATCGCCATTGTTGCAGTGCATCTGGCCAGCCACTTTCACGCTATGGGTCTTGCCGTCAGCGTCGCTGAAGTGCCACTCGTCGCCCGAGTAGGTGTAGCAAACGCAAGCATGCTCGCGCAGATCAGCCGGGGTCTGGGGCTGGCCGTGGCGTTTCAGGTAGTCAGGCGAGGCGCACAGAATATTTTGCGAGGTCGCCAGTTTGCGCGCCGCGTGGCTGGTCGTACCGGCGCGGGAGATGCGGATGGCCAAGTCGTAGCCATCCTCGACCAGATCGACAACCCGGTCGATCAAGACCACATCGAGCTCCACGTCGGGGTACTTCTGCATGAACTCGGGCCACAGTGGCGCCAGGTGCAGAATGCCGAAGCTCAGCGGTGCGTTGATCCGCAGCCGGCCGCGTGGCTGCAACGAACTGGATGAGACCAGCGCCTCGGTTTCCGCGACCTCGTCGAGGATGGATTTGCTCCGTTCGAAGAGCGCTTCGCCGCTCTCGGTGAGCGAGAGTTTGCGTGAACTACGATTCAGCAAGCGGGTACCGAGGTGCGACTCTAACTCGTTGACGTAGCGGGTCACGTTGGCGGGCGAGGTGTCGAGGGCATCGGCTGCACGGGTGAAACTGCCGCGACTCACCACCGTCACGAACACCTCAAAGGCGCGCAAGCGGTCCATTTTTCACCCTCGCTTTGTTCATAAAAGATGAACGATAAGAGCATTTTTACTGCCTTCTTCCAACTCAATCTGAAGCATAGATTTACCTCCAACGACTGGCGCAGCCGGCGCCAGCCGATACAACGCAGAGCTGAGGTGAAAAATGGGACGTTTAACTGGAAAAGTAGCCATAGTCACAGGCGCGAGTTCAGGCATTGGCCTGGCCACCGCCAAACTGTTTGCCGAGGAGGGGGCCAAAGTCGTAGTTGCCGCCCGCCGTGAAGCCGAGCTGGCGAAGCTGGTCGCCGAGATCAGCGCCGCCGGTGGCGAGGCCGTCGCCCTGGCCGGTGACGTGCAGTCGGAAGACTTCGCGAAAGCCTTGGTGGCCCTGGCAGTCGGCCGCTTTGGGCGCCTCGACATCGCCTTCAATAACGCCGGTACTCTGGGCGAGCAGGCGCCGACCACCGAGCTGTCTGAAAAAGGCTGGACCGAGACCTTGGCCATCAACCTGACCGGTGCCTTTTTGGGCGCCAAGCACCAGATCCCCGAGATGATCAAGCAGGGTGGCGGTTCGATTATTTTCACCTCGACCTTTGTCGGCTATTCCTTCGCCTTCCCTGGTGTTGCCGCCTATGCCGCGAGCAAGTCGGGCTTGATCGGGCTGACCCAGGCGCTGGCCGCCGAATACGGTCCACAGGGTGTACGCGTCAATTCGATTTTACCGGGCGCGGTGGATACTCCGATGTACCGCG
This sequence comes from Pseudomonas sp. 2FE, assembly GCF_005503735.1. NCBI lineage: Bacteria > Pseudomonadati > Pseudomonadota > Gammaproteobacteria > Pseudomonadales > Pseudomonadaceae > Pseudomonas > Pseudomonas sp. 2FE. The sequence goes on along the minus strand of NZ_SCMO01000005.1, from coordinate 95,243 downwards.
ACATGAACGACACGGCGGAGTCGCAAGCCTTTATCACCAACCTGCACGCCCTGAAGCGTGTCGCTAAACCGGAAGAGCTGGCCCGCTCGGTGCTCTATCTCGCCTCCGACGACTCCGCGTTTGTGACCGGTACGGCCTCCTTGGTCGATGGCGGCGCCTCGATCACGCGCACCTGAGTCGGACAATCCTGCAAGACATAAAAAAACCGGCGCAAGACCGGTTTTCATACGAGCAGCCGATCAGTTGATCAGGCTGAGGAATTCGCTGCGGGTGGCGGCGTTTTCCCGGAATTCACCGAGCATCACCGAGGTAACCATGGTGGAGTTCTGCTTCTCCACGCCGCGCATCATCATGCACATGTGCTGGGCTTCGATGACTACCGCGACGCCCAGGGCGCCGGTGACCTGCTGAATGGCTTCGGCGATCTGGCGGGTGAGGTTTTCTTGAATCTGCAGGCGCCGCGCGTACATGTCGACGATCCGCGCGACCTTGGACAGGCCGAGCACCTTGCCGTTGGGAATGTACGCGACATGCGCCTTGCCGATGAAGGGCAGCAGGTGGTGCTCGCATAGCGAGTACAGCTCGACGTGCTTCACCAGCACCATTTCGCTGTTGTCGGAGCTGAACAGGGCGTCGTTGACGACTTCTTCCAGCGACTGCTGGTAGCCGCGGCAGAGGTACTGCATGGCCTTGGCAGCACGCTTGGGCGTATCGAGCAGGCCCTCTCGGGAAGCGTCCTCGCCAAGCTGGCCGAGAATCGCGGTGTAGTTCTGTTCCAGGGACATGGATCTACCTGTGAGGCTTTTGTGGACAGGGTGCAAAGACGCAGGGTAGGGCAGCGGCCGCCACGCTGGCAAGGGCGACGCGCGACAGATCGCGTCAGTTTTCCGGCTGGGTCGGCAGTTGCGCGGCCCAGCCTTCAGCCCATTCGGTCAGCGGCAGGCAACGGCGGATCAGCTCTTCGCCCTGGGCCGTCAGTTGGTAACCGGCATCGCCATTGTGCACCAGCAGCGCCTCGCGCAGCTCATTCAGGCGGGTGTTGAGGACCGAGGGCGACAGCCCTTCGCAGCGGGCTTGCAGTTCACGGAAGGTTGCCGGGTGCAGCTGCAATTCCCACAACACGCGCAGGCTCCAGCGTCGGCCGAGGAGGTCGAGCAGCGCCATGATCGGGCGGCCTGTGTCGGAACCGCGTACGGCACGGCCGGGGCGAGGAAAGGTCATCGGACACTCCTTTTGCTGATTTTTTAGGTAGCTACTTTTTTAGTAGCTAGCCTCGAATTTGCATGCTACGTTTTTAATAGCATAACAGCCCACCAGGAGCACTGACCATGAGTACGCCCCGTATCGCCCCTCTGAACCCACCCTATGAGCCGGCCATCCAGGCGGCCTTCGACCGTGTCATGCCAGCTGGTGTGCCGCCGCTTAAGTTATTCCGCAGCATGGCGTGCAACTCGCGCGTGCTGCAGCGGATGATGGCCGGCGGACTGCTGGACCGCGGCAGCATCAGCCTGCGCGAACGCGAGCTGCTGATCCTGCGCACTACCGCGCTGTGCGGTGCGGAATACGAATGGGGCGTGCATGTGGCGGCGTTCAACGGCAAGGTGGGTTTCAGCCGCGAACAACTGGCCGACACCTGCCAGCCGCTGCCCGATCTGGCGCTCTGGAGCGAGCCGGAGCAGGCCTTGATGGCCCTGGCCGACAGCCTGCATGGGACGGCCCAGGTGGATGACGCGCTCTGGGCGCGGCTCGGCGGGCATTACTCCGAGGAGCAACTGATCGAATGCCTGATGCTGGTCGGCCTCTACCACGCGGTGTCCTTCGTGGTGAACGGCCTCAGGGTCGAGCATGAGGCCCATGCGCCGCGGTTTCCCCTTTCATGAGATTTTCGAAAGCGTGACGAGCGCCGCTCAGACAAGGCGCAACGTAGCGAAGCGGAGTAACAGCCGAAGGCTGGCCCGCAGGGCGAGCGTAGCGAGTCAAACCGGCGAGGGCACGGAGTTTACTGCGTGTAAATGAGCAGCCTGAGCCGGTTTTCAACGCAGTATGAGCAAGCGCAGTAGCTTTCTGATTACTCGTCGCGACCGTCCAGCATGGTGCGTTTGAGCATCAGGTAAATCGCCCCGGTGCCGCCGTGTTTGGGCAGGCAGGAGGTGAAACCGAGCACTTGCGGGTGCTGGCGCAGCCAGGTGTTGACGTGGCTTTTGAGCATCGGCCGTTTGCCATCCAGGCGCACCGCCTTGCCATGGGTGATGCGCACGCAGCGCACTTCGAGCTTGGTCGCCTCGGCGAGGAATTCCCACAGGGTGTCGCGGGCTTTTTCCACGCTCATGCCGTGTAGGTCGAGGCTGCCCTCGAAGCCGATCTGGCCCAGCTTGAGTTTGCGCATCTGGCCTTCTTGCACGCCGTCGCGGGCCCAGTTCAGGGCATCTTCCGGGCCGACGTCGATGACAAACTGATCGGACAGGCCGTCGACTTTCAGCGAGCCCTCGCGCACGGTCGCGGCCTGGCGCAGGGTGGCGATGCGCGCGCGATCGGCCTTGGGTTTGCCGGTGTCGGCGCGGTCGTGCTGGATCGGCTTGACGCCGCGAATCTCGGATTTGAACAGGGAAAAGTCGTCGTCTTGCATAGAGGCCTCCGCGAAGGCGCCTAGTGTAACCATTCGCGCGGCAGTGGCGTCAGTCGCGCTTCTTCAGCAGGTGGGGTGCCAGGCTCAGGTCGCTGGGCCGGCGCAAACGCCGCCGACACCTGCGCCAGGCAATCACGCCGACCCACAGCAGCAACAAGCCAACCACCAACCAGATGCCGGCGGCGCTGGGGGTCGCATTCAGCGAGCCTAATGCCGGCGGGCGGCCGAGCAGGGTCGCGGCGCCCGCCATGGCCAGCAGGACTCCGAGCGCCGCGAACAGCGCGCTAAGGCCTGCGCCGAGGCGCCAGCGCCAGCTACTCGGGCCGCGTTGGCGGAGGCGGCGAGCATCGAAACCACCGGATATTTTCATGCCGCTTTCCTTTAAGGGTATCGGCGCTATGACCGACACCTGGTGGCGAGGTTCAGCCAGCGCTGCTGAGTAGACCTGGGCGCCGCGACAAAGTGCCGGGCGAGTTGCTTAGCCGGCCTGTTAGACCAACGCCTTGGCGTGCGGCACCAGGGCTGCGAAATTGTCCGCCAGGGCGGCTATTTCGGCGCGATGGAGGGCTTGGGCCGTGATCAGTCCGTCGCCATAGGGCAGGTCGCGGGTGGCGCAGGCGCTATCGACCAGGGTGCAGCGATAGCCGTAATCCTTGCAGGCGCGCACGGTGGTGCTGACGCTGGAGTGGGTCATGAAACCGCAGACGATCAGGTCGAGGCGGCCGAGGGCTTGCAGCCGGTCGTGCAGTTCGGTGCCGGAGAAGGCATTGGGCAGACGTTTCTCGACCACGATTTCACCCGGCAGTGGTGCCAGTTCGGGGAGGAAGCGCCCACGTGGGCCTTGCGGGTCGAGAAAGCCGCCAGGCACACCGAGGTGTCTCACATGCACTATGGGCGAGCCGGCGGCACGGGCGGCGGCGAGTAGATTGGCGATTTCGCCGACAGCCGCATCCAGGCCCGGCAAGGGCAGCGCACCACTGCGGTATTCCTCCTGTGCATCGATGATCAGCAGGCAGGCGTGACTCAGGCTGGCCGGTGCGTAACTTCGGCCGGTAAGCTGGAGTAAGGTTTGTGGTTGGGACATGACATGGCTCCTGACAGACGCAGATTGTCACCATTGTCGCCTCCGCGGTGTTGGCTGTGAACCTTTTTGCAGACTCTTTGTCGTCCTGTGTCCGGCTGCAGACGCGGGCGCAGAGCCGCCGGAAGAAATCAACGGAGGCGCGCGCGGCTTCGGCTAAAATGCTCGCCTTCACTCTGGAGATGCCGCCGTGACTGCTTCGACCTCCCAATTGCGCACCCTGCGCGACCATATCCGCTGGGCCGTCAGCCGCTTCCATGCCGAAGCGTTGTTTTTCGGCCACGGCACCGATAATGCCTGGGATGAGGCGCGCCAGTTGGTGCTCGGCGCCGTGCATCTGCCCTGGGACATTGCCGACAGTTACCTCGATTGTCGTTTGGAGGACGATGAGCGCGAGTATCTGCAGACGCTACTCAAACAGCGCATCGAGGAACGCGTGCCGACGGCTTATTTGCTCGGTGAGGCCTGGTTCTGCGGGATGCCCTTCGTGGTCGATGAGCGTGTGTTGATCCCCCGTTCGCCGATTGCCGAGTTGATCGAGCGGCACTTCGAGCCCTGGCTGCCACAGGAGCCCGTGCGGATTCTCGACCTGTGCACCGGCTCCGGTTGCATCGGCATCGCCTGTGCCTATGAATTCCCCCAGGCCGAAGTGGTGCTCGCCGATCTCTCGTTCGAGGCCCTGGAAGTGGCGAACCAGAATATCGAACGGCATGACCTGGAAGAGCGCGTCTACACCGTGCAAGGCGATGGTTTTGCCGGTCTACCGGGGCAGCGTTTCGACTTGATCGTGTCGAATCCGCCCTATGTCGACGCCGAAGATTTCGCCGAGATGCCGGCGGAATATCATCACGAGCCGGCCCTGGGCCTGGCTTGCGGGAATGATGGGTTGGATCTGGTGCGCCGCATGCTGGCTGAGGCGGCCGAGCATTTGACCGAGAAGGGCGTGCTGATTGTCGAGGTCGGCAACAGCCAGGTGCATGTCGAGGCGTTGTATCCGGAGGTGGACTTCACCTGGCTGGAGTTCGAGCGCGGCGGCCATGGCGTGTTTCTCCTGGCTGCCGAGCAGTGCCGTCAGCATCAGGCGCTATTTCGTTCGCGGCTTAACGGCTAAGCCGTAGGCCGTCCGCTAGCGCGTGGCCATCCAGATCAATAAGCCGGCCTGAAACACACAGAACGCCACCAGACAGGTGCAGGCCTAAGACCTATCGGCCAGTGCTTGCGGCGCTGGAGGCTGGCACTGTGCTATTGCGCAGGATAAAGCCGATGATCTGCTCGGTCAGCTCTCGTGCCAGCGGTAATTGCGGGTTGTTATAGGACGCCAGTTGCTGCTTGGCATCATTCGGGACTATGCGCAGCACATGGTTCATGCCCTCGATCAGCACCAGTTGGGCATCCGGCTTGGCCGTTTTAAGCGCCTGAGCATCTCTGATGCCGACCTGAATGTCGTGGCTGCCCTGGATGATCAGGGTCGGTATCCGCAGTTTGGCGAAGGCCGCGGCCGGCTCTTGGCGAAACAGCGAGATCAGGTAGGGCTGCACACTGGGGCGGAACAGAACCTGCAGCTCGGCGGGCACCTCTGGCACCGGTTGCCCGGCTTTCAGGCTGTCGATCAGCTGTTCGCTCCTGGCCAGCAGTGGCGGCGGCAGGCGCAAGCGCAGTTGTTCTCGCAGCACCTGGTCGATCGGGCGCGAGCTGCCGGCGATGGCAATCAGCGCATCGGCGCCTGCGGTTGCGGCGGCGAGGCTGGCGATCAGCGCGCCCTCGCTGTGGCCGATCAGGATCAATTGGCCGAAGCGCGGGTCGGCCTTGAGCTGCTGTCCCCAGGCTGCGGCATCGGCAGCGTACTGCTCGACGCTGAGGTCGCGCTCATCCGGGGTGGCCGCCTGACTGGCGGCCACCCCACGCTTGTCGTAGCGCACGCTGGCAATCCCGTGTTTGGCCAGCGCTTGGGCCAGGCGCTTGAGGTTGTCGTTATGCCCGCCGCTGGGGTTGTTGCCGTTGCGGTCGGTCGGGCCGGAACCGGCGATCAGCAGGGCGACCGGCACCGCGACAGCGGTTTTCGGCAGCAGCAGAGTGCCGTGCAACTCGCCGCTGCCGGTGTCCAGGCTGATCGGGCGTTGCAACAGGGTGTAGGGCGTAGCCTGGGCCAGGCCGGTCAGCAGAGGGAGGATCAAGGCGAGCACTCGCAGCATGGGGCAGCTACTTCAAGGGACAGTCAGGGGTTGGACGTGCCGCAGGGGATAAGGTTCGAGGATGAACTGCTTGGGCACGGCGGGTATACTCCTCGGCCTTTGTTTGTGGCTGATTTTCGCGGAGCGTCCTGCATGTCCGGCAATACCTACGGCAAGCTGTTCACTGTCACCACCGCTGGCGAGAGCCATGGCCCGGCCCTGGTCGCCATCGTCGACGGCTGCCCGCCGGGGCTGGAGCTGTCGCTGGCCGATTTGCAGCGCGACCTCGATCGGCGCAAGCCGGGCACCAGCCGCCACACCACGCAGCGCCAGGAAGCCGACGAGGTCGAGATTCTCTCCGGGGTGTTCGAAGGCAAGACCACGGGCTGCCCGATTGGCCTGCTGATCCGCAACACCGACCAGAAGTCCAAGGACTACTCGGCGATCAAGGATCTGTTCCGTCCGGCCCACGCCGACTACAGCTACCAGCATAAATACGGCATCCGCGATTACCGCGGCGGTGGCCGCAGTTCGGCCCGTGAAACCGCCATGCGCGTGGCGGCGGGTGCCATCGCCAAGAAATACCTGGCGACTCTGGGCATCAGCGTGCGCGGTTACATGAGCCAGCTCGGCCCGATCGAGATCCCGTTCAAGAGCTGGGACTCGGTCGAAGAAAACGCCTTCTTCAGCCCCGACGCGGACAAGGTGCCGGAGCTGGAAGCCTATATGGACCAGCTGCGCCGCGACCAGGATTCGGTCGGCGCGAAGATCACAGTTATCGCCGAAGGCGTGATGCCCGGCCTGGGCGAGCCCATTTTCGACCGTTTAGACGCCGAGCTGGCCCACGCGCTGATGAGCATCAATGCGGTGAAAGGCGTGGAGATCGGCGCCGGCTTCGCCAGCGTCGCCCAGCGCGGCACCGAGCATCGGGATGAGCTGACCCCGCAAGGTTTCCTCAGCAATAACGCCGGCGGCATTCTCGGCGGGATTTCCTCCGGTCAGCCGATAGTCGCCCACCTGGCGCTGAAGCCGACCTCCAGCATCACCACGCCGGGTCGTTCGATCGATGTCGACGGCAATCCGGTCGAGGTGATCACCAAGGGGCGTCACGACCCGTGCGTCGGCATTCGTGCCACGCCGATCGCCGAGGCGATGATGGCCATAGTGCTGCTCGATCACCTGCTGCGTCAGCGTGGGCAGAACGCCGAAGTGCGGGTGGCTACACCGGTGCTTGGGCAGCTGTGAGCGACAAGCCCACGTTGTGCCTATGAGCGATATTCCCTACTGGCGCCTATCCGGTTTCTACCTGTTCTACTTCGCGTTGCTCGGCGCCACGGCGCCGTTTCTGGCGCTGTATTTCGATCACCTGGGGTTCTCTGCGGCCCGCATCGGCGAGTTGGTGGCGATCCCCATGCTGATGCGCTGCGTGGCGCCGAATCTCTGGGGCTGGCTCGGTGACCACACGGGACGGCGGTTGGCTATCGTGCGCTTTGGTGCGCTCTGTACCCTGTTCTGCTTCTGCCTGATCTTCATCGGCACCAGCTATGCCTGGCTGGCGCTGATCATGGCGCTGCATGCGTTCTTCTGGCATGCGGTGTTGCCGCAGTTCGAAGTGATCACCCTGGCTCATCTGAAAGAGCAGGCCGCGCGTTACAGCCAGATCCGCCTGTGGGGCAGCATCGGCTTCATTCTCACGGTGGTCGGGCTGGGCAAGCTGTTCGAGCTGCTCAGTCTGGACGTCTACCCCTGGGCCCTGGTGCTGATCATGGCCGGCATCGTCATCAGCAGTTGCTGGGTGCCCAACGCCCAGCCGCAGGCGCGGGCCAACCGGCTGGGCGAGGGCGGTTTTATCGCCCAGCTGCGCCGGCCTGGGGTGCTGGCGTTTTACCTGGCTGTGGCGTTGATGCAGCTGAGCAATGGCCCTTACTACACCTTTCTGACCCTGCATCTGGAAGCGCTCGGCTACAGTCGAGGTCTGATCGGTCAGCTCTGGGCGCTCGGTGTGGTGGCGGAGATCGTGCTGTTTCTCGGCATGGCGCGGATACTCCAGCGCTTTTCGTTGCGCCAGGTGCTGCTGGCCAGCTTCCTGATTACGGTGGTGCGTTGGCTGCTGCTGGGCAATCTGGCCGAGCACCTGCCGGTGCTGCTGGTCGCGCAGCTGATGCACGCGGCGACTTTCGGCAGCTTCCACGCCGCCGCCATCCATTTCGTGCAACGCAGCTTCGGCGCCCAGCAGCAGGGCCAGGGCCAGGCAATGTATGCCAGCGTCTCCGGCATCGGTGGTGCACTGGGGGCGCTGTACGCCGGCTACAGCTGGAATACCCTGGGCCCGGCCTGGACCTTTGCCATCGCCAGCCTGGCGGCCTTGGCCGCCGCCGTTATCATTGCCAGCCAGTTAAAAGACACTGGTCTGAAAGAGGAGGGGGCATGACTGCCAATCGCGAACAACTGGCCCAGGAAATCATCGAAGCCGGACGCTTTCTCTACGGCCGTGGCTGGTCGCCGGCCACCAGCAGCAACTATTCGGCGCGCTTGTCGGTTCACGAAGCGCTGCTGACCGTGTCCGGTAAGCACAAGGGCCGGCTCGGCATGGATGACCTGCTGGCCACCGATCTGGCCGGCAACAGCCTGGAAGCGGGTAAGAAGCCCTCGGCGGAAACCTTGCTGCACACGCAGTTGTATGCCTGGAAGGCGGAGATCGGCGCGGTGCTGCACACTCACTCGGTCAACGCCACCGTGCTGTCGCGGCTGACCGCAGGCGATCATCTGGTCTTCGAAGATTACGAGCTGCAGAAGGCTTTTTCCGGTGTCTCGACCCATGAATCGAAAGTCGTGGTGCCGATCTTCGACAACGACCAGAACATCGCCCGTTTGGCCGGCAAGGTGCAGCCCTGGCTGGAGGCCAACCCGGACTGCGTCGGTTACCTGATCCGTGGCCACGGTCTTTATACTTGGGGGCCGAGCATGAGCGACGCGTTGCGCCAGATAGAGGCTTTCGAGTTTCTCTTCGAATGTGAATTGAAAGTGTTGAGCATCCAGCATCGAGTATAAAAAAATGAGCAGCCTGACCGTCTACCACGAATCCTCCCCCGATCTGCCGAACAAGGTGTTGACCCATCTGGAAGACATCGCCTCGACCCTGGCGGCGGTCGGCGTACGTTTCGAACGCTGGCAAGCCGCCGCACCGATAGCCGCCGGCGCGGGGCAGGATGAAGTGATCGCTGCCTATCGCCCGCAGATCGAGCAACTGATGAGCGAGCGCGGCTATGTCACCGTCGATGTGGTCAGCTTGACCCGCGATCACCCGCAGAAGGCCGAACTACGCGCCAAGTTCCTCGCTGAACACCGCCATGCGGAAGACGAAGTGCGCTTCTTCGTCGCCGGTCGCGGCTTGTTCACCCTGCACATCGAGGATTACGTCTACGCCGTGCTCTGCGAGAAGAACGACCTGATTTCGGTGCCCGCCGGCACCCGGCACTGGTTCGATATGGGTGAACATCCGCATTTCGTGGCGATCCGGCTGTTCAATAATCCTGAGGGCTGGGTCGCGCAGTTCACGGGCGAAGACATCGCCAGCCACTTCCCGCGCTTGGAAGACTGACGCCTAAGCAGCAATTTCTGGAGTTAATCATGTCGATCAAAGCCATACTCACCGACATCGAAGGCACCACCAGCGCGGTGAGTTTTGTTTTCGAGGTGTTGTTTCCCTATGCCGCGCGCCATCTGCCGGATTTTGTCCGGAAGAATGCCGAGCAACCGGACGTGGCGGCGCAACTGGCGGCTGTGCGGGCCGAGAGTGGCGAAGCGCAGGCGGATTTGCCGCGGCTGATCGAGATACTGCTGGGCTGGATCGCCGAAGACCGCAAGGCCACGCCGCTCAAGGCGCTGCAAGGCATGATCTGGGCCGAGGGCTATCAGGCGGGCCAGCTCAAGGGGCACGTCTACCCGGATGCGGTGGAAGCGCTGAAACGTTGGAAGGCGGAGGGCTATGAGTTGTACGTCTATTCCTCCGGCTCGATCCAGGCGCAGCAGCTGATTTTTGGCTGTTCGGTCGCCGGTGACCTGTCGCCACTGTTCTCCGGCTACTTCGACACCACCTCCGGGCCCAAGCGCGAGGCCGCGTCCTACGCCCGCATCGCCGAGCGCATCGGTCGCCCGGCGGATGAAATCCTCTTCCTCTCGGACATAGTGCAAGAGCTGGACGCCGCGCAGCAGGCCGGTATGCCGACCTGTGGCCTGGCCCGCGAGGGGGGTGAATTGCCGGGGCATCCGACTGTGGCCAGTTTTGCGCCGATCGACCTCAACAGCTTCTAAAGCATCTCGACGTAGGGTGGATTAGGCCACCGGCCATAATCCACCAACCGGCCCGGTAGGCCGGCGATTGGCGACACCTTGGGTGCCGATGGTGGGTTACGCCGCGTTGCGGCTAACCCACCCTACATTGCTCGCTTACGTCAACAGAGCCTAGAGCAACCACGCGCCTTCCAGCTGTAGCAGCAGTTGCTTGCGCTCCAAACCGCCGGCGTAACCGGTGAGGGTGCCGTTGCTGCCGATCACGCGATGGCAAGGGATGACCACCGCGATCGGGTTGGCACCATTGGCGGTGCCGACGGCGCGCACGGCTTGCGGCCGAGCAATCCGCTGGGCCAAATCGGCATAACTACAGGTGCGGCCGAAAGGGATTTCCAGCAAGGCCTGCCAGACCTCACGCTGGAACGGCGTACCGGCCGGCGCCAGGCGCAGTTGGAACTGTTGGCGCTGGCCGGCGAAGTACTGGTCGAGTTGCCGGCAGGCGTCATCCAGTTGCTGTGTGGCGGTTCGCCAGTCCTGCGCCAGTTCCCAGGGTTGCGCCGCATCCATATGCAGCAGGCGCAGGCCCTGGTCATCAGCGGCGAGCAGCAGGGGACCGAGTGGGCTGTCGTGGTAGCGGTAATACATGGCTTCAATCCTCTGCGTAGCTTTGCCAGAGATACATGGCGGCGTAGGCGCGCCAGGGGCGCCAGGCTTCGGCCCGGGCCGCGAGTGTGCGGGCGCTGATGCCACCGTCGCCCCAGATCCGTGCTTTCAGCAGGCCCAAGTCGGCAACCGGGAAGGCATCCGCCACGCCGAACGCGCGCAGGGCGATATATTCAGCGGTCCAGGGGCCGATGCCCGGCAGTGCGCAGAGGCGCCCGACCAGTGCTTCCACGCCGTCATCGGCATGCAGGGCAAGGCTGCCCTCGTGTACGGCGCGGGCGAAGCGTTGCAGGGTTTCCACGCGCTTGCCGGGCATGCCGATGCCGTCCAGCACGCTAGCGGCGATGGCTTCGGCAGTCGGGAACAGCCGTTGCGGGCTATCTGCCGGCGCGTCCGCCAGCGTTTCGCCCAGCCGCGTCACTAGCCGTCCGGTGATGGTCACCGCGGCCTTGACTGTGACTTGCTGACCGACGATGGCGCGCACCGCCTGTTCGAACGGATCGAAGGCCGTGGGTAGGCGCAGGCCTGGGTAGCGCTCGACCAAGGGCGCCAACAGCGGGTCGCTGCGCAGATGCGCGGCAATCGGCGCGGTGTCGGCATCCAGGTCGAACATCCGCCGCACCCGTGTCACCAGCGGCTGGGTCAGGCTGCTGGCGGAAGGGCTCAGGCTGAGCTCCAGAGCCGCCTCTTCGGCCAGCGGGCGCAGCCTGAACCAACCGCTGGTCGTACCCAGTTGGAAGTTGCGCTGGTAGCCGTGCGGCGTCAGGCGTTCCACCTCGGGCAGGCAGCGCAGGGCGAAGTACTGCTGGAACTGCTGCCAGTTCCAGGGCGGCAGATAGGGGAGACGGACTAGGGTGGCGGGCAGTTCAGGGGCGTCGTTCATGGGTTGACGATAGCGTTCAGCGCCCTGGATTGTCTTCCCGAAACTTGCTTTCGAATCCGCTTTGGCCGCTTTTCGCGGCGCCTTCTGGCCCGTTGCAGCCGATCCAAGGTTCGACCTGTCAGGGCTGCCCACGTAGAATGCGCGCCTTTCATGGGGCGATAGCCCTTAGTTGACGGCAGGACAGAGGAGATAGACCCATGAGCGATTATCAAGAAACCCTCTACGAAGGCTATGGCCAGCGGTTTCGCATGGACAAGCTGTTGCACGAAGTGCGCACCGAACACCAGCATCTGGTGATTTTCGAGAACCCGCGCATGGGCCGGGTGATGGCGCTGGACGGCGTGATCCAGACCACCGAAGCCGACGAATTCATCTACCACGAGATGCTCACCCACGTGCCGATCCTCGCCCACGGCGCGGCCAAGCGGGTGCTGATCATCGGCGGTGGCGACGGCGGCATGCTGCGGGAAGTGAGCAAGCACCGCGGCGTCGAGCACATCACCATGGTCGAGATCGACGGCACCGTGGTCGAGATGTGCAAAGAGTTTCTGCCGAACCACTCCCAGGGCGCCTATGACGACCCACGGCTGAAGCTGGTGATCGACGACGGCATGCGGTTCGTCGCGACCACCGAGGAGAAGTTCGATGTCATCATCTCCGACTCCACCGACCCGATCGGCCCGGGTGAAGTGCTGTTCTCCGAGAACTTCTACCAGGCCTGCCGCCGCTGCCTGAACGAGGGCGGCATCCTGGTCACCCAGAACGGTACGCCCTTTATGCAGCTCAGTGAGGTACAGACCACCGCCAGCCGCATGGATGGCCTGTTCGCCGACTGGCACTTTTACATGGCGGCAGTGCCGACCTATATCGGCGGCGCGATGACCTTCGCCTGGGGCGCGACCAACGCCGAGCTGCGCAAGCTGCCGCTGGACACCCTGCGCCAGCGCTTCGCCGGCAGCGGTATCGTGACTCGTTATTACAACCCGGAAGTTCATTTGGGCGCATTCGCCCTGCCGCAGTACGTGCTGCAAGCGGTGAACAAGCCGAGTAACGACTGAATCAAAACTGCGTCAGGAAAAGGGCCTTCGGGCCCTTTTTTGTGCCTGGTTGGAACCTGTATTTACAGGTCAGAACGCTGGACCAGGGCCTTTCGACAGAATTTTCACATCCCATTTAGGAGACTCTCGCGGCTTTTTTCGAGTCGTCTGCTGCTGATTGGGGTTATGTCGATGCAACTGCGTCCTAAGTTCCGGCGTTGGCTGATGCTCTTTGTCGTCACCGCGCTGGTTCCTGCTCTGGCTTATCCGGCGTGGCGGCATTTGTGCCCGGTGCTGGCCGCTCCTGGCTGGGACTACCGAGTCTTTCACGATGGCATCGAGCGGGTCAGCGCGCTGGTGCGTGATGCGCAGGGCGCGCTGTTCATCAGCCAGGAGTTTGCCGACGGCAAGGGCACTATCCTCCGACGCAGCACCGACGGCAGCCTCAAGGCAGTGTTGAGCGGCCTGTCGAAACCCGATGGCCTGGCCCTGTATCGCGATGGCGTGGCGGTCAGCCAGGAAGGCGGGCGCTTGCCCGTGCTGCTGTTGCAGGGCAACCAGGCCGAGCCGCTGTTCAGTGCCGATAACGTCGAAGGCGTCGCCAGCGACGGACACTACCTCTATGCCATCGAGGACAAGAAACTCGGCCGCCTGCTGCGTTACGACCCGTCAAACGGCGAGGTCGTGACCCTGCGCGACGGCTTGGATGAAGGCGAAGCCATCACCGCCTGCGCCGATGGTCGGCTGTTCTTCACCGAGAAGAAGAAAGGCTGGATCAAGCAGTGGCAGGCCACCGGCGAGGACAAGCTGGTGCAGGCCAACCTCAACGAGCCGGGCTTTCTGCTGTGCAGCGCCGACGGTCTGTGGATCACCGAAGACGCCACCCATATGGCTCGGGTGCTGTTGCTCGACCCGGCGGGACAGTTGCAAGTCATTCTCCAGCACTTGCGCTCGATTCAGACCATCATCGCCCTGGAACCTGGCCGCTATTTGTTGGCCGAACAAGGGCGTAACCGCATTCTCGAAATCAAACGTCTACCGAACGGATCCTAAACAACATGGCTAACACGGACGCCCTGAGTAACCAGCATTCCTCATCGCGCTTATTCCGCCCCACGGTGAAGAGTCACCTCGCGTTCACGCTCTTGAGCGCCTTGGTCTTGCTGCTGATGTACTCGCTGCTGCGTGTGGCCCTGCTGGTCTACAACCGAGAGTTGATCGGTGTCACTCCCGCCGCGACTTTTGCCGAAGCTTTTTTCAACGGCGTGCGTTTCGACTTGCGGGTGGTGGTGTTTGCCTGCGTGCCGTTGCTGCTGGCGTTGTTCAGCGTTCGTGCCATGGCGGCTCGTGGCCTGCATTGCCTCTGGCTGACGGCGTTCGCCAGCCTCACCCTGTTTCTCGGGCTGACCGAACTGGATTTCTACCGCCAGTTTCACCAGCGCCTGAACAGCCTGGTGTTCCAGTACTTCCAGGAAGACCCGCAGACGGTGCTCAGCATGCTCTGGCACGGCTTCCCGGTTGGCCGCTACCTGCTGGGCTGGGCGCTGGCGACCTGGCTGCTGGCCAATCTGTTCAAGGGCCTCGACTCCCTCAGCCGGCCGCCAGCCTCGGCGGCGCGGCCGTCCTCTGCCGCCCGCCATTCGGCGCCTTGGCACTGGCGTGGTATGGCGTTTGTGCTGTGTCTGGCACTGGCCGTTCTGGCGGCGCGCGGCACCGTACGTCAGGGGCCACCGCTGCGCTGGGGCGATGCCTTCACCACCGACTCGATGTTCGCCAATCAGCTGGGCCTGAACGGCACCCTGACCCTGGTGTCGGCGGCCCAGGCCAGCTTTTCGTCGCACCGGGAGAATGCCTGGAAGTCGACCATGGCGGATGCCGAAGCCCTGCAGGCGGTCCGTGCAATGCTACTGACGCCGAACGACAAGCTGGTGGATGCCGGCCAGGCCGCCATCCGCCGCGACTTCACGCCGCCGGCCGATGGCACCCTGCCGATCCGCAATGTGGTGGTGATCCTGATGGAGAGCTTCGCCGGCCACTACGTCGGCGCCTTGGGCAGCCCGGACAACATCACCCCGAACTTCGACAAACTGGCCAAGGAAGGCCTGCTGTTCGAGCGCTTCTTCTCCAATGGCACCCATACCCACCAGGGCATGTTCGCCACCATGGCCTGCTTCCCCAACCTGCCCAGCTTCGAGTACCTGATGCGCATGCCGGAAGGCGGCCACAAGTTCTCCGGCTTGCCGCAACTGCTCAGCGGCCGCGATTACGACAACCTGTATGTCTACAACGGCAATTTCCAGTGGGACAACCAGTCGGGGTTCTTCAGCAACCAAGGCATGACCGACTTCATCGGTCGCGAAGACTTTGTCGCCCCGGTGTTCATGGACCCGACCTGGGGCGTGTCCGACCAGGACATGTTCGACCGCGGCGCGGCAGAGTTGGAGCAGAACTTTGGCGAAAAACCCTTCTATGCCTTGCTGCAAACCTTGTCCAACCACACGCCGTACGCCTTGCCGAAAGACCTGCCGGTAGAGCGCGTTAGCGGTCACGGCTCACTGGATGAGCACCTGACCGCCATGCGTTATTCCGACTGGGCCCTGGGTCAGTTCTTCGAGAAGGCGCGCAAAGCGCCGTACTTCAAGGACACCCTGTTCGTCATCGTCGGTGACCACGGTTTTGCCAGCAACGAACAACTGACGGAGATGGACCTGTACCGCTTCAACGTGCCCTTGCTGCTGATCGCCCCGGGCATTCAGGAGAAATTCGGCGCCAGCCGCGACACCGTCGGCACCCAGATCGACATAGTGCCGACCATCATGGGCCGCCTCGGTGGCGAAGTACGCCACCAGTGCTGGGGCCGCGACCTGCTCAACCTGCCGAAAGGCGATCAGGGTATTGGCGTGATCAAACCTTCTGGCGGCGAACAGACCGTCGCCATCGTCACGCCCAACCGCATCCTGATCCAGCCCAAGGGCTTCGAGCCGCGCCTGTACGATTACCAGCTAGGGGCCAACTCCAAAGCCGAACGCGTGCCGGGCGATATCGATCCCGCGTTGAAGAAAAACCTCGAAGCCTTCCTGCAAACGGCGACCAAGAGCTTGCTGGATAACACCGCAGGGGTCGTGGACGGCAAGCCGGGTAGCCATTGATGGCAGCTGCTTGAGCACTAAAAAGGGGCCGTGAGGTCCCTTTTTAGTGGTTGGTCGATAAGGGTGAAAGTTGGTAGGGCGGGTAAAACCCGCCCACAAGGCTACAGCTGTTGCTGCGTCCGGTACTGCCTGGGCGTCACGCCCTTCCAGCGTTTGAAGGCGTGGATAAAGTTGGAGACTTCGCCATAACCCAGGCGCTCGGCGATTTCTTCCAGGGTCAGGCCGCCGGTGGCCAGTAGTTCTTCGGCCAGGGCCTGGCGCACTTCTTCCTGCAAGTGGCGGAAGCTGCTGCCTTCCTCCTCCAGGCGGCGGCGCAGGGTGCGGGAGGTCATGTGCAGTTCGCTGGCCAGTTGCTCCATAGCCGGCAGTTGCCCGGGTTGGGCCAGCAGGCGATTGCGGATGCGCCCACTCAGGCCGGCCCGTACTCGGCGTTTGGCCAATAAGGCATTGCATTGTTGTTCGCAATGCAGGGCTACCTGTGGGTTGGCGCCGGGCAGGGGGCGGTCGAGCAGGTCGCGGGCGAAGACGATGCGGTTGTCCGTGGCGTCGAAGCTTGGCGTCAGGCCGAACAACTCTTGATAGGGCGTCAAGTCGCTGGGGGCGGGGATGCGGAAGCTGGCGCGTTTGAGCGGCAGGCGGATGTTGGTCAGATCGCGCTGGATGCTCATCATCCCGGCGGCGTCACGTTCGAGGATGAAGCTGCGCAGGTCATCGGGCACCTTGCGTTCGTCGAGCAGCAGATGCGCTTCATCGCCGATTTCTTCCAGGCGCATGCCGTGGAAGGCGTAGGTCAGATCCAGGTAGCGCAGGCCCAGTTGCGCGGCGCTGCGAAAGGTCGGGCTGCTGAGCAGGGCGAAGCCCCAGATGCCATAGGTGTTGAGGTGGTAGCGCAGGCCGGCCTTGAGGCCGATACCGGGCAGGTGGCCGAGGGCAACCACCAGGTTGCGGATCAGGCTCAGCTCCTGTTCGGCATCGATCTCCGCGCCCGGATCAGCCAATAACGCCAGATCCAGGCCGGTGCCTGCCAGGCAGCGCTCAAGCGCAAGCCCCTGGTCGAGACCGAACTGGGTCAGCAGTTGCACGCTGATGGCACTGCGGCGGGGCGGCCAGGTGGTTTGCGGGTTGTTCGACATCTTGTCCGACATCTTTGTCCGAATCGCACAATTATTGGCCGACTATGCCATAACGGTCCGGCGAGTGGCGCATTAGCATCTACTGATCCGCATTGCCTGCGGTGCTGCACAGGTTGCACTGTCAGCGCAGAGAACCATCAGGGATCAAACAATGAATAAAGCATCCCCATCGGCCGCGCCTTTGCGCGTGCTGATTATCGGCTCCGGTTTCGGCGGCATGGGTTTGGCCATCCAGTTGCAGAAGGCCGGCATCGGCGACTTCCTGTTGCTGGAGAAGGCCGCCGAAGTCGGTGGCACCTGGCGCGATAACCATTACCCAGGCGCCGCCTGCGATGTGCCTTCGCACCTGTATTCGTTTTCCTTCGAGCCGAAAACCGACTGGTCGCGCAAGTTCGCCCCGCAGGCGGAGATTTTCGCTTACCTCAAGCACTGCGCGGACAAGTACGGCCTGCGTCGGCAGATCCGCTTCAACACGGAAGTGGCCGGCGCCGAGTTCGATGAGTCGGCAGGGCTCTGGCGGGTCACCAGCGTGGCGGGCGAGCTGTTCACTGCGCAGGCCTTGGTCAGCGCCTGTGGCCAGCTGAATCGCCCGGCTTACCCGCGAATTCCGGGGTTGCAGAGGTTTCAGGGCGAGGCCTTCCACTCGGCGCGCTGGAACCACGCCTACGACCTGAGCGGTAAACGGGTGGCGGTGATCGGCACGGGGGCCAGTGCCATCCAGTTCATCCCGGAAATTGCGCCGCAGGTGGCGCAGTTGCACCTGTTCCAGCGCTCGGCGGCCTATGTGATCGCTAAACCGGATCGTCCTTACCGCCCCTGGGAGTTGGCCGTGATGCGCCGCTTGCCTGGGTTGCAGAAGCTCGACCGGATGCTCAAGTACCTCCAGCACGAGTCGCGGGTGTTGGGTTTTTCCACCTTTCCGCCGCTGATGCGGCTGATGAAACTGGCCTTCCGCCTGCACCTGACGCGCGGCATCCAAGACTCAGGCTTGCGCCGCCGACTGACCCCGGATTACCCGATGGGCTGCAAGCGCATCCTCATCTCCAACGACTATTACCCGGCGTTGGCCCGGCCGAATGTAGAGATCGTCAACGACGGCATCAGCGCGGTGACGGAGCGGGGCGTGGTGACGGCGGACGGCCGCGAGCGCGAGGTGGATGCGATCATCTACGGCACCGGTTTTGCTGCCACGGATTTTCTCGCGCCGATGCGGATCAAGGGGCTCGGCGGGCGTGAGTTGAATCAGGCCTGGCAGGAGGGCGCCGAGGCCTATCTGGGGATCAGCGTCAGCGGCTTCCCCAATCTGTTCATTCTGTATGGGCCGAACACCAACCTGGGGCACAACTCCATCATTTATATGCTCGAGAGCCAGTTCCCTTATGTGCTGGGTTGCATCCAGCAACTCGCTGCGCAGGGCTTGCGCTATCTGGATGTGAAACCGGCGGTGCAGCAGGCGTTTAACCAGCGTCTGCAGAAGGTGATTCAGCACTCGATCTGGGAGCAAGGCTGCACCAGTTGGTACAAGACCGCGGCCGGCAAGAACACCAATAACTGGCCGGGCTTCACCTTCACCTATCGCCAACACGCGCGCACGCCGGAGCTGAAGCACTATGACTGCACGCGTTGAACTGCCAGACCGCCCGCGCCTGAGCCAACGCCTGCTGGCTGGCGTATTGCGCAGCAGCTTGCGCCTGTTGTTCCGTGGCCTGGTACGCCCACCGATGCCGATTGCCGGGCAGCGCGCGATTATCCGTGGCCTCACCGCTACTTCCGTGGCGCCACGTGACGTTGAACGCTCCAGCGGCACCTTGGCGGGCAGAGCCTGCGAGTGGCATCGTCCGGCGCAGGACAGTGGCCGTGTGCTGCTGTACCTGCATGGCGGCGCCTACCTGATCGGCTCACCGGCGACCCATCGCAGCATCACCGGCAACTTGGCCAAACGCTGCGCCATGGCGGTGTGTGCGCTGGATTACCGCTTGGCGCCCGAGCACCCCTATCCGGCGGCGCTGGAGGATGCGCTGGCGGCTTATCGCGAGTTGCTCGGGCAGGGCTATACGGCTGCGCAGATCGTGATCGGCGGCGACTCGGCTGGCGGCAATCTGAGCCTGATCACCGCGCTGCGTTTAAAACAGCTGGGGCTACCGCTGCCGGCCGCGCTGGTGTGCTTCTCGCCCTGGACGGATGCCAGCTGCAGCCAACTGCATAAGCCGCCAGCCGGCGATCCCTTGCTTCACCCGGCCTGGATTCAGCAGGCGGTCGGCTTGTATTGCCCGGCGGGCATGGATCGCCGCGATCCGGGTCTGTCGCCGGTGTACGCCGACCTGACGGGGTTGCCGCCTTTGCTGATTCAGGTGGGCGAGGATGAGTTGCTGTTGAACGACAGCCTGCGCTTCGCCGAGCAAGCCGATGCCGCCGGGGTGACGGTCAAACTGGAGCGCTATGCGGGGTTGTGGCATGTCTTCCAGGCTCATGCCGGCCTGCTCGATGTGGCCGATCTGGCCTTGATCCGGGTGGCGGATTTTCTCCAGCAGCCGGGGCGCTGAGATGGACAATATTCTGATTAGCGGTGCCGCTTCCGGCATCGGCGCCGCGACCACGCGCTTGTTCCATGCGCGGGGTTGGAAGGTCGGCTTGCTGGAGATCAACCATGCCGCGCTCGCCAGTCTGGCGGCAGAGCTGGGCGCCGCCGGTCGCCGCTCTTGCCATAAGTTGTCTCGCGGGCCAGCAGACCTTACCCGGGAGCACTACCCTGAAGGAGACGGCTCTGGTCACTCGCTCTGAGTGCCCGCCGTCGACCAGACTTCTGTCGTAGGTCTGGCTTATGCCATATCAAGCAGCCACACGCTTGATCCTCGGGCGACACGGTTGACGAGCGTGTCGCGACGCCAGCGCCGTTGGGTTGGCAGCAGCAATGGGAAAGCGGTCTATCCATCCATCGCTTGAGAGGGGGTCGCTTCATGAACACGTCCTTGCACAATGATGTCAGCAGTACTGTTCTGCGTCGCATGAAAGAGGGCGGCTTTGATTTCGCCCGTATTCATCCTATCGAGTTCTACGCCATTTTCCCGGACGAGGAGCGGGCCCGGATGGCGGCTAAAAACTTTCGCAGTGAGTCGTTAAACGCCCAGGTAACCGCGCGCGAAGACGGGGCCTGGCACCTACTGATCAGCAAAGTGATGTATGCCACCTACGACGGCATTGGCGACTTCGAGCAGGATTTGGAATTAGTGGTCGCACCGCTCGGAGGTGTGCTCGATGGCTGGGGCGTGACTCAGGAGATCGAGGGGCTGCGAGTCTAAGAACCTGTTCACGATCCAATTTTTGCAGCATCACGCGCGAAGCCCGGAGCGGATCGTGAGCAGGTTCTAAGGCGCAGCCTCGGCCAGAACGCACCGGCTGACCGCGAGGTTGGTCGGTGTTGCCAAATACCCCGCCAAATCAGACGTTTCCTTTACTCGACCACGGCACGGCGTTTGCGTCAGACTGAGAAAAAGAGGTAGTTCAGTCATGACCGATATCCTGATTCTCACCCATGCTGATTTTTGTCCTGCCGGTCATCTGGCCCGTGTGCTGGATGCGCAGCAGCTCGACTTCTGCGTGTTACGCGCCGACTTAGGCGAGTTGCAGGGCTATGACCTCGACCGGCCCAAGGCGGTAGCCATCATGGGTGGGCCGATGAGCGTCAATGATCCCTTGCCCTGGATTGGGGCAGAAATTGCCGCATTGCGGCATTTTATTCGGCGCGATATTCCCCTGATCGGTCACTGTCTGGGTGGCCAGCTGCTGGCCAAGGCGTTGGGCGCCCCAATTCACCGCATGCCTTACAGCGAGATTGGTTGGCAGCCGCTCTGTCAGTCGAGTCAAGCGGCAGGCAACCCCTGGCTGGCACACCTGCCGGAGGAGTTCCCGGTTTATCAGTGGCATGGCGATACCTTTGACCTGCCCGAAGGCGCGCAGCGTCTGTTATCCAGCCCTTGGTGTCCCAACCAGGCGTTTGCCTGGGGCGAGAAGGTGCTAGCACTACAAGGCCACCCGGAAATGACCGAAGAGTTGGTGCGCCTGTGGCTGACCGACTGGGTTCATCTGCTCGACGAAACGCAACCGAGCCAGCAGCCCCGCAGGCAGATGCTCGACGACCTGCCCACTAAGGTGGCGGCGCTCAACCAGGTGGCGGAAGGGTTTTATCGGCATTGGTTGAAACTGGCGTTTGCTTGAGTCGGATCTGCCGACATCCACGCCAAAGGCTGCCGATGGCGCTGGACTGCAGCTCCTCCTAGGAGCGAGCTTGCTCCTACAGTTTTTGCGTTTTTTCAATCCGCGTCCTGTAACCGCTAACGCCGACGTAGCCTCCAGGGACTGGGGCGAGCGGCCGACAAGGAGCGCGGGTTTCACTGGCCCTGTGCTGCCATAACATCGACAGGATGTAGGCTGGGTAGAGCCGTTTTTCGGCGAAACCCAGCAACGGTTCTGGCTGGGTTTCGTTGCACTCTACCCAGCCTACGAGTTTGCGTTTTTCCAATGCGCGCCCTGTAACCGCTAACTCAGACATAGTCCTGCCGATTATGCGTAGCTCGCCCCCCCGGTGAAATCGAGCCTGCCCAAGCTAGAGCCAGAGACGGGCCGCTGCGCCATGGGGCGTGGCGAACCGAGGCGGGTACTGCGCTGCGCGGTAGTGGTGCGTCGAATTTTTGCTCTGCCTGTAACCTTTTGATCTGTATGGAATAAGTCTGCTGGCTCGGGCTTTGCAGTGCTCTAGTACGTCCGGGTGACAAGGAGTACGGCATGAACCGCACCTTTTATGACGAGATGTACCAGGCGAACGGCGACTGCCGCCCGCACTACCGGGAGTTCGCCCGCTGGCTGGCGGACACCCCGGCTGAGCTGCTGGCCCAGCGCCGCAGAGAGGCCGACCTGCTGTTCCATCGCGCAGGCATCACCTTCACCCTCTACGGTGACGACCAGGGCACCGAGCGACTGATCCCCTTCGACATCATTCCGCGCAGTATTCCGGCCAGCGAGTGGCGCATGGTCGAGCGCGGCTGCATCCAGCGGGTGCAGGCGCTGAATATGTTCCTCGCCGACCTCTACCATAACCAGCGCATCATCAAGGCCGGGATCATTCCCGCCGAGCAGGTGCTGGCTAACGAGGGCTACCAGTTGGCGATGCAGGGCCTCGACCTGCACCGCGATCTGTATGCGCATATCGCCGGCGTCGACCTGGTGCGCGACGGCGACGGCAGCTACTACGTACTGGAAGACAACCTGCGCACGCCGAGCGGTGTCAGCTACATGCTCGAGGACCGCAAGATGATGATGCGCCTGTTTCCCGAGCTGTTCGCCGCCCAGCGCGTCGCGCCCATCGATCACTACCCGAACCTGCTGCTCGACACCCTGAAGACCTCCAGCCCGCTGGATAATCCCAACGTGGTGGTGCTCACGCCAGGGCGCTTCAACAGTGCCTATTTCGAGCATGCCTTCCTCG
The DNA here is from genome assembly GCF_005503735.1 of Pseudomonas sp. 2FE. Lineage (NCBI taxonomy): Bacteria > Pseudomonadati > Pseudomonadota > Gammaproteobacteria > Pseudomonadales > Pseudomonadaceae > Pseudomonas > Pseudomonas sp. 2FE. Next base: position 72,725 of record NZ_SCMO01000005.1, on the reverse strand, counting down.
CCCGTGAGATGGGGGTGGAACTGGTCGAGGGGGCCGACCTGTTCGTCCGCGACGACAAGCTCTATATGCGCACCACCGCCGGCGCCAAACAGGTGGATGTGATCTACCGGCGGCTCGACGACGCCTTCCTCGACCCGCTGGCCTTCAACCCGGACTCCATGCTCGGCGTGCCGGGGCTGCTCTCGACCTATCGCTCCGGCAACCTGGTGCTGGCTAACGCCATCGGCACCGGCGTGGCGGACGACAAGTCGATCTACCCCTACGTCGGCGACATGATCCGCTTCTATCTGGACGAGGAGCCGATCCTGAAGAATGTGCCGACCTGGCAGTGTCGCAAGCCCGCAGAGCTGTCCCATGTGCTGGCTAACCTGTCGGAGCTGGTGGTCAAGGAAACCCAGGGTTCCGGCGGCTACGGCATGCTGGTCGGGCCGGCGGCGAGCAAGGCGGAAATCGAAGCCTTCCGCGCACGGCTGATCGCCAAGCCGGAGGCCTATATCGCCCAGCCGACCCTGTGTCTGTCGACCTGCCCGACCTTTGTCGAGAACGGCATAGCGCCGCGGCATATCGACCTGCGGCCCTTCGTCCTGTCCGGTAAGGAAACCCGCCTGGTGCCCGGTGGCCTGACCCGCGTGGCGCTGCGCGAAGGCTCGCTGGTGGTCAACTCGTCGCAAGGCGGCGGCACCAAGGACACCTGGGTCGTCGAGGATTAAGGAATCGCATCATGCTCAGTAGAACTGCCTCTGATCTGTATTGGATGTCGCGTTACCTGGAGCGTGCCGAGAACCTCGCGCGGATGCTCGAGGTCAGCTATTCGCTGTCGCTGATGCCGCAGGACGGTCGCGGCGATGGCCTGGAAGAACTGGCCCTGCCGCTGCTGATCACCGGCACCCTGGACGAGTACCTGACTCGTCACGGCCCGCTGCATGCCGAGCGCATGCTGCATTTCTTCGCCCTGGATGCGCAGAACCCGGCGAGCCTCTACAACTGCCTGGGGGCGGCGCGCAGCAACGCCCATGCGGTGCGCGGGCGCATCACCGCGGACATGTGGGAGAACATCAACGCCACCTGGCTGGAGATTCGCGGCATCGCCGAGCAGGGGCTGGGGCGTTATGGCATCAGCCGCTTCTGCGAGTGGGTCAAGGAGCGTTCGCACCTGTTCCGTGGCGCCACCTTCGGCACCATCATGCGGGGTGACCCGTACCGCTTCATCCGCCTCGGCACCTTTATCGAGCGGGCCGACAACACCCTGCGCCTGCTCGATGCGCGCTACGAAATGCTCGGCGAGGATATCGACGAAACCGATGGTCGCCCGGCGCGCAGCTACTACCAGTGGAGCGCACTGCTGCGCGCGCTGTCCTCGTTCGAGGCCTTCGCCGAGATTTACCGGGGCTCGCCGGGCACGCGCAAAGTGTCCGAGCTGTTACTGCTGCGTCCAGAGGTGCCGCGTTCGTTGCGCGCCTGTATGGATGAACTCAACCTGATGCTCGCCAGCTTGCCGGGCGAGAACGGTCGCCCGGCTCAGCGCCTGGCGGCGGAGCTGGAGGCGCGCCTGCGCTACACCAGCATCAACGAAGTCCTGGGTGAGGGCCTGCATGGCTGGCTCACCGATTTCATCCTGCTGGTGCGCCAGTTGGGCCAAGCCATTCACAGTTCCTACCTGGAGGTCGCATGAGACTGTCCATCAGCCACGACACCACCTACCACTACGAAGATCAGGTGCGCGCGAGCATCCAGTACCTGCGTATGACCCCCCATGACAGTGAGCGCCAGCGGGTGCTCAACTGGCAGCTCAACCTGCCGCGCCCGGTGCGTGCCCAGCTCGACCCTTACGGCAATATCCTGCACGTGCTGACCCTGGACGAGCCCCATGAGTCCATCGTCATCGGTGCCCGCGGCCAGGTCGAGATCGATGAGCTGAGCGAGGCCGAGCACGAGCGCCAGTCGGCCTTGCCGTTTCTGCGCGTCACCCGTCTGACCGAGCCGGATCAGGCGCTGCGCGAGTTCGCCAAAGAGCAAAGCAAGAACCGTCGTGACCGCACCGGGTTGATTGAACTGATGCACGCCTTGAATGCGCACATCAGCTACCTGCCGGGCACTACGGCGGTCGAGACCAGCGCGGCCGAAGCCTTCGCCGGGCGTCAGGGGGTGTGTCAGGATCACGCCCACGCGTTTCTCGCCTGCACCCGCAGCCTGGGCATTCCGGCGCGCTATGTGTCCGGCTACCTGTACACCGACAGCAGCGCCCACCTGGCCAGCCACGCCTGGGCCGAAGCCTGGCTGGACGGCGGCTGGTACAGCTTCGATGTGACCAACTGCCTGGCCAAACCCGAGCGGCATTTGAAGCTGGCAGTCGGTCTGGATTACCTGGACGCATGCCCGGTGCGCGGCATGCGGCGCGGCGGCGGCAGCGAACAGATGCACGCGCATGTGGAAGTTTCCCCGCTGTTGCGCGTACAACAGCAGTAGCACTGCGCCAGCAGGATACTCAATAGCGCCCGGTGCAGCCTTTGCAGCTGCAGCGGGCGCATCTGTTCGTTACAGGTGAAGCATGACCTATTGCGTTGCCATGAACCTGGCCGGAGGGCTGGTGTTCGTTTCTGATTCACGCACCAATGCGGGGGTCGATCACATCGCGACCTTCCGCAAGCTGCATGTGTTCGGTGTGCCGGGTGAGCGTTTGATCGTGCTGCAAAGCGCCGGCAACCTGGCCACTTCGCAATCGGTGATCAGCCTGCTGCGCCACCGTCTGAACGGGGAGGGCGAGCATTTGCACTCTGTATCGAGCCTGTTCGCCGCCGCCACGCTGGTGGGCGATACCGTGCGTGAAGTGCTGACTCGTGACGGTGGGGCGGCCACCCTGACTCAGGGCGTAGACCTGGGCTGCTCCTTTCTGCTCGGCGGGCAGATCCGCGGCGAAGCGCCGGCGCTGTACAACCTCTATCCGCAGGGCAATTTCATCGCCTCCACCGAGGACACGCCGTACTTCCAGATCGGTGAAAGCAAATACGGTAAGCCGATCCTGGATCGCGCCCTCAGCCACCAGACGACCTTGCAGCAGGCGTTGCGTTGCGCGCTGATTTCCTTCGACTCGACCATCCGCAGCAACCTCTCGGTGGGGATGCCCCTGGACTTGCTGGTGTACCGAGCCGACAGCCTGGAAGTGCCGACAGGCTTTCGGGTGCACGAGGGCGATGCTTACTTCGAAGAGATTCGCCAGCAATGGTGCCGCGGTCTGCGCGAGTTGCTCGGTCAATTGCCGGCGCCGCCGGGCGACTACTGGGGGTAGTAGCCGCGCCAGAACCGCGCGGGCTGCACAGGGTGTCTGTAGGCTGTGTTCTGTGAAGCGACACGTAGGCTGTTTGACGTTTTTGCCGTTCAGTTGCTTGCCGCTGCCGTGGCGGCTGCCAGCGCTGCGTTGACTGCCAAAGGCAGTGCGCAGCGACTGGAAAGGCTGACGGTCAGCTGATCAGACGCGTTAGGTTGGGAAGAATCAAAATCACCGCGGTGGCAAACACAATCAAGCTGGCTTGCCGGATTTTTGGCTGTTTAAACATGGCCTTCTGCCTTTTGTTCTTGTTGGTGTGGCGCCGAGTACCCGCTCTCAAGGCTCGTCGGGTCACCGCGTCACGCCGAGGCGTGGACTCACAAATCGTTCCGGCAAAACCCGGCAACGACACCTAGCCCTTTCAACTCTAGGGGCCGCATCACACTTCGCTTAGATGACTTGGTATCAAGCAGCTTGCGGCTAGTAGCACTCAGTTATGCCAGTCAGCGCACAATGCTCGGGCAAGCCTTGCGCCAGACACATTTCTTTCATGCTGGCCAATGGCCGGGTGGCTATCGACCGTTCGTCTGAGCAAAGCGGTCAACGGCCCTGAGCATTTCGGTCATTGAGCGTGTCACCTCTAACGTTAAGGTGTACCGGCCAAACAAGAACAGGCGATTTCAGGTTTGCTGACGTGCAATCTGAGGTTTACGCCGCTACCTACACCTCCTAATTGGAGGACAGAGGACGCCATGACCGAAGCATTCATTTTCGACGCGGTGCGCACCCCCCGCGGCAAAGGCAAGAAGGATGGCGCGCTGCACAGCGTCAAACCCGTCAACTTGATCGCCGGCCTGCTCAAGGCCCTGGAAGAGCGTAACCAGCTCGATACCAGCCAGGTCGATGACATTGTCCTCGGCTGCGTAACCCCAGTGGGTGATCAAGGCGCCGACATCGCCAAGACCGCGCCGATGGTGGCTAACTGGGACGTGAGCGTTTCCGGCCTGCAGATCAACCGTTTCTGCGCCTCGGGCCTGGAAGCGATCAACCTCGGCGCGATGAAAATCCGTTCCGGTTTCGAAGACCTGGTAGTGGTCGGTGGCGTCGAGTCCATGTCCCGCGTGCCGATGGGCTCCGACGGCGGCGCCTGGGTCATGGACCCGGAAACCAACATCAGCAGCAACTTCGTGCCGCAGGGTATTGGCGCCGATCTGATCGCCACCCTCGAAGGCTTCAGCCGCACCGACGTCGATTCCTTCGCCCTGCGCTCGCAGCAGAAAGCCGCCCGTGCCAGCGCCGACGGCTCGTTCAAGAAATCGCTGATCCCGGTCACCGACCAGAACGGCATCGTCCTGCTCGACCACGACGAATTCATTCGTGGCGACTCGACCCTCGCCGGTTTGGGCGCGCTCAAGCCAAGTTTCGAGATGATGGGCCAGATGGGCTTCGACGCGACGGCCATCCGCCAGTACAGCCATGTCGAGCGCATCAACCACGTGCACACCCCAGGCAACAGCTCGGGCATCGTCGATGGCGCCGCGGCCATGCTGATCGGCTCTGCGGCCAAAGGTAAGGAACTGGGCCTCAAGCCGCGTGCGCGGATCGTCGCCACGGCGGTTACCAGCACCGACCCGACCATCATGCTCACCGGCCCGGCGCCGGCCACCCGCAAGGCGTTGGCCAAGGCCGGGCTGAGTGTGGACGACATCGACCTGTTCGAAGTGAACGAAGCCTTCGCCTCGGTGGTGATGAAGTTCATGAAAGACATGGGCGTGGCGGAAGACAAGGTCAACGTCAACGGCGGCTCCATCGCCATGGGCCACCCCCTCGGCGCCACCGGCTGCGCCATCGTCGGCACCCTGCTGGATGAGCTGGAGACGCGCAATCTGCGTTATGGCCTCGCCACGCTGTGCGTCGGTGGCGGTATGGGTATTGCCACGATTATTGAACGAATCTAAGGAGCTTTCAGTGGCTGCTGCGGGCTACGCGCACCATGCTGAAATCGTCCGGGAATGCTCATTTACAGTTGTAAACTCCGCTTCCCAGCCGATTTCCGCCTTGCCTGATCTTCGCTCGCGCCGCCCCTGAAGAGCTCCCCCACCTATGGGGTTATAAAAATGACTGACGCCATTCGCTACGAAAAAGGCCAGGACAATATCGTCGTCCTGACCATCGACATGCCCGGCCAGAGCGCCAATACCATGAACGCGGTCTACCACGAGGCCATGGGCAAAACCGTTGCGCGGCTGGAAGCCGAGAAGGACTCCATCGCCGGTGTAATCATCACCTCGGCGAAGAAAACCTTCTTCGCCGGCGGCGATTTGAACGAGTTGATCAAGGTCGGCAAAGCCGACGCCAACCACTTCTACCAGATGATCCTGCGCATCAAAGGCCAACTGCGCCGTCTGGAAACGCTCGGTAAGCCCGTGGTCGCCGCCATCAACGGCGCGGCTCTCGGCGGTGGCTGGGAAATCTGCCTGGCGTGCCATCAGCGGATCGCCCTGGATAACAGCAGCGTGCAGCTCGGCCTGCCGGAAGTCACCTTGGGTCTGTTGCCAGGTGGCGGCGGCGTGGTGCGGATGGTGCGCATCCTCGGCCTGGAAAAGGCGCTGCCCTACCTGCTTGAAGGCAAAAGAGTCCGGCCGCAGGATGCGCTGAAAGCCGGGCTGATCCACGACCTCGCCGCTAACGCCGACGAGATGCTGGCCAAGGCCCGCGCCTGGATCGCCGCCAACCCGACTGCCGTGCAACCCTGGGATGTCAAAGGCTACAAGATCCCCGGCGGCACACCGTCCAGCCCGAACGTGGCCCAGATGCTCGCCATCGCTCCGTCCGTGCTGCGGGACAAGACCAAAGGCTGCTTCCCGGCGCCGGAGAAGATCCTGTGCGCGGCTGTGGAGGGCGCCCAGGTCGACTTCGACACCGCGCAGATCATCGAGGCGCGTTACTTCACCGAGCTGACCACCGGCCAGGTGGCGAAGAACATGATCGGCACCTTCTGGTTCCAGCTCAATGAAATCAACGCCGGCGGCTCGCGCCCGAAAGGTCCGGCAGCCTATGTCACCCAGAAAGTCGGCGTGCTCGGCGCCGGCATGATGGGCGCGGGTATCGCCTACGTTTCGGCGCTTGCCGGTATCGACGTGGTGTTGAAAGACCTCTCCGCGGAAGCGGCCGAGAAGGGCAAGAATTACTCCGCTAAGTTGCTGGAGCAGAAAGTTGCCCGTGGCCAGATGAGCGCCGAGAAGCGTGACGGCATCCTCGCGCGGATCAAGGCGACCGACTCTGATGTGGATTTCGCCGGTTGCGATCTGATCATCGAAGCGGTGTTCGAAGACCGTGAGCTGAAAGCCAAGGTCACCGCCGCCGCCGAGCGCAATGCGCTGAGCGATGCGGTGATCGCGTCCAACACCTCGACCTTGCCGATCAGCGGCCTGGCCAAGGCGGTGCAGCGGCAGGACAAGTTCATCGGCCTGCACTTCTTCAGCCCGGTGGACAAGATGCCGCTGGTGGAAATCATCAAGGGCAAGCACACCAGCGAGGAAACCCTGGCGCGGGGCTTCGACTACGTGCTGCAGATCCAGAAGACGCCGATCGTCGTGACCGACAGCCGTGGCTTCTTCACCTCCCGCGTGTTCGGCACCTTCACCAACGAAGGTGTGGCCATGCTCGGTGAGGGGGTGAGTGCGGCGATGATCGAAACTGAAGCGCGCAAAGCCGGGATGCCGGTCGGCCCGCTGGCGATCGCCGATGAAGTCTCCATGAGCCTGATGACCCACATCCGCGCGCAGACCATCAAGGACTTGCAAGCGGAAGGCAAAACCATAGTGCAGCACCCGGCATTCAAGGTCATCGACCTGATGGTCAATGAGTTCAAACGCCCAGGCAAAGCGGCCAATGGCGGCTTCTACGATTACCCGGCGAACGGCAAGAAACAGCTCTGGCCGGAGCTGAAAGCCCGCTTCGAGAAGCCTGATGCGCAAATTCCGCAGATCGATGTGCGCGACCGCATCCTGTTCATCCAGGCCATCGAAACCGTGCGTTGCGTGGAAGAGGGCGTACTGCTCTCGACCGCCGACGCCAACATCGGCTCGGTCTTCGGCATCGGCTTTGCCGCCTGGACCGGCGGTGCGTTGCAGTTCATCAACCAATACGGCTTGCAGGACTTCGTCGCCCGGGCGCAGTACTTGGCCGAACAGTATGGCGAGCGCTTCGAGCCGCCGGCGCTGTTGCTGGAGAAGGCGACCAAGGGCGAGGTGTTTTGAGCGTCTGAGTGCTTGTGGTGATGGGCCTGAGTGGCAGGGATGCTGGCTCAGGTGATGTAAAAAGACCGGCTCCTTGTGAGCCGGTTTTGTCTTTATGGGGTGGCTGGCCTGCCCCATGAAGACGCCTTTGCGCAGGCCTCCCGCAAAGGGCGGTCGGCTGTTAAACGAACCGGTTAGGGCGAAGGTAGTTTGCGATTTTCTGCCGGACGGTCGGCCTGAAATCTGCTCGGACTCCCGGTCCTGCCGGCTCCGAGGCTCTGCGCCGCGGCTTTGCGCCTTTATTCGCGCAGCCCGGCCATTGGTCAGCCCAGGTCACGCCGCTGGTGGGAGCGTATAGGGTTTTGTTATGGGGACCTGATGTGGAGGTTAATCATGAAACTCAAGAAAAGCTTGTTGGCTGTTTCGATTTTTGCGGCGCTGTCCGCTTCGGGGTCACTGCTGCTCGATGGCCTGCCCGATTACTCAAGCGCATACGCCAGTGAAGGTGGTGGCAGTGGAGGCGGCGGTGGCAGCGGCAGTGGAGGCGGCGGTGGCGGTGGCAGTGGAGGCGGCGGTGGCAGCGGCAGTGGAGGCGGCGGTGGCAGTGGCAGTGGCAGCGGTGGCGGCCATGCAGGTGATGGCGGCGGAGACCATGGAGGCCCGGGACGCGGCGACGCTGACCATGGTGGTATTGCTGGGAACAGAGGCCCAGGCAATGCGCATGACAACGATGCTGCAGATGCAGCCAGGGACGCTGCCAGAGCTGATGCAGATGCAGCCAGAGACGCTGCCAGAGCTGATGCAGATGCAGCCAGAGATGCGGCCAGAGCTGATGCAGATGCAGCCAGAGACGCTGCCAAAGCGGCTGGCGTAGAGGGCGCAGATGCAGCCAGAGATGCTGCTAGAGCTGCTGCAGATGCAGCCAGGGACGCTGCCAAAGATGAGGCAGATGCAGCCAGAGACGCTGCCAGAGCTGCCGCAGATGCAGCCAGAGACGCTGCCAAAGATGCTGCAGATGACCCCGATGTTGCCGATGAACCGGATGATCCAGATGAACCGGATGATCCTGATGTTGCCGATGAACCGGATGATCCAGATGAACCGGATGATCCCGATGTTGCCGATGAACCCGATGCTCCGGATGAACCCGATGTTGATGTTGCCGAAGTTGACGATGACTAGTCGGGTGACGATCCTGCCCAGCACACCGGCAGGTAAACCAGAGGACGACAAGAGCGGGGTTTAGTGCCTGAGTCCGAAACGCGAAAGCGAAAGCCCGGCTTTATGCCGGGCTTTGCCTATGTGGGACGCTAGGGTGGCTTACCCTAGGCCTTGTGTGTCGCTGTTGAGTTCTATTGACGCTGGTCGTTCGGCAGTCCGCTTCGGCGCAAGCCGTCGCGCCAGTTCGCGGGAACGCAGCTGTCTGAAAAACCCGATGGGCGCTGCCCGGAGGTTTTTTTGTGGAGCTCTGTGTGTTAAAAATAACGCACACAAACCGCACCGCCCCCATCGTTTCAGGAATCCCCCATGGCGCTACGCATCTGCATTCTGGAAACAGACTTTCTCCGCCCGGAACTGGTTGACCAATACCAAGGCTACGGGCGGATGTTCGAGCAGCTGTTTGCTCAGCAGCCAATAGCGGCCACTTTCACTGTGTACAACGTGGTGGAAGGCAATTACCCGGCGGATGACGAGCGTTATGACGCCTATTTGGTGACCGGCAGCAAGGCCGATTCCTTTGGCACCGATCCGTGGATTCAAACGCTTAGGACCTACCTGCTGGAGCGTTACGAGCGCGGCGATAAATTGCTCGGCATCTGCTTTGGCCATCAACTGCTGGCGCTGTTGCTCGGCGGTAAAAGTGAGCGTGCGCACCAAGGCTGGGGCCTCGGCACCCACCGCTATCAGGTGGCGGAACAGCCAGCCTGGATGAGCCCGGCGATGGACGAGTTGACCTTGCTGATCAGCCATCAGGATCAGGTCACGGTGTTGCCGGAAAACGCGACGGTGATCGCTTCCAGTGAGTTCTGCCCGATTGCGGCGTACTGCATCGATGATCAGGTGCTGTGCTTCCAGGGCCATCCGGAGTTCATCCATGACTACTCCAAGGCGTTGTTGGAGATTCGTCAGCAGCACCTGGGCGAGCAGATTTACCAGCAAGCTATCGCCAGCCTGCAGCACGACCATCAGGGCACCACGGTGGCGGAATGGATGATGCGCTTCGTTGCGCAGAGTCGGACCGCTGAGTCGGCTTAAGCCGCCTGTCGTTCTGCACGAAAAAGCCCGGCTAGCTGCCGGGCTTTTCTATTCGGGCGCCGGGCTACAGCCAGCCCATTCTCTTGAAGTTGGCATACAAACCCACACAACCAACCGCGATGATGCCGAGAATGCCGTAGTAGCCGTATTGCCAGCTCAGCTCCGGCATATTGTTGAAGTTCATCCCGTAAACCCCTGCGATGGCGGTGGGGAAGGCCAGGATCGCGGCCCAGGCGGCGAATTTGCGTTGTACGATGCTTTGCCGGGATGACTGCAGCAGCAGGCCGATCTCGATCGCGTGATCGGCCATTTCCCGCAGCCCGGTCAGGTCTTCCAGCGAGCGCTTGACGTGGGTCGAGACGTCGCGGAAGTACGGCCGCATCTGTTTTTCTATAAATGGGAAGTCCAGCTGTTGCAGTTCCTGGCAAATCTCCTGCATGGGCGCGATGTAGCGACGTATCCGCAGCAAGTTGCGGCGCATGCCTTGGATTTGCTCGACATTGGCCTGGGTGATCGGATTATTCAGGACGTTCTGCTCGAGCTCTTCCAGTTCATCGTTGATTTGTTCCATCAGCGGCCGGTAATTCTCGATAACGAAGCTGAGCAGCGCATACAGCACGAAGTCTTCACCGTGCTCGAGCATCAGCGGCTGGGCTTCGCAGCGTCGGCGTACGTGGGCGTAGGAGGGCGATTCTCCGTAGCGGGCGCTGATGACGTAACCCTTGCCGGCAAACAACTGGGTCTCGATGAACTGCAACTCGCCGTCTTCGAGGATGGGCGAGTAGAGCACCATAAACAGCGCATCGCCGAAGGTTTCCAGTTTGGGTCGAGTGTGCTGCATCAGCGCGTCGTCGATGGCCAGCTCGTGCAGGTTGAACTGCTTTTGCAGGTTGAGCAGTTCTTCGGTCGTGGGGTCATGCAGGCCAATCCAGACGAAGTGGCCAGGCTTTGTGGCCCAGCTGATGCCTTCGTCGAGAGCAATATCGGTGACTTTCTTGCCTTTGGCGTAAACCACAGCTGCAACGACGTGACCCATGTTGGTATCCATTCTCTCCAGTTGAAGATGGCGGGCGAGGCCCATTGGCAGCTTACCTCAGCCGGCGGGAATGTCTTGCCTGTTAGCGCATGGCCTCGCTAGAGCTTGGGCTTTGCCGATCACTGGAGCGCGTGCTTGGCTGTCCCTGTCCAGGTGGCAGCGATCTGCTGATCCAGCTCATAGATAGATTGCTGCATCTGCGTGCGGCACTGTTCGATCAAGGCCGGAATCTCCTCGAGGGTCAATCCCGCAGTGGGAATAGCGGGTAGGGCGCGAATCATGATCTCGCCGCTGCTCCAGCGATTCAGCTGCATGTGCGTGCTGTAAGTGCTGACGCATACCGGAATGATCGGCACCCCAGCGGCGATGGCCATCTGAAAAGCGCCTTTCTTGAACGGCAGCAAACCTTTGCCAAGGTTGCGCGTACCTTCCGGGAAAACCCAGATCGAGGTGTCTTTATGCTGCAGGGTGTCGGTGGTGGTGAGCATCGCCTGTTTGGCTTTGCGGGCATTGCCACGGTCGATCAGCACATTACCGGCGAGCCAGTAGAGCTGGCCGAAGAAGGGCACCCATTTGAGGCTTTTCTTGCCGATGCTGACGGTACGCCTGGGCACCACGCTGCCCAGCACGAACAGGTCAAAGTTGGATTGGTGGTTAGCGATGATCACGCAGCCGTGTGGATGATCGCGCAGCGCTTGGCTGTCGGTCTGCAGGCGTAGACGCAAGATCCGCAGCGCTGGCCAAGAGTAGAGGCGGGCGCAGAGGCGGCTGTTGTCCGGATTAAACGGGCGGCACAGGCCAAGCAGAATGCCGAGGACGCCGGCCAGGATAAAATGCAGGGCCATAAGCAGCATGCGTAGAAGAAAAAGCATGGATACGCCCGTCTGAACAAAGGGCGCGCAGTGTACGGATGCGCACTATTTTCGGCAATCGACGGCGATCAGAGGTGGATCGCGAGCTTTCTCGGGATTTAAATCGAATAAAAAGCCCGGCACTTGGCCGGGCTTCTAGCCCAAGGCGGGCGTCTTAGATGAGCTGCTGTTGGTCCAGCTCGATGGCCCGGTCCAGGGTTTCCAGCAGCGCTTTGCGCACTTTCAGCTTGGTGTTCTTGTGCGCCGTCATGTTGATCTTCTTCAACTGCTGGGCGGCGGCAATCGCGCTTGCCATCAGTTGCTCGGCCGGCACCACCTTATCCAGGAAGCCGGCGTCGACGGCGCCTTGCGGGTCGAACATCTCGCCATTGATGACCGAGCGGTGGAAAGCCGATTTGCGCAGGCGGTCGCGGGCCAGCTCGATGCCGACGTGATGCATGGTCATGCCGATCTGCACTTCATTCAGACCAATGCTGAACGGGCCTTCGACGCCGATGCGGTAGTCCGCCGAGAGCAGGATAAACGCGCCCTTGGCCACCGCATGGCCGCCGCAGGCGACGATGATCGGGAACGGGTGAGCCAGCATCCGGCGCGCCAGAGTGGAGCCGGCAGCCACCAGATTGACCGCGTTCTGCGGCCCGGAGGTCATCACTTTGAGGTCGTAACCGCCAGAGAGAATGCCCGGCTGGCCAGTGATGATCACTATCGCTTTGTCCTGCTCGGCACGATCCAGCGCGGCATTGAAGGCTGCGATCACGTCGGGGGAGATGGCGTTGACCTTGCCATTGCTCAGGGCCAGGGTGGCAATGCCGTCTTCGAGTTGGTAGCTGATCAGGTCGCTCATGGCGGGAATCCTTGCTGAGGCATGTACTGAAAGGTGGGCAGACGTTACCGACCCGTCCAGCCAAGGTAAAGCGCTGTGGCTGACTGGCCAGTCAGCCACAGCGCAGCGGGCGTGGTGCTACTGTTCGGCAACCAGTGTTTCGCGGTGCAGACTCAGCCAGCCCTGGTTGGGATCAGTATTTAGCTTAAGCGCATGAATCTCCTGTAAAAAACTTTTGCCTTTAGCGGGCTGTTCGGCTAGATTAGCGCGCCTCGACGGACCTGACAGTCTGTCGAGACTTCGGTGAGGTGTCCGAGAGGCTTAAGGAGCACGCCTGGAAAGTGTGTATACGAGAAATCGTATCGAGGGTTCGAATCCCTCCTTCACCGCCATATAGAAATACGCAAAAGCCCGGCCATGTGCCGGGTTTTTGCGTTTCTGCATTCGGCGTTGCTGGTTGGCAGGATGAGCCATCCGGATCAAGGCAACTCAAGCTCTTCTCCAATGACCGCCAACCCCTTAAGGTTCCTCCTATCCCTTCATCGGAGCCCGGCATGAAAGCCACCTGGGACATCTTCTGCAGCGTTGTCGATAACTACGGCGATATTGGCGTGACCTGGCGCTTGGCCCGGCAGTTGGTAGCCGAGCAGGGGCAAGCCGTGCGGCTGTGGGTGGATGATCTGCAGGCTTTCGTCCGGCTCTGTCCGCAAGCCGACGCCAGCGCAGCGTGTCAGTGGCAGCAGGGGGTAGAGATTTGCCTGTGGTCTAAGCAGTGGCAGCCAGTCGAGCCAGCGCAGGTGGTGATCGGAGCTTTTGCCTGCCACTTACCCGCAGCCTATATCGCCGCCATGGCGGCGAAGCCGAAAGTGGTGTGGCTGAATCTGGAATACCTCAGCGCCGAGGATTGGGTGGCTGGTTGTCACGGCTTGCCTTCGTTGCAGTCGGGTGGGTTGCAGAAGTTCTTCTTTTTTCCAGGCTTTGGCACCGACACGGGGGGCTTACTGCGTGAGCGTGATCTGCTGGCGCGACGTCAGGCGTTTCAAGCCGATGCGGCAGCGCGGGTAGCTTTTTTGCGCTCATTGGGCGTGCAACCACTGCCCGGTGCGCGGTTGATCTCGCTGTTTGCCTACGAGAATCCTGGGCTGGCCAGTTGGCTGGATGCCCTGTGCAGGGACGTCCAGCCCACTCAGCTGCTGGTGCCGGAGGGGCGGATCCTGGCGGATCTTGAGCGCTGGCTGGGCGTGCAGGGCTTAAAGGCAGGCGATAGCCAGACGCGCGGAACCTTGAGTGTCCACGTGCTGCCGTTCGTCCAGCAGGATGATTACGACCGTTTGTTGTGGAGCTGCGATTTCAATGCCGTGCGCGGTGAAGACTCTTTCGTCCGGGCGCAATGGGCCGGGCGCCCGCTGCTCTGGCACATTTACCAGCAGGATGAAGATGTCCATCTGGACAAGCTCGAAGCCTTTCTTGCGCTCTATACCGTGGGTTTGTCGCCTGCCGCGAGTGCTGCGCTGAGTGGTCTGTGGCGGGCCTGGAATGCGGGCGAAGGAATGGCTGAAAGCTGGCAGGCGTTGTTGCAGGAGTGGCCGGAGGTGGCCGAACATGCCGAGAAATGGTGTCTGGGGCAGGCCTCCCAGCCTGACCTTGCAGCGGCTCTGGTGCAGTTTTACCTAAATTGGATATGATATGTGGCCTAGATTTTTGTAAATCTCCATCCAAATTCGGATATTCGTAATGAAAACTGGAAAAGAACTGAAACCCGGTACCGTGATCCGTATCGACAACGATCCTTGGCTGGTTCAGAAAGCTGAATTCACCAAGTCCGGTCGTAACAGCGCGATCATGAAGACCAAGCTGAAAAACCTGCTGACCGGTTACAAGACCGAAACCGTTTACGGCGCAGACGACAAACTGGACGACGTGATCCTCGACCGTAAAGAAGCGACCCTGTCCTTCATCAGCGGCGACACCTACACGTTCATGGACACCACCGACTACACCATGTACGAGCTCAATGCCGAAGACTTGGAAGCGGTAATGCCTTTCATCGAAGAAGGCATGAACGATATCTGCGAAGCCGTGTTCTTCGAAGGCCGACTGGTGTCCGTCGATCTGCCGACTACCATCGTCCGTCAGGTTGACTACACCGAAGGTTCCGCTCGCGGCGACACTTCGGGCAAGGTGATGAAGCCGGCCAAACTGAAGAACGGTACCGAAATGAGCGTTGCCGATTTCGTGGAAATCGGTGACTGGATCGAAATCGATACCCGCGAAGGTGGCTCCTATAAAGGGCGCACCAAGGCTCCACAGGCCTGAGCCTTGGCTTAAGTTGCGAGCATAAAAAAGCCCGACCAGCGAGTCGGGCTTTTTTATGGGCGATGGTTTATTTCAGGTGTTTTTCAGCTCTTGGCTGGCTTGCAGCAGGGCCGAGCGAACTGCTGGAACTGTGCTGACCACTGCGGCCATGTTGCCGCCGACGCTGTTGCCAGCCACGGCCAGGCGTGAGCCGTCGACGTTGCCCGCCGCGAAAGCGCTGCTGATGGAGAGGGCAAGAGCGCTACCGGTCAGAACGTCGCTAAACGATTTCATCATCGAACTTCTCGTGTCCGGGGTGGCTGGGTCACGTTTTAAACGGTGACGTTCAGGCTGACTTGGATGTTGCCGCGGGTGGCGTTGGAGTAGGGGCATACCTGGTGGGCTGCGGCTACCAATGCGTCTGCGTCGGCTTGCTCCAGACCCGGCAGGCTGATGTTCAATTCGACTTCGAGGCCGAAACCGCCCGGGATCTGGCCGATGCCGACCTTGCCGGTGATCGAGGTGTCGTTCGGCAGTTGGCGTTTGCCCTGGCTGGCGACGAACTTCAAGGCGCCGATAAAGCAGGCCGAGTAGCCGGCCGCGAACAGTTGCTCGGGGTTGGTGGCTTCGCCGCCTTGGCCGCCGAGTTCACGCGGGGTGGTCAGCTTGACGTCGAGGAAACCGTCAGAGGAAACCGCGCGGCCGTCACGGCCTCCGGTTGCAGTAGCGGTAGCGGTGTAAAGGGCTTTGATGGTTTGCATGGGGGTATCTCCAAATTATGTTTGTTAGCTAAATGTTTGCGCGCTAAATAATTGAGCGAGGCAGAAGTTAGTGCTAATTCACTTTGCGCGCAAGATAATTAATGGAGAGATTTTCGATAAGCCTTACGGCTTTTTGGAATAAGGCTCTAAACGGCCTTCTGCAGGCTGCTGCGCAAGCTGACCAGGTCTTTCGTGAGGGCTTTCAGTTGCTCGATTGACTGTTCGGTGGCCTTGAGGATGCAGGTCGGTACGGCTTGGGCTTGTTGTTGCAGCGCACGGCCCTTGTCCGTCAGGCGCAGTTCCACTACACGCTCGTCGACACTGCTGCGGGTGCGGGTCAGTAGACCTTCGCCTTCCAGGCGCTTGAGCAGCGGGGTGACCGAGCCGGGATCGGTGAGCAGGCGCTGGCTGAGTTCACCGACGGTGATGCCGTCACCTTCCCATAGCACCAGCATCGCCAGGTATTGCGGGTAGGTCAGGTTGAGCTCTTGGAGCAGAGGTTTGTAGGCCTTGGTCATCATCAAGGACGTGGAATAGAGGGCAAAGCACAGTTGGTTGTCGAGCAGCAGCTGTGCGCAAGGGGCGGGGTGGTCCATAAAAGCCTCCATCAGGTGATGCGGCTAAAGTTAGCGCGCTTAACTTTCGTTCGCCATGTTTTTAGTGCTGTTCTTAGCTACGGCCCAGGCCGCTCTGGAGCGCCAGATCCCAAGGCGGCACCGGGCCGAAGCGGGTTTTCAGAAACTCCAGCAGCAAGCGGCTGCGTGAGCTGGTTTTGCTGTCCAGGCGCAAGGCATAGATGCCGCTGGGCTCCGGCGGTGGTAGGCCATTTTCGCAAAACAACGGCACAAGCTCGCCGCGCAGCAGGTATTCGCTGATCAGCCAGGTTGGCAGATGGGCGATGCCGAGGCCTGCCAGCACACCGAAGACCAGCGTTTCGGCATTGTTGGCGGTCATCCGCAGGCGCTGCGGGCGAAAAACCTGGATCCGCCCGTCCTGTTCGAAACGCCAGGCGTGGGGCGGCGCCAGCGCATCCCAATCCAGGCCATCGTGCTCGACGAGTTCACTCGGATTGCGCGGCACCCCGCGCCGTTTGAGGTATTCAGGGCTGACACAGACCACCCGTACCAGCGGCGCCAAGGGGGTGGCGACCAGGCGGGTGTCGGCCAGCGGACCGATGCGCAGCACCAGATCGACTTCACCGAGATGCTCGCCGTGCAGGTCGACGAAGCTGTCGATCAGCCGCAGCTGTACATCCAGGCCTGGGTAGGCGAGCAGGAACTCGGCAATCGCCGGTGCCAGGTGACGGCGGCCGAACGGCGAGGGGGCGTCGATGCGGATCAAGCCTTCCGGCGCGCTGCTCAGGGATACCGCCTCGGCGCGTGCCAGGCGCAACTCGGCCAGCACGCGTTTGGCCCGCTCCGCAAATGCCAGGCCGGCGGGCGTGGCGCGCACGGCGTGGGTGCTGCGGCTAAACAGGCGGCTGCCCAGCGAGCGTTCCAGGGCATCGATCCGGCGTGCCACTGCCGACGGGGTCAAGGGATGGCGGCGCGCGGCGGCGGAAAAACTACCGCTTTCCAGTACGTCGAGAAACAGGCTGAGTTGGTCGGTCAGGGCATCTGGATTCATGGCGGTACTTTTGCCTGTGCGGTTAGCGCATAGGTATTGTGCGTGGCTGTGCTTTTCCATGCTAGCGGCCACTGCGTACCCTAGGCAGCTTGAGAATTGGAGTTGCCGATGAGCCCGATCGACTTGTTGATAAATTTAGTCCTGGGCCTGGCGCTAGGCACCGTGGGTGGGCTTTTCGGCATCGGCGGTGGTCTGATCGCCATTCCGGCGCTTGGCATACTCTTTGGTCTCGATCAACAGTTGGCTCAGGGCACGGCACTGGTGATGGTGGTGCCCAATGTGCTGCTGGCATTGTGGCGCTATCACCAGCACAACCGCATCGACTTGCGCTATGCCTTGGCGCTGGGGCTCTCCGGCTTCTTCTGTGCCTGGCTGGCTTCGACCTATGCGGTGAGCCTGGATGCCGGGAGCATGCGCATGGCGTTCGTCGGTTTCCTGTTGGCGCTGAGCGTCTACAACCTGAGTCGGCTGTTTATCCGGCCGACTCCGCCGAGCAGCGAGTTGCGTTATCCCTGGCCTTGGTTTGGCCTGTTGGGCAGTTGCTCCGGGGTGCTTGGCGGCCTGTTCGGTGTCGGGGGCGCGGTGCTGGCCACACCGGTCTTGACCAGCGTGTTCGGCACCACTCAGGTCGTGGCCCAGGGCCTTTCACTGGCGCTGGCAGCACCGAGTACGGCGGTCACCTTGCTGGCCTACGGGCTGCACGGCCATGTGGCCTGGGCCATGGGAGTCCCCTTGGCAGTGGGCGGCTTGCTCAGTATCAGTTGGGGTGTAAAGCTGGCCCATGTCCTACCCGAGCGGGTGCTGCGCTCGCTGTTCTGTGGCTTTCTGGTGCTTTGTGCAGTGTCGCTGGCGCTGCGGTAGATAACTCTGGCTGAACGGCGTTTGGCTTTAGCAGGCCGTTGAAAAATGTAGGCGAGGCAGCCGAGACAAGGCAAAAACGGCCGAAAAAGCGCAGTTTACGTGTTGTAAATGAGCATTTTGAGGCCGTTTTTAACGCCGTATCGGCAACGTAGGTAGTTTTTCAACGGCCTGTTAGAGACGAAAACCCTCGGCAATATGCTCGGCCAGGCATTCGGTCACCGGTGATTGGGTGCGAGTGTTGCGCAGCAGAACGATGCTGGACATAGGCAGCTCCGGCAGGTTTTCGGCTTTGCCGAGGATGCGCAGGTCAGGAGTGATCAGGCTTTGCAACTGCGCGGTCACGGCCAGGCCGGCGCTAACCACCGCCATGATCGCCGATAGGCTGGGGCTGGTGTAGGCAACGCGATAGTCACGCTCCATGGCATCCAGCGCGTTGCAGGCCCAGGTGCGGCAGAAGCAATCGCTGTTGAACATGGCCAGCGGCAACGGCGTTTGTTCATGGGGGCTGAAACCCTGTGCCTCGGCCCAGACGAAGCGCTCCTGGCGCAGCAGTTGGCCGATCTCATCGCCCGGCATGCGCGTGACAATCGACAGGTCGAGATCCTGGCGTTGCAAGAGCTGCGAGGAAGACTCGCAGTGCACTTCCACCTGCACCATCGGATAGGCCTGGGCGAAGCGCGAGAGAATCCCCGGCAGAAAGCGCATCACATAGTCATCCGGCGTGCCGATGCGCACCGAGCCGACCATGTGTGGCTCGCGCAAGGTATTGATGACCTCGCCGTGCAGCTTGAGGATGCGTCGGGCATAGCCGAGGAGCACTTGGCCTTCGGCGGTCAGGCGAACCTGACGTCCATCGCGCTCGAACAGTGAGCGCTGCACCACGTCTTCCTCGAGGCGTTTCATCTGCATGCTGACCGCCGATTGCGTGCGGTTGACCGCTTCGGCCGCGCGGGTAAAGCCGCCCAAATCGGCAATCGCGACGAAAGTGCGCAATAGCTCGCTGTCGATGCCTGGATAGCTGCTCATCTCATCAATCTCCAAGATGGGTTGCATAAGAAACATTCGTTGGATTGATCTTAGTCCCGGCCGGACACTTACGCCATCCCCAAGCGCAGCAGGCAGTCGCGCAACCCTTGGGGAGCAGAGCCGAACGGAGGGATTGATGATGAAAGGTCAAAAAGGTTATGCCATCGCCGCTGCACTGCCCAAGTCTCATTTTAGTCTCGGGCGGTTGTTGAGCCGGGTTTGGCTGCAAGTGCAGCGCTGGCATCAGTTAGCCGCACAGCGTCGTCAGTTGGCGAGTTTGAGTGACGCAGCGCTTAAGGATCTTGGCTTCAGTCGGGCTGATGTGATGGGGGAAAGCGAGCGGCCGTTCTGGGATGATCCGCTCAAGCGCTGAATGCGCTAAAACAAACAAGTGAGCAGCGGTTAACGCAAGATGCTGGTAATCAAGGAAGGATAAATGAGTCAGAAATACCAACTCGCTCAGGTCAACATTGCTCGGGCCAAAGCCCCTCTCGACGATCCGCTGATGAGGGGCTTTGTGGAGCAGCTGGAGCCGATTAATCGCTTGGCAGAAAACAGCCCGGGGTTTGTCTGGCGCTTGCAGACCGAAGAGGGCGATGCGACCGCGATCAAGCTGTTCGACGATGAGCGGATTATCGTCAATATGTCGGTGTGGGAGACGTTCGAAGCGCTCAAGGATTATGTGTATGGCGGCGAGCATTTGGCGCTGTTAAGAAATAAGAAGAGCTGGATGGAGAAGCTCGACTCTCCCTCCTTGGTGTTGTGGTGGGTGCCGCAAGGGCATATCCCATCCCCCGAGTCGGCTAAGCTGGCGCTGGCAGCGCTGCAGGAAAATGGCCCATCACCGGCAGCATTTATCTTCACTAAGCCTTATCCTGCACCGCATCCATCTGACTCGCCGGCTGCGTCCGAGCAGAGCTTTCAATCCACCGCCTTCGAGGTCGATTGAGCGCTCAGCTGGCAGGAGTGACTCGATGTCCGCCACGATTTCCCTGTCCTTGAGTGAAGCCCGTCGTCTGGCTCTAAATGCCCAGGGCTTCGCTGGGCGGGTTACGTCTGCAGCGGTCAAACCACAGCGGCTCAATCAGATGATCGAGCGCCTGGGTGTGCTGCAGATCGACTCGGTTAACGCCTTGGTGCGTTCGCATTACCTGCCGCTGTTTTCCCGCCTGGGCAACTACTCCGCAGAACTGCTGGAGCAGGCGGCCTGGAGCAGTGGGCGGCGGCGCACCTTGTTCGAGTATTGGGGGCATGAAGCCTCGTTGTTGCCGCAGTCGGTCTATCCGTTGCTGCGCTGGCGCATGCGCCGTGCGGCCCAAGGTGAAGGTATCTACGGCCAGTTGGCGCGCTTTGGGCGTGAGCAGCAAAGCGTGATTCGGCGGGTGCTGCAGGCCGTACGCGAGCAGGGCGCCCTGGGCGCCGGTGCGCTGACGACGCGCGAGGAGCGGGCCGGACCGTGGTGGGACTGGAGCGCCGAAAAGCATGCGCTGGAATGGTTATTTGCCGCAGGGGAAGTGACGGTGGCCGGGCGCCGTGGCTTCGAGCGTCTCTATGACCTGCCGGAGCGCGTGCTGCCGAGTGCCGTGCTGGAACATCCCGAGCTGGATGAAGCCGAGGCGCAACGCCAATTGTTGCTGCGCTCAGCCACGGCGCTGGGGGTTGCCACGGAAAAGGATCTGCGCGATTACTACCGCCTGGAGGCTGCCGACAGCCAGGCGCGGCTGGTTGAGTTAGTCGAGGCCGGTGAATTGCTGCCGGTACAGGTGCAAGGCTGGCGGCAGCCGGCTTACTGCCTGGGCGAGCTAAAAATCCCGCGTAGGGTCGGCGCCACTGCATTGCTGTCACCGTTCGATTCGCTGATCTGGGAGCGGGCGCGTACCGAGCGGCTGTTCGCTTTTCGTTATCGTCTGGAGCTCTACACCCCGCAGCACAAACGGGTCTATGGCTACTACGTGCTGCCGTTTCTGCACGACGAACGCCTGGCCGCGCGGGTCGACCTGCGTGCCGAGCGGGCCCATGGCCGCTTGGCGGTGCATGCCGTGCATGAGGAAGAAAGGGGTTTGGACGATGAGGGTATGGCGGCGTTGTCGCTGAACCTACGCCAACTGGCGGATTGGCTCGGGCTGGCGGCTATCCAGCTGAACTGCAAAAGCGCCAGCGCGGCTCGGTTAAAGGCCGCACTGGCGTCTTTGTAAGAGGCGTTATCGAGCAGCAGCGTAGGGTGGCTGACGCTTTCCCCATCCGCCGCCGGCTACGAAGCCCGGCGGTGGAAAAGGCCTGCGGTCATTTCACCCGACATTCTTTAGCGCCGTACCTGCTTCAGCGTCTCGGCAATCAGGAAGGCCAATTCCAGCGACTGGTCGGCATTCATCCGTGGGTCGCAATGGGTGTGGTAGCGATCCGACAGAGCATCCTCGGTAATCGGGCGGGCGCCGCCGATGCACTCGGTGACGTTCTGCCCGGTCATCTCGATATGGATGCCGCCGGGGTAGCTGCCCTCGGCCTGGTGCACGGCGAAGAATTGCTTGACCTCGGCGAGGATCTGCTCGAAGTCGCGGGTCTTGTAGCCGCTGGAGGCCTTGATGGTGTTGCCGTGCATCGGGTCGGAACTCCACAGCACCTGGCAACCTTCACGCTGCACGGTCTGGATCAGGCGTGGCAGGCCGGCTTCGACCTTGTCCGCGCCCATTCGTACTATCAGGTTGAGGCGGCCGGGGTCGTTGTCCGGGTTGAGGATGTCGATCAGGCGGATCAGCTCTTCGCTGTCCATGCTCGGGCCGACTTTCACCCCGATCGGGTTGCCGACGCCGCGCAGGAACTCGACGTGGGCGCCATCCAGTTGGCGGGTGCGATCGCCGATCCAGAGCATATGCGCGGAGCAGCCGTAGTAGCCGCCGGTCAGACTGTCGCGACGGACGAAGGCCTCTTCGTAGTTCAGCAGCAGGGCTTCGTGGGCGGTGAAGAAGCTGGTTTCGCGCAGTTGCGGCGAGGTGTCCATGCCGCAGGCGCGCATAAAGGCCAGGGTCTCGTCGATGCGGTCGGCCAGATGGCTGTACTTCTCGGCCAGCGCCGAGTTGGCGATGAAGTCGAGGTTCCACTGATGTACCTGATGCAGGTCGGCAAAGCCGCCCTGGGCAAAGGCGCGCAGCAGGTTCAGGGTGGCGGTGGCCTGGTGGTAGGCCTGCAACAGGCGCTCCGGATCCGGCACGCGGCTCTTCTCGTCGAAGCCAATGCCGTTGACTATGTCGCCGCGATAAGCCGGCAGGGTCACGCCGCCGATGGTTTCATCGTTGGCCGAGCGCGGCTTGGCGAACTGGCCGGCCATGCGCCCGACTTTCACCACCGGGCAGCCGGCGGCGAAGGTCATGACGATCGCCATCTGCAGCAGAACCTTGAAGGTGTCGCGGATTTTCGCCGCGGAGAACTCGGCAAAGCTCTCGGCGCAGTCGCCCCCTTGCAGCAGGAAGGCGCGGCCCTGGGTGACCTCGGCAAACTGGCGGCGCAGTTCGCGGGCTTCGCCGGCGAATACCAACGGCGGATAACCGGCCAGCGTCTGCTCGACCTGTGCCAGGTGCGCGGCGTCGGGGTATTGGGGTTGCTGCTGGATCGGTTTGGCTCTCCAGCTTTCGGGGCTCCAGGCTTGGCTCATCACGGACTCGATACGGCTGCTTTTCTAGGAACTTGCATGGTAACAGCTCGCCTCGGCGCTGCCAGCCGATGGCGGCCATAGGCTGGCTATTAATGGCCTACCTAGGGGAACCCCGAGAGTGTTTTTGTTCTGTCGTTGCAGCAGTGTGGCGCCGGTTTTTTCCGTTGGCGAATTAGCGCGTGACCCAGGCCGGGCTCTTCAATGACAATCGGCGCCTTTCCCGGATTCATGCTGGTCGGGGGTGTCATGGTTGGAGGGTGCGTAATGCCTGGGCTGCCGCCGCGGGATGAACTGACTGAGGAACTTCTGCTTGCCGAGGTGCACGACGAGTTTGGCGTGATCCGGGTGATGGAAGTCGGCGAATACCGCTTCCTCGAGTTCGGTGATGCCATCGAGCAGAGCTGCGTATTCACCGCCGACCCGAGCTGGCTGGAGTACGACTACACCCGTGCCATGCTGATCGGTGCGTTATGCCACGAGGCACCGGAAAGCGCGCTGTTCCTCGGTCTGGGCGCCGGCACGCTGACCCAGGCCTGCCTCAAATTCTTGCCGCTGGAAGATGTCGAAGCCATCGAGCTGCGCCCGGCCGTGCCGCGCCTGGCGATGGAGTTCCTCGGTCTGGACGATGACCCGCGTCTCTATGTGCGCATTGGCGATGCGCTGGAGTTGCTTAAGAGCGCCGAGCCTGCCGATTTGATCTTCGTCGACCTGTATACCGATCACGGCCCCGGTGTTGGCCATCTGGCGTGGCGCTTTCTGGACAGTTGCCAGAAGCGCCTGAATCCGGGGGGCTGGTTGGTGATCAATCAGTGGGCCACAGATGACGGTAAGCCCCTCGGCGCCGCCTTGCTGCGTGGTCTCTTCCATCGGCATTATTGGGAGTGCCCGGTGAAGGAGGGCAATGTGATCCTGCTGGTGCCGGCCGATCTGGAACAGCAGCTCGATTTTGACGAATTGGAGCGCCGGGCCGAGGCTTTGAAGTCGCGCCTGGGTTACTCCTTGCAGCCGCTGATTGAGGTGCTGCGCCCGGCGACCTAGGCTGGGTTTCGCTACGCTCTACCCAGCCTACCTGTCGGCGAATTAACGCCCTTTGAAGTGACCGGGGCGGCGCTCTTGCATGGCGCGCACGCCTTCTTGGGCGTCTTCAGTGGCCATTAAGGTGCGTGCAGTTGGCGCCAGGCCGAGGGCCGCCGCCGCGTCACCCTCACGCACGGCCTGGCGGGCCGAGGCCAGGGTCGCCTGTACACCCAGCGGCGCCTGTGCGGCAATGCGTTCGGCGAGTTGCAGGGCGCGGGGCATCAACTCTTCACTGGCGAGCACTTCTTGCACCAAGCCGAGGCGGTAGGCCTCGTGGGCATCGAACTCGTCGCCGGTGAGCAGCCAGCGCATCGCGTTGCCCCAGCCCGCCACTTGGTGCAGGCGCAAGGTGGCGCCGCCGAAGGGGAAGATCCCGCGCTGCACTTCCATCTGCGCAAAGCGGGTATTGCTGGCGCACAGGTTGATGTCCGAGGCCAGCATCAGTTCGATGCCGATGGTGTAGCAATAGCCCTGCGCGGCGACTATCACCGGTTTGCTCACCCGCGGGCCGCCGAACACGCCCCAGGGGTCAAAGCCGCCTTGCGGGAGTGTCCAGCCGCTGGCGAAGGTTGCCGCGACATTGGTTAGATCCAGCCCCGCGGTGAAATGCTCGCCGTGAGCAAATACCAGGGCCACACGGGCGTCGCTGTCACGCTCGAACTCGCCATAGGCCAGGGTCAGGTCATTGAGTAGGTCCAGATCGAAGGCGTTGCGTTTAGCTGCACGATCCAGGCCGATCAGCATGATATGGCCGCGTTTTTCACGGCTGACACGGCCGCTGGAGCTTTGAGTCATGGCAGAAATCCTTGTGCAGGAGGGATGACCCGAGGGGTATAGCCGCCCCGGTTTGGCTTGTCCAAAGTATTCGCGGATCCGATCAGCGGCCAGCGTGTTTGCCGACCGGCTGGCGGAGCCAGGCTTTTTTTATGGGAAAAACCCGCACAGCGGTCAGGTTTTTCCGGTATAGTGCGCGCCGGCCATTTGACTGGCCGCGTTCAGGTAATGCAATCCCTCCGAAGTCAGCTTCGGCTGCATGTCCGCTCAGCGGGCGTCCTTGACGATTCATTCATCAATACGTTTTCGCAAATCCCCGCCGACAGGGCTGCCAGGGTGACTTTCGGGTCTTACACGGCATGCGCAGCTTTGGAACATGGGTCTTTGCGGATGCACTAGAGGCAGACCCATGACCCAAGTACTCGGCGGCTTCGCCGCACTCGGACTTCACCCCAATATTCTTGCTGCTGTTATCGCCACTGGCTACGAAGAGCCTTCGGCGATCCAATTGCAGTCCATCCCCGTGATTCTTGCTGGCCACGACATGATCGGCCAGGCGCAGACCGGTACCGGTAAAACCGCGGCCTTCGCCCTGCCGATCCTCAGTCGCATCGACCCGGCTAAGCGCGAGCCGCAAGCGCTGATTCTGGCGCCGACTCGCGAGCTGGCCCTGCAAGTGGCCACCGCGTTCGAAACCTACGCCAAGCAAATGCCGGGCGTTAACGTCGTTGCTGTTTACGGCGGCGCGCCGATGGGCCCGCAGCTCAAAGCTATTCGCAATGGCGCACAGATCGTGGTGGCGACCCCGGGTCGTCTGGTCGATCACCTGCGTCGTGACGAGAAAGTGTTGTCCACCGTTCAGCACCTAGTGCTCGACGAAGCGGACGAGATGCTCAAGCTGGGCTTCATGGATGACCTCGAAGTGATCTTCAAGGCCATGCCGGAAACCCGCCAGAGCGTACTGTTCTCCGCGACCTTGCCGCATTCGATCCGCGCCATCGCGGAAAAGCACCTGCGCAACCCGAAGCACGTCAAGATCGAAACCAAGACCCAGACCGTGACCGCCATCGAGCAGGCCCACCTGCTGGTGCATGCCGACCAGAAGCATTCTGCGGTGCTGCGTCTGCTGGAAGTGGAAGAATTCGATGCGCTGATCGCCTTCGTCCGTACCAAGCAAGCCACCCTGGATCTGGCCGCCGCGCTGGAAGCCAAAGGCTACAAGGCCGCGGCCTTGAACGGTGACATCGCGCAGAATCAGCGCGAGCGTGTGATCGAGTCGCTGAAAGATGGTCGTCTGGACATCGTCGTCGCTACCGACGTCGCGGCCCGTGGCCTTGACGTGCCGCGCATCACCCACGTGATGAACGTGGATATGCCCTACGATCCGGAGTCCTATGTGCACCGTATCGGTCGTACCGGGCGTGCCGGTCGTACCGGTCGCGCCTTGCTGCTGGTAACCCCGCGCGAGCGCCGCATGCTGCAGGTGATCGAGCGTGTGACTGGGCAGAAAGTCGCCGAAGTGCGCCTGCCGGATGCCGCCGCCGTGCTAACCGCACGCATCAAGAAGCTGACCAGCAGCCTGGCGCCGCTGGTGGCCGATGCCGAAGCGACCCATGGCGATCTGCTCGATCGCCTGACCGCCGATATCGGTTGCAGCCCGCGTGCGCTGGCCGCGGCTTTGCTGCGCAAGGCCACCAACGGCCAGGCGCTGACCCTGGCTGAAGTCGAGCGTGAGCAGCCGCTGGTGCCGAACAGTGCGCCGCGTGAACGTAGCGAGCGTAGCGGTGAGCGTTCCGAGCGTGGTGATGTGCGTGAGCGTCGCGCGCCGATGCCGCTGGCCGATGGCCGTGCGCGTTGCCGTACCGCGCTGGGCGCTCGTGACGGTATCGCCGCGAAGAATCTGCTCGGCGCCATCCTCAACGAAGGCGGTCTGGCTCGCGAGGCGATCGGTCGTATTCAGGTGCGTGACAGCTTCAGCCTGGTTGAGCTGCCGGAAGATGGGCTTGAGCGTCTGCTGACCAAGCTCAAGGACACTCGCGTGGCCGGTAAGCAGTTGAAGCTGCGTCGCTATCGCGAAGATTGATCTGCGCTGATCAGCTGAATAGAAAAAGCCCCGCCTACTAGTGCGGGGCTTTTTTGTGCCTGACGGATAGTTCCCACGCTCGGCGTGAGCCCCGTCATCCCCGCGAAGGCGGGGACCCAGAAAAGCCTTAGTCGAAGCGATAGATATCCATGCCCAGCGCACCCAGGGTGAAGCCCTGGTGCACCAGGCTGAAGACCTTACCTGCGCCGCGGGCGAAGTAGAGTGGCAGCAGGTGTTCGTCGCTCGGGTGGTTACGGGCGGCCGAGGGTGCCTGGCGGCGGTAGTCGTGCAGGGCGTCTTCATCATCGCTGGCGAGTTTGGCTGCCACCCAGTCGCGGAATTCCTTGGCCCAGGGTGCTATCACCTCGGGGCCAGCGCGCCAGTTCAGTTCGCCGAGGTTGTGGGTGATGCTGCCGGAGCCAATCAGTAGTACGCCTTGTTCGCGCAAGCAGGCCAGGGCGCGGCCGACGCGGGTCTGAAAGGCGGGGCCAAGGCGAGTCGGAATGGAAACCTGGGTCACGGGGATGTCCGCCTGCGGGTACATCAATGACAGCGGCACCCACGCACCGTGATCGCGCGTGCGTTCGGGGTCCAGGCGTGCCGGCAGGTCGGCGGCGGCGAGCAGACGCAGCACTTCGGTAGCCAGCTCGGGATCGCCTGGGGCGGGGTATTGGACGGCATACAGCTCGGCTGGAAAGCCATAGAAGTCATGCCAGGTGTCCGGTTTAGGATTGCTGTTGATCAACAGTTCGCTGCTTTCCCAGTGGGCGGAAACCACCAGAATGGCGCGCGGTTTGGCCAGTTCGGCAGCCAGCCGGGACAACGCCGGGCCGCTGGCTCCAGGCTCGAGGGCGAGCATGGGAGAGCCGTGGGAAATGAACAGACTAGGTAGCATGAGCGGTTCCTCGAGTGGGATGCCAGCATCTTCACGCTTGGATATATCGATATCCAGTATAAAATTTTGGGCTATTTGATCGAATTTGTGAGGGTGTAGTGGACGAAGAGTTTTGGCAGAAGCGTTGGTCGCGCAACCAGATTGGCTTTCATTTGACCGAGATTAATCCCTGCCTGCAGCAGCATTGGCCTGCACTGAGTATTCCTGAGGGTGCGCGAGTGCTGGTGCCGTTGTGCGGCAAGAGCCTCGACTTGGTGTGGTTGGCAGCGCAAGGCCTGCAGGTAGTGGGTATCGAGTTGGCGGAGAGGGCGGTTGAGGACTTCTTCAATGAGCAACAGCTGCAGCCACAGATCAGCCAGCGGGGCGCCTTCAAGGTGTATCGGGCTGGGGCCGTGCAGCTCTGGTGTGGCGACTTCTTCGCCCTGGCGGCCGAGGACGTGGCCGATTGCGTGGCGCTCTATGACCGCGCCGCGCTGATTGCCTTGCCGCTGGAGATGCGCGAGCGTTATGGGTTGCATCTGGCGAGTATCCTGCCGCATGGCTGCGAGGGTTTATTGATTACTCTCGACTATGACCAGACGCTGATGGATGGCCCGCCCTTTGCCGTGGCCGATGAAGAGGTGCAGCGGCTGCTAGCGGCGGGCTGGCAGCTGCAGTTCCTCGAGGCGCGGGATGTGTTGCCGGCGCAGAACTGGAAGTTTCTGCAGCGTGGGTTGGATCGGCTGGATGAGCGGGTTTATCGCATGGTTCGACGTTAGTTTATCTGAGGCAATAAAAAGG
Source organism: Pseudomonas sp. 2FE (assembly GCF_005503735.1). Classification (NCBI taxonomy): domain Bacteria; kingdom Pseudomonadati; phylum Pseudomonadota; class Gammaproteobacteria; order Pseudomonadales; family Pseudomonadaceae; genus Pseudomonas; species Pseudomonas sp. 2FE. The sequence continues at coordinate 44,405 of NZ_SCMO01000005.1, read as the reverse complement.
GCGGCTCACGCCGCCCTATCTTCATCATCGAGGGTGATTAGCCGCGCTGACGCAGCGCTTCGATGCGTGCTTCCAGCGGTGGGTGGCTCATAAACAGGCTTTTCAGGCCGTGCTTGATGCCACCGTTGATGCCGAAGGCGGTCAGGCTTTCCGGCATGTGCACCGGTACGCCCTGTTCGGAGCGCAGGCGCTGCAAGGCGCCGATCATCGCGCTGGTGCCGGCTAGGCGGGCGCCGGCTTCGTCGGCGCGGAACTCACGTTTGCGCGAGAACCACATGACGATGATGCTGGCGAGGATGCCCAGTACCAGTTCGGCGAAGATGGTCGCCACATAGAAGCCGATACCCTGGCCCTCTTCATTCTTGAGGATCACCTTGTCGACGAAGTTGCCGAAGATCCGTGCGAAGAACATCACGAAGGTGTTCACCACGCCCTGGATCAGTGCCAGGGTGACCATGTCGCCGTTGGCCACGTGGCCGATTTCATGGGCCAGTACGGCTTTCACTTCATCCGGCGAGAAGCGCTCCAGCAGACCTTGGCTGACCGCTACCAGGGCGTCGTTCTTGTTCCAGCCGGTGGCGAAGGCGTTGGATTCGTAAGCGGGGAAGATGCCGACTTCGGGCATCTTGATCCCGGCTGCGCGGGACAGTTCCTCGACGGTTTGCAGCAGCCACTGTTCGTGGCGGGTGCGTGGCTGGCTGATGATCTGGGTGCCGGTGCTCATCTTCGCCATCCACTTGGAGATGAACAGCGAGATCAGCGAGCCGGCGAAACCGAACACGGCGCAAAAAACCAGCAGGCTGCCGTAATTCTGGCCGGTAAAGCGGTCTACCCCGAGCAGCTTGAGGGTGATACTGGCAATCAACAGTACCGCCAGGTTGGTGGCCAGGAACAACAGAATGCGCATCATGGTGTGAAGCTTCTCCTCACGGCGAAAGACGTATGACTAATGCGGGCTATATAAGGGCGCGCGCCCTCGCTATTCAACCGAGGGACTATTTCAAACTGTGTCGCTTGCGCCAAGCAGGTTGCTGGCGAACAGCAGGCGGGTCAGGCGCGCGACGCGTTCACTGTGCTGGCTGGCCAGCGCTTCGCGCAGTTGGTGAGCCAGGCTGGCGTGTACGCGACGCACGCTAGGCGGCAGGGCTTCGCCTTCGCGCGGGGCCTGAGGGGTGCCACGCGACAGGCGCAGGAAGCCCTTTTCGCTGAGCACGGCCTGATCCAGGGCGTCCTGGTGGATGGTCGAGTCGTAGCGCAGATAGCCTTCATCCGCCAGCCAGAGCAGGGCGCCAAAGCAGCTTTGGTGCCGTTTGCTCGGCAGGCCGAACTCGTCGGGTTCTTCGCGGCCGATCAGGTCCTCGACATACAGGCCGACTCTGCGCGGGAAGGCTTGGTAGAGCAGCAGCAGGCCGGCGGCGGCATCTTTATAAAAGTCGTCGATCTGCAGATCCATCAGTGTTTGGCCTGGCTCATAGTGCTCAGTTGCTTATTGGCTATACGACTTGAGGAAGTTGCCGATTCGCCCGATGGCCTGATCCAGATCGTCCAGGCGCGGCAGCGTGACTACGCGGAAGTGATCCGGCCACGGCCAATTGAAGGCGGTGCCTTGGACGACCAGGAGTTTCTCCGACAGCAGCAAGTCGAGGACGAACTTCTCGTCGTTGTGGATCGGGCAGACCTTCGGGTCGATTTTCGGGAACGCATAGAGCGCGCCCATCGGCTTGACGCAACTGACGCCGGGGATGGCGTTGAGCAGTTCCCAGGTGCGGTTGCGCTGCTCGAGCAGGCGGCCTTGCGGCAACACCAGATCGTTGATGCTCTGGTAGCCGCCGAGGGCGGTCTGGATCGCGTGCTGGCTCGGCACGTTGGCGCACAGGCGCATGTTGGCGAGGATATCGATGCCTTCGATGTAGCTCTGGGCTTTCTGCTTCGGCCCGGAGATGGCGACCCAGCCGGAGCGGAAACCGGCGACGCGATAGGACTTCGACAGCCCGTTAAAGGTCAGGCACAGCACGTCCGGCGCCAAGGCGGCGGTGGAGATGTGCACGGCCTCGTCGTAGAGGATCTTGTCGTAGATCTCATCGGAGAACAGCACCAGATTGTGCTGACGCGCCAGTTCGACCATGCCTTCCAGCACTTCCTTGGAATACACGGCGCCGGTCGGGTTGTTCGGGTTGATGATCACCAGCGCCTTGGTGTTCGGCGTGATCTTGGCCTTGATGTCGTCCAGATCCGGCCACCAGTTGGCTTGCTCGTCGCACAGGTAGTGCACCGGATTGCCGCCGGCCAGGCTGACTGCGGCGGTCCACAGCGGGTAGTCCGGGGCCGGGATCAACACCTCGTCGCCGTTGTTGAGCAGGGCCTGCATGGACATCACGATCAGCTCGGACACGCCGTTGCCGAGGTAGATGTCTTCAATGCCGACGCCTTCCACCTGCTTCTGCTGGTAGTACTGCATCACCGCCTTGCGGGCGCTGAACAGGCCTTTGGAGTCGCTGTAACCTTGGGCGGTCGGCAGGTTGCGGATCACGTCCTGGAGAATTTCCTCCGGGGCTTCGAAGCCAAACGGCGCCGGGTTGCCGATGTTCAGCTTGAGGATGCGATGGCCTTCCTCTTCCAGGCGTTTGGCGTGCTTGAGCACCGGCCCGCGAATGTCATAGCAGACGTTGGCGAGCTTGTTCGATTTGCTGACCTGCATGTGTGTAATCCCGAAATGAACGAACGCCGTAGAACAGGCTGGTAAAAGTCAGCTGGGCGCGGCTTGGCAGCCTGTAACGCGGGTGACAGACTGGCGTCTAAAGTGCGGCAATCATACGTGTGGCCCGAGCCTCGGAAAAGGTACAGGTCGGGCTTTTTTCAGATCAAGAGGTGTACCCATGGACAAGCTCGAGAAACCCCTGGATGCCTGGCGTGACGAACTGTCCGACGAGCAGTTTCACGTCTGCCGGCTGGGCGGGACGGAGCGCGCGTTTACTGGTAAGTATCACGCTGACAAAACCCCGGGCGTTTACCACTGCGCCTGCTGCGACGCGGCGTTGTTCGACTCCGAGGCGAAATTCGATTCCGGCACCGGCTGGCCCAGTTACTACCAGCCCGCGTCCAACAGTGCGATCGCCAGCAAGGATGACTTCAGCCACGGCATGCACCGTATCGAAGTGACCTGCGCCAAGTGCGATGCGCACCTGGGGCATCTGTTCCCGGATGGGCCGAAGCCGACGGGGCTGCGCTATTGCATCAATTCGGCGTCGCTCAAACTCAAGCCGCGGCCATAAGTAGTCAAGAGAAGGCCTGCTGATCAGTGGGCCTTATTTTGGGTTAATTCAATTGCACGCAATTGAATTGCTCGCTATTTTGATTGTTGTCCCCACTCTATTCAGGAGCCATTCCATGAGCGACGCACTTCTCAACATTCCCTGTACCACGATCAAAGGTGAGCAGAAGACCCTGGCCGATTTCGGCGGCAAGGCTGTGCTGGTGGTCAACACCGCCAGTCAATGCGGTTTCACCCCGCAATACAGAGGTCTGGAGCACCTCTGGCAGGAATACAAGGATCAGGGGCTGGTGGTGTTGGGTTTCCCCTGCAATCAGTTCGGTAAGCAAGAGCCGGGCAACGAAGGCGCGATCTCCGAATTCTGTGAGTTGAACTTTGGCGTGAGCTTTCCGCTGTTCAAGAAGATCGATGTGAATGGCACGGGCGCTCACCCGCTGTTCGTCCAGCTGAAAAAGCGCGCGCCAGGCCTGCTCGGTAGCCAGGGCGTGAAATGGAACTTCACCAAGTTCCTGATCGGTCGGGACGGCAAATTGGTCAAGCGTTTCGCGCCGACGACCAAGCCAGAGGACCTGACTGCCGAGATCGAAGCCCTCTTGAAATGACCGAGATGAATGTGCCGCAACTCGATGCGTTAACGGCGCTGCAGCTCGACAATCAGCTGTGTTTCAAGCTGTACGCTGCCTCGCGTGCGGTGACCCGAGCCTATAAGCCGATGCTCGATCAACTCGGCCTGACCTACCCGCAGTACCTGGTGATGCTGGTGCTCTGGGAGTGGCAGGGTGCAGCGCCTGAGCAGCCGACGGTGAAGGCCTTGGGCGAGCGTCTGCTGCTGGACTCCGGTACGCTGACTCCGCTGCTCAAGCGTCTGCAGCAGTTGGGGCTGGTGCTGCGCCAGCGGGCGACACGGGATGAGCGCGAAGTGCATCTGGCGTTAACTGCCGCGGGCTTGGCCTTGCGCGAGCAGGTGTTGCCGCTGAAGACGCAGTTGCTCTGCGCAAGCGGGGTCAATCTGGATGAGTTGGATGAGTTGCGCAGCCGGATCGGCGATCTGCTCGATCGGCTTATGGCCTTGCCGTAACTGGTAACCATTGCTCCAGTAAGGCGGCCAGCTCTTCACGGCGAAAGGGTTTGGCCAGGTAGTCGTTCATGCCGGCGGCGGCGCAGCGCTCGCGTTCGTCCGGCAGGGCGTTGGCGGTCAGGGCAATGATCGGCAAGTCCGGCCAGCGCCCGCTCTGGCGAATCCTGCGGCTGGCTTCATAGCCATCCATCACCGGCATATTGCAGTCCATCAGGACCAGATCGACGCGCTCTTGCTCTAGGCTGTCGAGCGCCTGGCCACCGTGCGCGGCGATCAGCACCTGGTAGCCCATTTTACTCAGCATGCCTTTGGCCACCAATTGGTTGACCGGGTTGTCTTCCACCAGGAGCACGCGTCCCTGTCTTTGTACCTGTGGCGCTGCGTGAGCGGGGCTGGCAACTCTCTCGGCGTGCGGCTGCAGGACGCGCTGCAGGGCTTGATAGAGTGCCGTGCGCGCCAAGGGCCGAGCCAGCTGCTCCATGGGGGCCAGGGCGGCGGCTTGCTCGCTGGGCATAAAGTTGCCGTAGGCGGTGATGAGCAGGATTGGCTGCGAAAGGGCCGGGCGCAGGCCGAGCAGCGCTTCCGGGTAGTCGCTAATCAGCAGGTCGGCCTCGATTTCCGTAAGGTCGGCGGTGGCGTCCAGGCGCTGATAATCCAGGCCCCAGGCCGGCAGCAGGTTGCCCAGTAGCTCGCTCAGGCCGCTGCTGGCGGGGCTGAGTGCGAGCACGCGGCCTTGCAGCGGCGGCAGCTCCAGTGCAGGAGTGGAACCGGTTAGCGGCAGCGCGGCGCAGAACTGGCTACCAACGCCTAGCTGCGAGGTCAGGCTGAGTTGCCCGTGCATGGCTTCGCAGAGCTGCCGGGTCAAGGTCAGGCCGAGCCCGGTGCCGCCGTACTCGCGGGTGATAGCCGCGCCGGCTTGGGCAAATGGCTGGAAAATCCGCGCCTGGGCCGCTTCGGCGATGCCGATGCCGCTATCGCCGACGATGATCTGCACGCCCAGGGCAGTGGCGCTGACGCGTAGATCGACGCGGCCGAAGTGGGTGAACTTGAGGGCGTTGGACAGCAGGTTGCTGACGATCTGGCGGATACGGGTCGGGTCGCCAAGCAGCTGCGCCGGCAGCAGTGGATCGATCAGGCAGGTTAACTCGACACTGGGGCCGGCGTTCTGCGACAACAGGCTGGCGGTGTCCTCGACCAGTGCGCCGAGGTCGAAGGGAATGCACTCCAGCTCCAGCTGGCCGGCCTCGAACTTGGACAGATCGAGGATGTCGTTCAGCAGTTCCACCAGTACCTTGCCGGAGTCGTGGGCGATCGACAGTTGTTGGCGCTGCTCGGTATTCAGCGGGCTGTCGAGCGCCAGGGCGAGCATGCCAAGCAGGCCGTTGAGGGGCGTGCGGATCTCGTGGCTCATGTTGGCCAGAAAGGTGGCGCGCGCCAGGGCTATCTCATGGGCCATGCTGTGCGCGACCTCCAGTTCTTGATTCGACAAAGTCAGGCGGGTGTTACTCGCTTTCAGCTCGGTGGTGCGGGCAGAGATGATGTTCTCCAGCTCGCTGAGGTACTGGGTCAGGCGATCCTCGGCCGCACGCCGTTGTTCGATTTCCTCGGCGATGCTAGTCAGTTGCTGGTTGGTGACATCCACCAGAATGCCGATTTCATCGTGCTCATGGCCGACCGGGCAGGGCAGCATTTGGCGTGTCGGGCTGCGTAGGTCGCGCGCGCTGAGGGCGTGGATGACGCCGATGAGCGGTTTGGTCAGCATGAAGTAGAACAGCACCAGCAGGATTAGCGAGAGCAGTAAGCTGTAGGCAAAGCCGCTGAGCAAGGTGAGCAGGGCGCGCCGCAGGAAGTGGCTGCCAAAGGCGTAGGTGTCCACTTCCAGGTGCAGTAGGCCGAGGGTTTCATGGGGGGCGTGGGCAATGAACAGCGGATCTTCGAACTGCCGGCGCTCGCCGAACAGGTAGTCGCTGAAGAGCCGATAGTCGCTCTCGATGCGTGGGCGCTTGCCGCTGGCCAGGCTCACGCCACTGTCGTCGATGAGCTCGGCACGGACTACGGCGGGCGAGCGCAACAGGCCGACAACCAACTCCTGGGCCAACTCCGTATCGATGTTGTAGGCGATGCGGGTAGCGGGGTTGTGGCTGATCTCCAGTAACGCACGCATCTCGCGGTTGATGGAGGCATCTTCGCTGGCATAATCGCTGCTCACCTGAAGCAGGCTGAGCAAGGTGCCGAGGATAAACGCTACCAGTACCGTCAGGCTGGCCTGTTTGAATGACAGGCGATGGGTGAGCGATATATCCATGGGTAGCTGGGCCAGCCTCGTGTCCGTGCGCTCGCCAAGCATAGCCGATCTGACTCGCTGGCTGGCGGGGCGCAATGCCTCTGATCGATCCTGAGGAGCAAGCCATGGACTCCCGTTTGAGTGCTTTCCTAGAACGTGCGGATGCCGTGCTGGCACGTCTCGAGCCCCTATTGCCGGCGCTGCGGGTGCCGCTCGATTGGAGTCAGAGCTTGGCGGCACGCTGGCACCGGGCTGCGGTTGATCGAGATTGAGCGCGATCATCTGGCCGATCTGCCGCGCGTGGTCGAACTGCTGGCGAAGCAGCCGCAGCGCTTCGTGTTGTTCTGTGATGACCTGTCTTTCGCGGCTGGCGAGGGTGACTACCGCGTGCTGAAAAGTGTGCTGGATGGCTCGCTGGAACGCGCTCCGGACAATGTGTTGCTGTATGCCCCACGTCAAACCGCCGCCATCTGCTGCCGGAAAAGCAAAGCGACAACGAAAACTGGCAGATGGTCGATGGCGAGCTACACCCGAATGAGGCGGTGGAGGACAAGATTGCGCTGTCCGACCGCTTCGGCCTGTGGCTGCCGTTCTATCCCTTTAGCCAGGAGCATTTCCTCGACGTGGTGCGCCACTGGATCGGCGTGTTGGCGACGCAGGCCGGGCTGATTTGGGCGTGGGATAACGAGTTGGCAATACTCGCTATTCGCTGGGCGCTGGGTCGTGGTAATCGCAATGGCTGCTGCGCCTATCAGTTCGCGCGGTATTGGGTGGGGCTGAAGTTGTTGGAGGTGCAGGGCTGATCGATCTACAGCAAAGTGCAGCGGGGCTGGAGGGCTATGGTTTGTTGGCGGCGCAGCTGGAGTCATTGCTGGCCGATGAGCGCGACTTTATTTCTGCGCCTGACCGACTGCTGAACAGTCGGTATAAAATTCGCGCAACCAAGAAGCCCGGCATCACCGAGCTTCTTGGTTGCTGTGGCGGTTAAGCCTTGCCGCTCAACTTGGCCAGCATCTTCTGCTCGCCTGGAAGCACTGCCTGTACCGACTCACGCGCCTTGATCCGGGCGTATAGCGCCGTCAGTCCGGGCCAGCGCTGGGCATCCAGTTGTTCGCCACCGTGCTCCATGTTGATCAACTGGCAGGCGAAGGCCAGGTCGGCCACGCTCAGCGCCTCGCCGACAAAGTAGGCGGCACTACCCAGGGTCTTCTCCAGGTAGTCGAAGTGCGTCGGTAGCTTGTCGTTCAGTGCGGTGTGTACCGCGGCTTCATCGCAGAGCTGGCCCATGGTTGGTTTGAGGGCGCGGTTGCGAAAGATGGCAAAGGTGGTCAGCGGCGCCAGCTCGTAGTCGGCGTATTTCTCCAGCCAACGCACCTGGGCGCGTTGTTCGGCATCGTGGCCGTAGAGTGGCGGCAGGTTGGCGTGTTTGTCTTCCAGGTACTGGCAGATCACGCTGGAGTCGGCGAGGGTGAAATTGCCGTCCTTGAGCGCGGGGATGCGGCCGAGCGGGCTGAGTTCGCGGTACCAGGCGGGCTGACCGAACGGGGTGATGATTTCCAGCTGATAGTCGAGGCCTTTCTCGGCCAGAAACAGCCGCAGCTTACGTACGAAGGGGGAGAGTGGTGCGCCGTAGACGGTCAGGCTCATGTGGAGTGTCCTCTTCTGCTCAGGTTGGTGTTAAGAGCCTGTTCACGATCTCGCGAGCTAAGGTCAGGGCCGCACCCGTTCCCTACGGATAACGGCATTCCCCTCATCCATGTGGGTCACAAGGCGCAGCGCAGTTTACACGTAGTAAATGAGCATTTTGAGCCCGATTTCAACGCGGCATGGCCGACGCGCAGCAGATCATGAACAGGTTCTAAGGGCAAAGCGCCGGCCTTAGTCGTGCACATTCTTCTTCTAATCGTCATCGCCTGCCAGTGACTTGAGACCGTCAGTCAGTTGGCTGGGTTCGTCGACCTCTGGCTTAATATTTTCCAGCGTCATCGAATTGGCCGCGCCAATTGGCTTTCCAGCTGTTTGAGCGATCGCTTAGATACGCATCTGTTTCTGCCCTGAAGTCGTTGATTTAAAGTAATTTTCACTCAAGTGTTGACGGCCTTGGAAAGGCTCCCTAGAATTCGCGCCACTTTGCAGCGCTAGGCCAACAGGTAGAGCATGCAAAGCACGGAAAATGTGCGTCATGGCTTGTCATGAGTTCCGGGCAACGTCCCCTTCGTCTAGTGGCCTAGGACACCGCCCTTTCACGGCGGTAACAGGGGTTCGAGTCCCCTAGGGGACGCCATTTTCAGTTGTAGATGTAGCGTGGTAGATGCAACCCAAGCGGGAATAGCTCAGTTGGTAGAGCACGACCTTGCCAAGGTCGGGGTCGCGAGTTCGAGTCTCGTTTCCCGCTCCAGATTTTCCAAACGATGCTGATAAGCGTTGTTTGTCCCCTTCGTCTAGTGGCCTAGGACACCGCCCTTTCACGGCGGTAACAGGGGTTCGAGTCCCCTAGGGGACGCCATTTTCAGTTGTAGATTCGCAGTTGTAGATGCAACCCAAGCGGGAATAGCTCAGTTGGTAGAGCACGACCTTGCCAAGGTCGGGGTCGCGAGTTCGAGTCTCGTTTCCCGCTCCAAATAAACAAAAATGCCGCTCTCTGAGCGGCGTTTTTGTTTCCGCATACTTTGTGGGGTATGCGCATGAAATATGAAAAAGGCCCGCCGGTATTGCCGTGCGGGCCTTTCTCTTTTCTGCGTCCGGGCTTTTAGTGCTTGCTGCTTTCCTCGGGGATGGCGAGAAAGCGCTTTTCCTGTTCCCAGTCGAAGGGTTCGTCATTTTGCGCGGCTTCGTAGCGACGCTCGTCGAGGGCCTGGAACAGGCTGATTTCCTCATCCGGCATGAAATGCAGGCAATCGCCGCCGAAGAACCACAGCAGGTCGCGTGGTACCAGATGGGCGATTTGAGGGTAGCGGTGGATGACCTGGCAGAGCAGATCCTGGCCCAGGTAGAGGCTTTCTTCCGGAGACGCCTGCAGCAGTGTCAGCAGCTCATCGAAACGGTCGAGGAACAGCGCATGGCTTTCCTCGGGAACCTGCTCGGCCTCGCCCAAGGCGACCAGGATGCCGCGCAGGTGCGCGAGCAAGGCGAGATGGTGGTCGAGATAGGGGCTGGCCATGCGCAAATCCTCAAGAGCAAAACGGGCGCGCAAGTATAGAGCTCCCGGCGCCCGCTGTCCCCCAGAAGCCTGTCGGACTTGGAACTGTCCCTAAGCCCGACAGGCTCCTAGCGGACTTTACCGTGGCTGAGCTTGAGCTCGTCCTTGGCGAAGTCGTCGACATCGATCACCTGGCGCCGCGCCGCTTCGGCCTGATGCAAGGTCTGCGCCTCTTCAGGGAGTAGCACGCCAGCGGCGAGCGCGGCGTCAATGGCGTTTTCGCCTGCGGCCGGTTGTACCCGGTCATCCTTGAGCGCCTGCTGCAGTTTTTTCTGCAGTGGTTGGCTGGCGCTCAGCAGGTTGACGGCATGCTGCAAGGCGCCGACCGGGTCGCTTTGCGCTGGCGGGCGATAGCAGCCGGCGAGCAGCGCCTCCAGCGCCGGGTCGCCACTGGCGCGCCCGAGAATGCCGGCGATCTCGGCATCCTGTGCGTCCGATGGGCCCTTGTGGCGGCGCCCGAGGGGAAACACCAGGACGCGTAACAGGTAGCCAAATACCCGGTTGGGGAAGTTGCTGAGTAGCCCGTCGAGCGCTTGTTCGGCTTGTCCCAGGCTTTCTTCAAGTGCCCAGCGCACCGAGGGGCGCAGGTATTCGGGAGAGTCGAGGTCGTGATAACGCTTGAGTGCCGCAGAGGCCAGATACAGGTGGCTGAGCACATCGCCCAGCCGCGCGGACAGGCGTTCGCGGCGTTTCAGCTCGCCGCCGAGTAGCATCATGCTGAAGTCGGCGAGCAGGGCGAAGGCGGCGGCAAGGCGGTTCAGTGCGCGAAAGTAAGGGCGGCTGAGGTTGTCGCCGGGCACCTGCGCGAAACCGCCGAGGGTCAGTCCGAGGATCAAGCTGCTGGCGGTATTGCTGACGGCGAAGCCGATGTGTTGCAGCAGCAGTCGGTCGAATTCGAGCAGCGCCTGCTTCTGGTCTTCACGGCCAGCCAGCGCCATTTCCTTGAGTACATAGGGATGGCAGCGGATCGCGCCCTGGCCAAAGATCATCAGGTTGCGCGAGAGAATATTGGCGCCTTCCACGGTGATGGAGATCGGCGCCCCTTGCCACGCGCGGCCCAGGTAGTTATTCGGGCCCATGATGATGCCCTTGCCGCCATGCACATCCATGGCGTGGCTGATGCATTCACGACCGCGCTCGGTCAGGTGGTACTTGAGAATGGCGGAGAGCACCGAGGGTTTTTCGCCCAGATCCACCGCATTGGCGGTGAGGATGCGCGCGCTGTCCATCAGCCAGGCATTGCCGCCGATCCGCGCCAGGACTTCCTGAATCCCTTCGAAGGCCGCCAGAGGCAGGTTGAACTGCTCGCGGATCTGCGCGTATTGGCCGGTCACCAGGCTGGTGTACTTGGCCGCGCCGGTGCCGACTGCCGGCAGCGAGATGGAGCGGCCGACCGACAGGCAGTTCATCAACATCATCCAGCCCTTGCCGAGCATGGCCTGTCCGCCAATCAAATAGTCTAGCGGGATGAACACGTCTTTGCCGGAGTTTGGTCCGTTCATAAAGGCGGCGCCGAGCGGTAGGTGGCGGCGGCCGATTTCGACTCCCGGGGTTTCGCTGGGCACCAGTGCGAGGCTGATGCCGAGATCTTCTTTCTCGCCCAGCAGGTGCTCGGGGTCATAGGCCTTGAACGCCAGGCCGAGCAGCGTCGCGACCGGGCCAAGGGTGATGTAGCGCTTCTCCCAGGTTAGGCGTAGGCCTATGACTTCCTGGCCTTGCCATTGGCCTTTGCAGATGATCCCGACATCCGGCATGGCGCCGGCATCCGAGCCCGCCAGCGGGCCAGTGAGGGCGAAGCAGGGGATGTCAGCGCCGCGGGCCAGGCGTGGCAGGTAGTGTTGGCGCTGTTCAGCGGTGCCGTAATGCAGCAGCAGTTCGGCGGGGCCGAGGGAGTTGGGCACCATCACGGTGGAGGCCAGGTCGCCGCTGCGGGTCGCCAGTTTCATCGCGACTTGCGAGTGGGCATAGGCGGAGAAGCCCTTGCCGTCGTATTGCTTGGGAATGATCAGGGCGAAGAAGCCGTGTTGCTTGATGTGTTCCCAGGCTGCGGGCGGCAGATCCAGCAGTTGGCCGATTTCCCAGTCGCTGACCATCGCGCAGAGCTCTTCGGTCGGGCCGTCGAGAAAGGCTTGTTCTTCTTCCGTCAGTTGCGCCTTGGGGTAGGCGAGTAGCTTGTCCCAGTTCGGGCGGCCGCTGAATAGTTCGCCGTCCCACCAGACGGTGCCGGCCTCGATGGCATCGCGCTCGGTTTCCGACATGGCTGGCAGTGTGCGCTGGAACCAGGCGAACAGCGGCGTGCTGATCCACTTGCGGCGCAGTTCTGGCAACGCCAGCGGTAAAGCCACGCCGAGCCAAAGCAACCAGAAAATCGCTTGCAGCACTATAGGCGCGCGACTGAACGCGGCCATCACCAGCAAATAGGTGGCGACCAATGCCAGGGCAGGTAGCGGGGCGGTGCGACGGTGAGCCAGAAAGGCGACGCCGAGAAGCAGAACGAGCAACCAGGCAGCGAGCATGCAGAATCCTCCATGAAGACAGCGGGGCTATAGCCAGCCGTCACGAGCTTAGTCGGCATCGACAGAAGATGGCGACAAGGGCGGTGATCTTGGCCGAATCGTCGTGAGCGCGGCAGAACTGGCGCCGTTAGGCTGAGGTTCGGTTTGAATGAAACCCTGCCTTATTGACGCTACGCCGCCAGGAGAACGTCCCCATGCGCGAATATCTCGAACCCGGCCGCTTCATCGATAGTGACCACCCGACGTTGGTGGAGTTCGCCGAGCGCATGCGCGGCAGCAGCCGTGACCCGCTCGCGCAGGCGGTGAGCCTGTACTACGCGGTTCGCCATGCACGGCTACACCGAACTTTATCTCGAAGGGCGTTGGATCAAGGCCACGCCTGCGTTCAATCTGAGCCAGTGTCGGCTATTCAAGGTGGCGCCGCTGGAGTTCGATGGGCGAACCGACAGCGTGTTTCAGCCGTTCAACCAGCAGGGCGAACGCCATATGGAGTACCTGGCCGATCATGGTCAGTTCGCCGATCTGCCTGAGGCGCTGTTCTTCGGCTATCTGGAGAAGTGCTACCCGCACCTGTTCGAGGCGGGCTCGCTGTTCATGACCGGCGACCTGCAGGCCGAGGTGACCAGCATGAAGCGGATCGATAGTTAAGATCAGAATTCGTGTCTTCCTTCCTGGTATCGACATGCTAGGGTGCGTTGCTCCGGGGCCGCCTGAGGCATGGTCCCGCACCTGAGCTAGCGCGAATGAGGAGCAGGACGACATGCTGAAGATCTGGGGGCGGAAGAACTCTTCCAACGTACGCAAGGTGTTGTGGTGTGCCGAAGAGGCTGGGGTGGTCTATCAGTCCATCGACGCCGGCGGCGCGTTCGGCCTGGTGAATGAAGCGGAATACCGGGCGAAGAACCCTAACGGCCTGATCCCCATGATCGAGGACGGCGACCTGGTGCTCTGGGAGTCCAACGCCATCGTTCGCTACCTGGCCGCCCGGTATGCGCCAGGCAGCCTTTACTCGGAGTCTCCCGCCCGGCGCGCGGAAGGCGACAAGTGGATGGACTGGGTCTCCTCCAGCCTGATCGACCCCTTCAGCGATCTATTCGTGGGCACCGTGCGTACGCCGCAGGAGCAGCGCGACCTGGTGCTGATCGAGGCTGCCCTGGAGCGCTGTGGCGAGCTGTTGGCGATCCCCGAGAAGGCTTTGGCCAGTCGGCCATATCTGTCCGGCGAGCAGTTCGCCATGGGCGATATCCCTCTGGGCAGCATCGCCTATGCCTGGTTTGAGATGCCCATCGTCCGCCCCGAGCTGCCGCATCTGGCTGCCTGGTACGAACGGCTGCGCAGCAGGCCGGCCTTCCGCCGCGGCGTGATGACTCCGCTAACCTGAAAACAGGTGGTTGCAATTGCCCGCGTCAACCTCTATCTAACCAGCCCCTTTCATTGTGTGCGTGCCCCTCATGACTACCGCTCTGTCCATCCGACAGTTGACCAAAACCTACGGCAATGGCTTTCAGGCCCTTCATGGTATTGACCTGGAAGTGGCCGAAGGCGACTTTTTTGCGTTGCTCGGCCCCAATGGCGCTGGTAAATCCACCACCATTGGCATCCTGTCGACCCTGGTCAACAAGAGCAGTGGCACGGTGAGCGTGTTTGGCCATGACCTCGATCGCAATCCGTCCGCGCTCAAGCGCTGCCTGGGCGTGGTGCCGCAGGAATTCAACTTCAACCAGTTCGAGAAGACCTTCGACATAGTGGTGACCCAGGCCGGTTACTACGGTATTCCGGCGCGTATCGCCAAGGAGCGCGCTGAGCAGTACCTGACTCAACTGGGGCTCTGGGACAAGCGCAACGCGCCCTCGCGGGAGCTCTCCGGTGGGATGAAGCGCCGCCTGATGATTGCCCGCGCGCTGGTGCATCAGCCGCGCCTGCTGATTCTCGATGAACCCACCGCCGGTGTGGATATCGAGCTGCGGCGTTCGATGTGGACCTTTCTCACCGAACTGAATGAGCAGGGCATCAGCATCATTCTGACCACCCACTATCTGGAAGAGGCCGAGCAGCTGTGCCGCAATATCGGCATCATCGACCACGGCCGGATCGTCGAGAACACCAGCATGCGTGAACTGCTGAAGAAACTGCATGTGGAAACTTTCCTGCTTGACCTCAAGGACTCGCTGTTGATCCCACCGCAATTGATCGGTTATCCCGCGCAACTGCTGGATAGCCATACCCTCGAGGTGCAGGTGGAGAAGAGCCAGGGGGTCAGCGAACTGTTCCGCCAACTGGCACAGCAGAACATTCAGGTGCTCAGCTTGCGCAATAAAACCAATCGCCTGGAGGAGCTGTTCGTCTCCCTGGTGGAGAAAAATCTGGCGAAGGTGGCGGTATGAATTCGGAACTAATCAATACCGAGCTGCAGGCGAACTGGGTCGCCCTGAATACCATCGTCTATCGGGAAATCCGCCGGTTCATGCGGATCTGGCCGCAAACCCTGCTGCCGCCTGCGATCACCATGGTGTTGTACTTCGTCATCTTCGGCAATCTGATAGGCCGGCAGATCGGCGACATGGGTGGCTTCAGCTACATGGAATACATAGTGCCGGGCCTGATCATGATGTCGGTGATCACCAACGCCTACGGCAACGTGGTGTCGAGCTTCTTTGGCAGCAAATTCCAGCGTTCGGTCGAGGAGCTGATGGTGGCGCCGGTCTCGCCGCACACCATCTTGCTGGGCTACACCATCGGCGGCGTGCTGCGCGGCCTGGCGGTGGGGCTGATCGTCACCTTGCTGTCGCTGTTTTTCACCGAGCTGCAGGTGCATCACCTGGGGATCACCATGCTGGTGGTGTTGCTGACCGCGACGATTTTCTCCCTGGGCGGCTTCATCAATGCGGTGTACGCGCGCAATTTTGATGATATTTCGATCATCCCGACCTTCGTGCTGACGCCGCTGACCTACCTGGGCGGGGTGTTCTATTCGATCAACCTGCTGCCGCCGTTCTGGCAGACGGTGTCCATGGCCAACCCGGTGCTGCACATGGTCAACGCCTTCCGTTACGGCATTCTGGGCGTCTCGGATATCCGCATCAGCATTGCCATCGGTTTTATGCTGGTCGCTACGGCGGTGTTGTATGGGATCTGCGTCCGCCTGCTGGTGAGTGGTCGTGGAATGCGTCAGTAACCTTCGGAAAAGCAGGCTCGGGGTGACGCAGGGATAGATGTTTAGCCGCTGAACCAGCTATCTGCTGCGTTGTTCCTGCGGGTAACGCAGCCGATAAGGGGCTTTGTCGGCCAGGCACTGCGGACTGGCTTTGATGGCTGAAAAAACGCTGGAAACTGTATACACTTGCCGCGTTTTATCAGCCAGGTTCCCGCCATGCACCCCGCCGCCGAACACTCGCCGCTAGGCAAATCCAGCGAATACATCGCCACCTACACGCCGTCCCTGTTGTTTCCGATTCCGCGGGCGCCGAAGTGGGCCGAGCTGGGGTTGACGGCGCAGACGCTACCTTATCAAGGCGTGGACTTCTGGAACTGTTTCGAGCTGTCCTGGCTGCTGCCCTCGGGCAAGCCGGTGGTGGCGATTGGTGAGTTCGCGATTCCGGCGGATTCGCCGAATATCATCGAGTCCAAATCCTTCAAGCTCTACCTCAACTCGCTCAACCAGAGCGTGTTTGCCGATCCGGCTGCGCTGCTGGCGATCCTCGAGAAAGACCTGTCCGCTGCTGCCGGTAAGCCGGTCAGCGTGCGCGTGCGCAGTCTGGCGGAAGTGGAGGCGGAGGGCGTGAGGCGATTGCCAGGCGTCTGCATCGACGAGCTGGATGTCAGGGTGAGCAGTTACCAGCAGCCGCAACCCGAGCTGCTGCGCTGCGACGCGACGCGGGTGGTCGAGGAAAGCCTGCACAGTCATCTGCTCAAATCCAACTGCCCGGTTACCGGTCAGCCGGACTGGGGCAGTGTGGTGGTGGAGTACCGTGGTGCGGCGCTGGATCACGCCAGCCTGCTGGCTTATCTGGTGAGCTTCCGCCAACACGCGGACTTCCATGAGCAGTGTGTGGAGCGCATCTTTCTCGATCTACAGCGTCTGCTGCGGCCGGAAAAGCTGACGGTGTATGCGCGTTATGTGCGCCGCGGTGGCTTGGACATCAACCCCTACCGCAGTACTGGGCCGATCAAGCCGGACAATCGCCGGCTGGTGCGCCAATAACGAAAACCCCGGCCGCAGCCGGGGGGCTTGCTAGGGATTTAGATCCCCATGTTGGCCAGGCTTTGCACAATGTTGCGCAGGGTCCCGGCCAGGGTTGGGTGTGCGACTTCGAAACGCTCCACCGCGAGGTTAACGCCATCCACCAGACCGGTATCCGGTGCGCTGGCTTCGCGCTCAAGTTGCAGTTCGATCTGCTTCGCCAGTTCCAGCAGATGCGCATGTTCCTCGGCGGAGAGTGGCGGGCCTTTTTCCAGTTGCTCGCGTAGTTGGTTCAATTGCTGCTGCAGTTCGCGGGCAGGCATGGCGTTCTTCCTCCGTAATAGGCAAAAGCATTGATCCTGCGCCTACGCGAAAGATCGCTGCCTCTTTAGAGGTTAATCCAAGCGCGGCAGCTTTGCCTGATCTCGATCAAACGCGCAGCAGACGCAGCGGCTCGCCGGCACGTCGGGCGAAGAGTTCAGCCAGTTACTCGGTAAAATGCTGGCGATTAAGCATCAAGGTTTCTCTCCTTTCTGTCGGCGCATGGCAAGATCGGCCAGGCTTGGACCCAGTTCGGCCAAATGGTCGACTACCGAATGGACGCCCAGGCGGTACAGCTCGAGGGTGGCTTGTGCGCGTAGTTGATCGCGTTCGCGTGCCGGGAGTGCCTGCCAGTCGGCGGGTGCCTGGCCGCACAATGGCCCGCAGGCCGCCAAGCCGACGGTCCAGAGACCGGCATTCAGCCCGGCCTGCAGCAAACGCGGCTCGCCGCTGATCAGTACGCAACCGTCGAGATTAGCCACTTTTAACTCCATCAGCGTCTGCCAGCAGGCATCCGGTGCCGGCCAGGGCCGAGAGTTGCAGAGTTGTGCCGCGTGGAGCCAGCTGGGCAGGGGGGTGGCCAGGCGGGTGCCGGCATCGCACGGCAGCTCATCGAGCCAGGCGCAGGGCACGCCTTGCTGCTGCAGTTGATCGAGTAGCGCCAGCGCACCCGGGGTGACTTCGGCGTGCTCGCTCGCGGTCTCCACGAGCGCCTGGTTCAGGCCGAGTAACTCCGCGGGCTGCGGGTCGCGCCCAAGCACGACGGCTAAAGCCGTGGCAGGCGCAAACTGAGTGGGCAGGCGTTGGCTGGCGGCATCGGGGCGGAGGCGCAGTAGCGTCACCGGCAGGGTGCGCGCACCGAAATCCACCAAGCAGCCGGACAGGCCGAACAGCACGGCGGTAAAGGCGGGAGAGGGTATGGCGAGGGGCGGCATGGTGAGCATCCGGGTAATGGCCTAGTCCAAGGTAAGCAGCGCGGATGACGGTTAGATGAAGGCTGTGTGACGGGCGCCGCTAACGCCCGCCTATCGTTATAATCGCCGTGCCAAGATTCGAGTGCTTCTTATGCCGGCTAATCGGCCCCCGCAATACCTGCGCATCCGCGACCAGTTGGCCGTGGACATTGCCCAAGGCGTGTTCGCCAGCAATAAGCTGCCGGCGGAGCGCTTCGCCTGTACCCGTGTCACCCTGCGTGAGGCGTTGCAGCAGTTGGAGGTCGAAGGGCTGGTGTATCGTGAGAACCGTCGCGGCTGGTTCGTCGCGCCGCCACGAATTCGCTACAACCCGACTCGTACCACCGGTTTCATGGAGTACGTCAGCGCTCAGGGGCGAGTGCCGCGCACGGAAACTTTACTCGCCGAATGTCGCCCGGCCGGTGCCTGGCTGGCTCAGCGGATGACGGTGGCGGAGAGCGATCTGGTGTTCTTTCTGCAGCGTCGGCGTTGGGTCGACGAACGCCCGGTGCTGATCGAGCTGATCGCCCTCGACGCTAGCTGGTGCCCAGGCTTGCTCGAGCACGACTTGGACACATCGCTGATGAACCTGCTGCGCGAGCGTTTTGGCTTGGTCCCGGCACGTTGCCAGTTGGCCGCACCCGACGGTATTGAGTGCCGCGCAGGCAGAGCCCTTGCAGTTGGCTCCAGGTTCGCCGGCGCTCTATCTGGAGCGTTTGAGCTTTGCTCAGGACGGGCGAGCGGTAGAGTTCGATCAGGAATTCTGGCGTCCGGATGCCTTGGAAATCGAGCTGGAGGCTGTTTATTCGGGTTGAGAGGAATGATCACTGCTGAGGTCGATCCAGAATAGTTTGCGGTGTTTTTCTCGCTGCGCGGATCTTCGCTATGCTGCCAAGACAGGTGTTTGTGGCTTTATACTGCGCCGCTTATCTGGCTGGCCCAGGGCCGCCACACTACTTTTGTTCACGGAGAGATTGCACATGCGTTTGATCGCCACCAGTTGGGTCGATCGTCTAGGTCAACTTTTTGTTTGTGCCAGTTTGGCGCTGCTGCCAGTGGTGGCGCAGGCCGCTGAAGAAGACCCGTGGGAGGGCTTCAATCGCACGATGTTCAGTTTCAACGATACCCTCGATATCTACGCGCTGAAGCCGCTGGCGCAGGGCTATCAGGCTGTGACTCCGCAGTTTCTCGAGGATGGCATACATAACGTGTTCAACAACCTTGGCGATGTCGGCAACCTGGCCAACGACCTCCTGCAAGGTAAGGTTTATAACGCCGGCGTCGATACCAGCCGCCTGATGTTCAACACCACCTTCGGTTTGCTGGGCTTCTTCGATGTGGCCAATAAAATGGGCCTGCAACGCAACGATGAAGACTTCGGCCAGACGTTTGGCGCCTGGGGCTTGGGCAGCGGTCCTTATCTGGTCTTGCCGCTGTTGGGGCCAAGCACCGTGCGGGATGCCGCGGGCAAGATTCCCGATAGCTTCCTCGAACCCTATCCCTACATCGATGATGTGCCAGCGCGTAACCTGACCCGTGCGGTGGATGTGGTCGATACCCGTGCCAGCCTGCTGTCGGCTGAGAAGTTGATCAGCGGCGACAAGTATCTGTTTATCCGCAACGCTTTTTTGCAGAACCGAGAGTTCAAGGTGAAAGACGGTCAGGTCGAAGACGATTTCTAACGCTTGGTGCAGATTTAACAATTCTAGACATGACAAAGGCGGCCTAAGCCGCCTTTGTCATGTCTGAGTGTGGGCTAGTTCATCGACAGGATCGCCAGTCCCAAGGACTGGCGACCATCCCCCAGCGCGCTAACCCGTACCACCTCAGCTTCGGTGTCGAGGCCCTTGAGTTCGTTGTGCTCGGAGGCGATATGCACCCGAACCTTTTCCCCCACGCTCAGCGTGCTCTCGGCTTCCAGTTGCATACCGGTGCTAGACAGGTCGAGGCAGAGTGCGGGGATGTCCCGGCCGGCGTGCTGCAAAGTGACGGATGCTTCCAGTCGCATGCGAATGTAGTCGCGTTTCTCAGTGTCAGCATGATCGCTTTGGCTCATTGACCCGCTCCTCTGGTTTTATAGGCTTCTTATAACCTTCGCCTATTTAAGCTGTAAAGGCGCCTGACGATGATCGGCCTAAGCTTGAATCGATGAACGGATGGGAGTACCGTCTGCGCCTTGAAGTGCTCTGCGAGTACACGCGTCCGGGTTTATCGGCCTGACGTTTATGCCAACTCTCCCTGGCGCCGTTTGCCTGGTACCCCATGCACAATTCCAGTGCCTCGCTGCTGATTATTGATGACGACGAAGTAGTGCGCGCGAGCCTCGCGGCCTATTTGGAAGACAGTGGCTTCAGCGTTCTGCAAGCGAGTAATGGCTTGCAGGGACTGCAGGTCTTCGAACAGGAAAAACCCGATCTGGTGATTTGCGATCTGCGCATGCCGCAGGTCGACGGCTTAGAGCTGATCCGCCGCATCAATGCGCTGGAAGTCGAGACGCCGGTGATCGTTGTCTCCGGTGCCGGCGTGATGAGCGACGCAGTCGAAGCTTTGCGCCTTGGCGCCGCCGATTACCTGATCAAGCCTTTAGAAGACCTCGCAGTGCTTGAGCACTCGGTGCGCCGTGCGCTGGATCGCTCGCACCTGCGGCTGGAAAACCGTCGCTATCGCGAGAAGCTCGAGGTGGCCAACCGCGAGCTGCAAGCCAGTCTGCATCTGTTGCAGGAAGATCAGAACGCCGGGCGGCAGGTGCAGATGAACATGCTGCCGGTCACGCCCTGGGCGGTCGACGGTCTGCAATTCGCCCATCAGATCATTCCTTCGCTGTACCTGTCGGGTGATTTCGTCGACTACTTCCGCCTTGATGATCGGCGCATCGCCTTCTATCTGGCCGATGTGTCCGGGCACGGCGCTTCCTCGGCGTTCATCACAGTGCTGCTGAAATTCATGACCACCCGGTTGCTGTACGAGTCGCGCCGCGGCGGCATACTGCCGGAGTTCAAACCTTCGGATGTGCTCGGCCATATCAACCGCGGGCTGATCAACTGCAAATTGGGCAAGCACGTGACCATGCTCGGCGGGGTGATCGATGAGCAGAGCGGTAAGTTGACTTACAGCATTGGCGGTCATCTGCCGCTGCCTGTGCTGTATAGCCAAGGTGCGGCGCACTACCTCGATGGGCGTGGTCTACCGGTGGGCTTATTCAATGACGCGACCTACACCGACCATGTACTGGAACTGCCTGAGTCATTCAGTTTGACCTTGCTCTCGGACGGCATTTTGGACCTTTTGCCGGGCGATACACTCAAAGAAAAGGAAGCACTGTTACCGCAATTGGTATGCGCGGCAGGCGGCAGTCTGGATGGTTTGCGCCAGGTGCTTGGGCTGGCCAATCTAGGTGATATGCCAGATGATATTGCCTTGCTGGTGTTAAGCAGGAACCTTGCATGAGTACCGCTGCATGAGTACCGGTAGAATTCAATTCGCCGAGCAGAACGGCACTTTCGTTCTCAAGTTTGTCGGTGAAGTGCGCCTGACTCTCTGTTCGGCGCTGGATGCCACGATTGAAAAAATCTTCACTGCACTGAATTTTTCGGCGATCGTCATCGACCTGACGGAGACGCGCAGTATTGATAGCACCACGCTGGGGCTGCTGGCCAAGCTGTCGATTCTCTCGCGGCAGAAGATCGGCCTGCTGCCGACGGTGGTGACGACTCACCCGGATATCACCCGGTTGTTGCAGTCGATGGGCTTCGATCAGGTGTTCAATATCGTCGATCGCCCCGTTCCATGCCCGGAGAGCCTGACTGACTTGCCGTCGCAGGATCAATCGGAAGAGGTGGTGAAAGCCAAAGTGCTGGAAGCTCACCGTATTCTGATGGGGCTCAATGACTCCAATCGCGAAGCCTTCCACGATCTGGTCAACGCGCTCGAACGCAGCTGACTAAGCGCACCCCTAAATCCGTATGACAGCGCGCGATGCCTTATGGGCCTCGCGCGCTGTGCGTTCTAGCTTTTGGCGGCGAGCAGGGCCTCGAGCTTCTCTTGGTCGCGGGCGAACAGGCGGATGCCTTCGGCCAGTTTCTCGGTGGCCATCGCCTCTTCATTCAGTGCCCAGCGGAAGCGGCCTTGATCGAATGCCTGGCGTGCTTCGCCAGGGTTGCCGGCGGCCAGTTTACGTTCCAGCGGGCTCTGGTCGTCCGCCAGTTGTTGCAGCAATTCGGGGCTGATGGTCAGGCGGTCGCAGCCGGCCAATTGCTCGATCTGCCCCAGATTGCGGAAGCTCGCGCCCATGACCACGGTGCTGTAGCCGTTGGCTTTGTAGTAGTTATAAATCCGCGTGACGGAGCGCACGCCGGGGTCATCCGCCCCAACAAAGTCGCGGCCTTCGGCTTTCTTGTGCCAGTCGTAGATACGTCCGACGAAGGGCGAGATCAGGAAGATACCGGCGTCGGCGCACGCGGCGGCCTGGGCAAAGGCGAACAGCAGAGTCAGGTTGGTTTGGATGCCGGCGCGCTCCAGCTGTTCGGCCGCGCGGATACCTTCCCAGGTGGCAGCGATCTTGATCAGCACCCGTTCGCGGCCGATGCCGGCCTGCTCATACAGGCCAATCAGTCGTTCGGCACGGCGCAAGGTTGCCTGAGTGTCGAATGACAGGCGTGCATCGACTTCGGTGGAGATACGCCCCGGGATCACCTCGAGAATGCCCTGACCGACGGCGACCGCAAAACGATCGCAGGCCAGCCCCAGGTCGCCGCCACAGCCGGCTACCGCGCTATCCAATAGCTCGGCATAGCCGGGCATAGCGGCGGCCTTGAGCAGTAGCGAGGGGTTGGTGGTGGCGTCTACCGGCTTGAGGCGGGCGATGGCGTCGATGTCGCCAGTGTCGGCGACCACGGTGGTGAACTGCTTGAGTTGATCCAGCTTGGAGGTCATGGCAAAGCCTTGTCGTGGCGGATGCTATGACCTTACCCGAGCCGTCGAAGCCACTCAACGAATGCATACTGCCATCAGTTGCTTCAGAACCTGTTCAAGGTCGTCGCGAGCGCAGGTCAGGGCCGCACCCGTTCCCTACGGGTAGCGGCATTCCCCACTTCCATGTGGGTCACAAGGCGCAACGCAGCGGAGCGAAGTAACAGCCGAAGGCTGGCCCGCAGGGCGAGCGTAGCGAGTCAAACAGGCGAGGACGCGGAATTTACGAGCTGTAAATGAGCAGTCCGAGCCTGTTTTCAACGCAACATCACCAAGCGCAGCAGACATTGAACAGGTTCTCAGGCCTGTGGTTGCCAGCCGCCGCCCAGAGCCTTGTAAATGGCCACTATGCCGCGGTAGACCTCGACTTCAGCCTGGGCCAGGGCGCCGTCGGCGTCCGCCTCGGCAACGCGCAGACGGGCTCACACGCTGCTCAGATCGAAGGCCGCCCAACTGATGGTCGGCGCCACACCGCAGGCGCGCGCGGCGGCGGAGTCGAGCTGCGAGCCACGCCCAGCGGTAAAGCCGAGGAAGTCTACGACGTTGCCCCGTGGGAACAGATCCGCGGTGGCCACACCCTCTCGCTGAAGGTCGATCCGCGCGCCATCGCGCAGATTCCCGGCGACAAGATCTTCTTCGTGCAACTGGCCGATGCGCCGCTGCTGGCCATGGACGTGCTGGAGAGGAGCCGGCATTTCCGCTGTTTCCCCGGCCAGGGCGTCTCCAACCGCCATACCTTCTCGACCATCTACCAGATCGACCTCGGCGCCCCGGCCATCCGTGCCCGCCACAAGGACATGATCTGCGAGGCGGTGATTCGCTATATCCGCGCCTGACCGCCTGACCGCCTGACCGCCTGAGTAGCTAGTGCGTCAGACTCAATCGCGTGGCTGGCGATTGACTGCCTGGGCGGCCTTCAGCACGTCCGCGCCTATCGCCGCTTCGAACTGCTGCCACACCGGGCGCATGGCGCTGCGCCAGGCTGCGCGTTCCTCGGCGCTGAGGCCGATCAGCTGGCTGCTGCCGGAGGCCAGGATGCGTTCGCGGTCGGCGCGGTTGAGCGTTTCGGCCTGGAGGTTAACGGCCAGGCTGACCTCGTCGATGATCGTCTCCAGCTCGACCCGAACGCTGTGCGGAAGGCCGTACCAAAAGCGCGGGTTGCTCACCAGCATATAGTCGAGCACCCCGTGGTTGGTCTCGGTGATATAGGGCTGCACGCTGTGCAGCCGCTGGCTGTAGAGGTTCGACCAGGGATTCTCCGCGCCTTGCACCTGGCCGCTTTGCAGGGCCTTGAACACCTCGGCGAAAGCCAGTTTGCGCGGGCTGGCGCCGAGCTGGGCGAACTGCGCTTCGAGCACCGTCGAGGCTTGGATGCGAAAGCTCAGGCCGGCGGCATCCGTCGGCAGGCGCAAGGCGCGGGTGGCCGAGAGCTGCTTCATGCCGTTGTGCCAATAGGCCAGGCCGACGATGTTCTGCTGCTCCATCGAGCGCAGCAGTTGGCGGCCCTTGGCGCGCTTCTGGAAGCGGTTGACCGCCTCCAGGTCGTCGAACAGGAAAGGCAGATCGAACACCTGCAACTGCCGGGTGTACTGCTCGAACTTGGCCAGCGACGGCGCCAGCAACTGCACCTCGCCGTTACGCAGGGCTTGCAGCTCGTCGGCATCGCCATACAGGCTGGAGTTGGAATAAACCTCGACCCGCACCTGGCCGGGCAGGCGCTCCTCGGCCAGCTTCTTGAATAACAGCGCGCCCTGGCCCTTGGGCGTGCCGTCGGCCACCACGTGGGAAAACTTGATCAGGATGGGGGCGCCGGCCTGCGCGTCCTGGGTGCTGGTAGAGGTTAAGGCCAGGGCACAGGCGGCCACGGCGAACAGCGACTTGAGCATACATATTCCTTTCTTGTTATGGGGCAGTTAGCGCGGCGGGGTTCATCGCGGAACACCGGCTGCGGCCTGGCTCAGGCCTGGAAGCGGGCTGGCCGGCCAAGGCAGAAGCGGCCGGCGCCGATAGCCGCGCTTGTTCGTTCGGGGCGGAGCCGGCTGTCTAACGCAATGCCTGTGCCAATCGCCTAGTGATGAGCACGGCCGTGCTCCAGCGGAGAACTGACGGGGGTGGGGGAGGCAGAAATGGCGAATTCTCGCCATTTCCAAGGGGCAGTCAGCGGATTACCGCCCCTGTTTAAGCCTGGCCGCGACGCCTACAGGCCGGCCTGAAGGACAGTTGAGCGCCCCCGCGGAACAGAAAAAGGCCCCGCGGCAAGGAGCGGAGCCGCGGGACCGGGGAGCGTGAGGACGAAATGCAATGAGTTAGGTTTGAGGTTGCCAGCCACCGCCTAGGGCCTTGTAGATGGCCACTATGCCGCGGTACAACTCGACTTCCGCCTGGGCCTGGGCGTCTTCGGCGGCCAGGCGTTCGCGTTCGGCGTCGAGCAGCACCAGGAAATCCACCGTGCCTTCACGATAGCGGATCGACGCCTGCTCGGCCGCGGCGCGGCTGGCCTCGCTCTGGCGCAGCAGCGAGATCAGGCGCTGCTGGCGTTTGCCGTAGTCACTGAAGGCGTTTTCCGACTCTTCCAGGGCCACCAGCACCTGCTGTTCGTAACTGGCCAGGGCACCATCGGCGTCTGCCTCGGCAGCGCGCAGACGGGCCCGCACGCTGCCCAGATCGAAGGCCGCCCAACTGATGGTCGGTGCCACACCCCAGGCGCGTGCCGCCGAGGAACCCAGCTGCGAGCCACGCCCAGCGGTAAAGCCGAGGAAGCCCGCGACGTTGACCCGTGGGAACAGATCCGCGGTGGCTACCCCGACATTCGCGGTCGCCGCCGCCAGTTGGCGTTCGGCGACATGCACATCGGGCCGACGGCGTAGCAGCTCCGCCGGGTCGCCAATCGGCAGGGCCTTGGCAATGGCTGGCAGCTCACGCGGGCTGAGGTCGAGCTGCAGCTCTTCCGGGCGCTGGCCGAGCAGGGTGGCGATGCGGTTTCTGGCTCGCACTTCCTGCGCCTGCAACTGCGGCACACTGGCCTCGGTAGCCGCCAGACGGGCATCGGCCCGTAGTACGTCGAGTTCGTTGCCAACGCCTGCATCTCGCAGGCGTTCGGTAAGGTCGCGGGACTCCTGCTGGTTTTTCAGGTTGCTGTGGGCGATCCGCTCACGTAGCTGGGCGCCACGCAGTTCGCCGTAGGCGTCCACCAGTTCGGCGATCAGGCTGACCTGTAACTGATAGAGCTCGGCTTCGGCGACTTCCTGCTCGGCATCGCTGGCTTCCAGCTGACGCTGGATACGGCCGAACAGGTCGATTTCCCAGAGCATGTCCAGACCGAGGTCGTAGCGCTCGTTGTTTACCCGTCGCTCGCTAACGCCCGGTTGCTGGGCCTTGCGGTGCTCGCTGCTGGCGCGGCTGGTGACCGTGGGGAAGCGCTCGTTGGCGACATCGTCACGGATCGCCCGCGCCGCCTGCAGGCGGGCGAAGGCGACACGCAGCTCACGGTTCTCGCGCAGTGATTGCGCCACCAACTGGTTCAGCGTCGGGTCTTCGAACTGTTGCCACCAGCTGACCTCGAATGTGCTGCGGTCGTAGTCGCCGCGCCCTTCATTGAGCTGTTCGGCTGCGCTGATTTTCGCCGGCTCGATATCCGGGGTCTGGTAGTCCGGGCCCACGGTGCAGGCGCTCAGCGCGAGGGCCAGGAGGGCAGGAGTGAAGGCTTTGAACGTCATGCTTTTGCCTCCAGCAGGGCAACTTTTCGGGAGTCTCTGCGCTCCACGAACCCACGGATCAGAACATAGAACACCGGCGTCAGCAGCAGGCCGAAGAAGGTCACCCCGAGCATCCCGGAGAACACCGCAACACCCATGGCATGGCGCATTTCGGCACCGGCGCCGCTGGAGAACACCAGAGGCACCACACCCATGATGAAAGCGAAGGAGGTCATCAGGATCGGCCGCAGCCGCAGGCGGCAAGCTTCCAGCACCGCAGCCAGAGGACCGAGACCTTCCTCCTGCTTGTCCTTGGCGAACTCGACGATCAGGATCGCGTTCTTGCAGGCCAGCCCCACCAATACGATCAGGCCGATCTGGGTGAAGATGTTGTTATCGCCACCGGAGATGATCACCCCGGTGATGGCCGACAGCAGGGTCATCGGCACTATCAGAATCACCGCCAGCGGCAGGCTCCAGCTCTCGTACTGCGCCGCCAGCACCAGGAAGGCCAGCAGCACACAGAGCGGGAACACGAACAGTGCGGTATTGCCGGAAAGGATCTGCTGATAGGTCAGCTCGGTCCATTCGAAGGTCATGCCGTTGGGCAGTTCTTCCTTGAGCAGTTTTTCCATTGCCGCCTCGGCCTGGCCGGAGCTGTAGCCGGGGGCCGCACCGCCGTTGATTTCCGCAGTGATAAAGCCGTTGTAGTGCATCACCCGGTCCGGGCCTGAGGTGTCGCTGATCTTGACGAAAGTCGACAGCGGAACCATCTCGCCACGGTTGTTGCGCACCTTCAACTGGCCGATCTGTTCGGGTTCGAGGCGGAACTGCTGCTCGGCCTGGACGTTGACCTGATAAGTGCGGCCAAAGCGGTTGAAGTCGTTGGCATACAGCGAGCCCAGGTAGACCTGCATAGTGTCGAAGATGTCGGTGATCGCCACGCCATGGGTCTTGGCCTTTTCCCGGTCGATGGCGGCATCGACTTGAGGCACATTGACCTGATAGCTGGTGAACAACCCGGCCAGTTCCGGCACGCTCTGGCTTTTGGCGATGATGTTCTGGGTTTCCTTGTACAGCTCCTCATAACCCAGACCACCACGGTCTTCGATCTGCAGGCGGAAGCCGCCGATGGTCCCCAGGCCTTGTACCGGTGGTGGCGGGAAGATCGCGATATAGGCGTCTTCGATACCGGCGAACTTGGCATTCAAGGCCGCCGCGATGGCACCCGCGGACTCGCTTGGGTCGGTACGTTCATCGAACGGCTTCAACGGGGTGAAGACGATGCCGCTGTTGGGGCTGTTGGTGAAACCGTTGATCGACAGGCCGGGAAAGGCCACCGAGTTGGCGACGCCAGGGTGCTGCAGAGCGATCTCGGACATTTTCTTGATCACCGCCTCCGTGCGGTCCAGGCTCGCCGCATCCGGCAATTGGGCGAAGGCCACCAGGTATTGCTTGTCTTGCGGCGGTACGAAACCGGTTGGCGTAGTGGCGAAGCCGAAATAGGTCAGCACCATCAAGCCGGCGTACAGCAAAAGGGCAATGCCGCTGCTACGGATGACGCGGGTAACGGCGCCGACATAACCATGGCTGGCGCGGTCGAAGAAGCGGTTGAAGGGGCGGAACAGCCAGCCGCCGAACAGCGCGTCGAGGAATTTCGAGAAGCGATCCTTGGGCGCATCGTGGCTCTTGAGCAACACGGCAGCCAGAGCTGGCGACAGGGTCAGGGAGTTGAAGGCCGAGATCACCGTGGAAATCGCGATGGTCAGGGCGAATTGCTTGTAGAACTGCCCGGTCAACCCGGAAATGAACGCCGCCGGAATGAACACCGCACAGAGCACCAGCGCCGTGGCGATGATCGGCCCGGTCACCTCGCGCATGGCGCGTTTGGTGGCCTCGACCGGGGTCAGGCCCAGGCCGATATTACGCTCGACGTTTTCCACCACCACTATGGCGTCGTCCACCACTATGCCGATGGCCAGCACCAGGCCGAACAGCGACAGCGCGTTGAGCGAGAAGCCGAACAGGTGCATCACCGCGAAGGTGCCGATCAGCGAGACCGGCACGGCCACCAGCGGGATGATCGAGGCGCGCCAGGTCTGCAGGAACAGAATGACCACCAGGACGACCAGCAGTAGGGCGTCGAACAGGGTGTGAACCACGGCTTCGATGGAACCACGAACGAAGATGGTCGGGTCATAGACGATCTCGAAGTCCATGCCTTGGGGGAAGCTCTTCTTGAGCTCGGCCATCTTGTCGCGCACTTCATTGGAGATTTCGATGGCGTTCGAGCCAGGGCGCTGGAAGATCGGAATCGCTACCGCCGGCTGGTTGTTGAGCAACGAACGCAAGGCGT
Organism: Pseudomonas sp. 2FE; assembly: GCF_005503735.1. NCBI lineage: Bacteria > Pseudomonadati > Pseudomonadota > Gammaproteobacteria > Pseudomonadales > Pseudomonadaceae > Pseudomonas > Pseudomonas sp. 2FE. The sequence continues at coordinate 15,584 of NZ_SCMO01000005.1, read as the reverse complement.
ATTGGCTGGAGCCCAGTTCAACCCGCGCGATGTCCTTCAGGCGCGTGATCTCGCCATTGCTACCTGCGCGAATGATGATGTTCTCGAACTGCTCTTCGCTGACCAGGCGGCCCTGGGTATTGACCGACAGCTGGAAGCTGGTGGCACTCGGCGAGGGTGGTGCGCCGAGGGCGCCGGCGGCGACTTGACGGTTCTGCTCGCGGATGGCGTTGACCACGTCCGTGGCGGTGAGATTGCGTGAGGCGGTCTTGTTCGGATCGAGCCAGACCCGCAGCGAGTAATCGCCCATACCGAACAGTTGCACATCACCGACACCGCCCAGCCGCGCCAGCTCGTCCTTGATATTGAGCAAGGCGTAGTTGGACAGGTAGAGCATGTCGTAGCGTTGGTCCGGCGAGGTCAAGTGCACGACCATGGTCAGGTCGGGCGATGCCTTGTCCACGGTGATCCCGATCCGCGTGACTTCTTCCGGCAGCTTGGGCTGCGTCCTGGTGACCCGGTTCTGCACCTGCACCTGGGCATTGTCCAGATCGGTGCCGAGGGCAAAGGTGATGGTCAGGGTGATCTTGCCGTCGGCGGTGGATTGCGAGGACATGTAGAGCATGTTCTCGACGCCGGTGATCGCCTGTTCCAGGGGCGCGGCCACGGTTTCGCCGATGACCTTGGGGTTGGCGCCGGGGAAGTTGGCGCGTACTACGACTGTAGGCGGCACGACTTCCGGGTATTCGCTGATCGGCAGCTGGAACAGCGAGATCGCGCCGCCGATCAGGATCAGTAGTGATAGCACGGCGGCGAAGATCGGCCGCTGGATGAAGAATTGCGAGAAATTCATCGGAGTCGTCTCTTAGCCGCGTGGATCAGAGGAGTGGGCGTCGGACTTCTGCACAACCCGTGGCGGGTTGGCGGCTTCCACGGCCTTGCGTTGTTCGGCCAGGGCGGCGACTGTCGCTGCGTTGGCCATCGGAATGACCTGCGGCTCCACGGCCATGCCTGGACGGGTGCGCTGCAGGCCCTTGACCACGATGCGTTCATCCTTGGCCAGGCCGCTGCGGACGATGCGCAGGCCTTCGAGCTTGGGCCCCAGTTCGACATTGCGGTAACTGACGCGGTTGTCCGCACCCAGGACCAGCACGAATTTCTTGCCCAGGTCGGTACCCACGGCTTCATCGTTGATCAGCACGGCGGCATAGGTCGCGCTGCCGACCAGCTTCAGGCGGGCATAGAGCCCCGGGGTGAAGCGGCCAGTGCTGTTGTCGAACACGGCGCGAGCGCGGATGGTGCCGGTTTGCGGGTTGACCTGGTTGTCGACGAAGTCCATCTGCCCGAGGTGCGGGTGGCCCTCTTCATCGCTCAGGCCAAGGTAGACCGGGCTGCTCTGGCCGCGTTGGCCCTGGCGGGCGAGGTCGTTGTACTTGAGGAAGACCCGCTCATCGGCATCGAAGTAGGCGTAGACCCTATCGGTCGATACCAGGCTGGTGAGCAGGGTCTGCCCGGCGTTGACCAGGTTGCCGGCGGTGATCTCGGCACGGCTGACGCGACCATCGATAGGCGCGGTGATATGGGTGAAGCTGAGATTCAGCCGGGCGTTTTCCAGCTTCGCCTGGATCGCCGCCACACCGGCGCGGGCTTCGAGGGCGGCACTGGCACGGGCATCGGCCAATTCGGCGGAGATGGCATTGCTGGCACGCAGGCGTTCGCCGCGACGGGCTTCGTTCTCGGTGCGCCCAAGGTTGGCGCGTACTTGTTGCAGCTGAGCCTCGAGGCCACGTACCTCGGCTTCGAAGGGGCGCGGATCGATCTGGAACAGCAGGTCGCCTTTCTTCACCAGCGAACCTTCGGTGAAGGCCACCTGGTCGATATAGCCGGACACGCGTGGGCGGATATCCACGGCTTCCGGCGCTTCGAGGCGGCCGGTGAGCTCGTCCCACTCGTTGATAGATTGTTGCAGGACCTGGGCCACGCTGACTTTGGCGGCGGGGAGCGCACTGGTCGCTTCCGGGGCTTTGCCGCACGCGCTGATGATGACTAGGGCAAGTGCCGCCAGGGGCACGCGCAAGGCCTTGAATGACTGTTCCATGTGTGTCTCCGCCAATCGGTTTTCTGAATGGACGGAGTGTGCTGTGGGGCCGCCGGGACGGCGAATCGAACGAGCTAAAGATGACTATCAGCGGGAATGATGATTCAGTACGGGAGGCTTCTATTGCAGGCTATCCGGGTCGCCGATGAACATCTGGATGCGTGAGCGCAGCCAGCGTTCGGCGGGGTCGTTGTCCTGTGCGCCACGCCAGGCCATGGATAACTCGAAAGTGGGGATTTCCATGGGTAAGTCCTCGGCGCGCACCCCGCCCGCTGCGGTAAGGGCCGCGGCGGTGTAATCCGGAACTATGGACACCAGGTCGGTGCCGGCGAGCAGGGTCCCCAGGCCGTTGAATTGCGGCACGGCCAGTACCACTTTGCGTTTGCGGCCGATCTTTGCCAGTTCATCATCGATAAAACCATTCAGGTCGCCGGCGAAGGACACCAGGGCATGCGGGCGCGCGCAATAGTCGTCGAGGCTGAGCCGCCCGGGCGCGGCATCGGCGCGCAGCAGCTTGGGCTTGCTGCGGCGCAAGGTCTTGCGTTTGGCATTGGCCGGAAGTTCATCGGTGTAGCTGACGCCCACGGAAATTTCCCCGGAGGCGAGCAGGTTTGGCATCAGCAGGTAGTTGGCGCGGCGCACCACCAACACCACGCCGGGGGCCTCGGCGCGTAATCGACGGAGCAGCGGAGGCAGCAGGCCGAACTCGACATCGTCCGACAGGCCGATGCGAAACACCGCGGTGCTGGTGGCCGGGTCGAACTCCGAGGCGCGGCTGACGGCGGTGGAGATCGAGTCCAGCGCCGGTGACAGCAGGCCGAAGATTTCCTGGGCGCGGGCGGTCGGCTCCATGCTGCGGCCGGTGCGAACGAACAGCGGGTCGTCGAACAGGCTGCGCAAACGGGCCAGGGCGGCACTGATCGCCGGCTGGCCGAGGAACAGTTTTTCCGCCGCCCGCGTCACACTGCGCTCGTGCATCAGTGTCTCGAAGACGATCAGCAGGTTCAGGTCAACGCGGCGCAGGTCGTTACGATTCATTCGACGGCTCTCAAAAATCCCTTGCGCATGAGGCTGAAGGGCTGCGCCGTTGGCGTCAAGTCGCCGCATCATTGGCATTTATGTCGACTATCGATAGCCGCGGGTGGTTTTGCCGGCAAAGCCCCGATAAAGTCCATGGCATTAGGGATCCCTATGCGAGGTGAGAGATGTCCCGCGTGATTCGTTTCCATCAGTTCGGCCCGGCTGAAGTGCTCAAGCTGGAGCAACAACCAACCGCACAACCCGCGGCGGGTGAGGTGTTGCTGCGTGTCGAGGCTATCAGCGTCAGCTGGTACGACGTGTTGTGGCGGCAGAACCTGGCGCCTTCGCAGGCGCATTTGCCGGCGGGGCTGGGGCATGAGTTGGCCGGCGTAGTGCTGGCGCTCGGCGAGGGTGTGGATGACCTGGCCGTGGGTGACAAGGTGGCCAGCTTCCCGGCCCACAGCCCCAATCAATACCCGGGGTATGGCGATGAGGTGCTGTTGCCGCGCAGCTCATTGACCCGCTATCCGGAACTGTTGACCCCGATTGAAGCCAGCGGGCATTACACGCCGCTGCTGATCGCCTATTTCGCCTACGTCGATCTGGCCAACATTAAAGCAGGGCAAACCGTGCTGGTGACGGACGCCGCGCACTGTGCGGGACCGGCATTCCTACAGTTGGGCAAGGCCCTGGGCGCGCGGATCATCGCGGCGACCAAAGACCCGGAAGATCGTGAGCAACTGCTGGCCCTCGGCGCCGAGAAAGTCATAGTCACCGAAGAGCAGGACCTGGTGACGCAAATCAGCAAGTACACCGATGGGCGTGGCGTCGACGTGGTCCTGGACGGCCTGGGTGGCCCGCAGATGTGCCTGCTCGGCGATGTGCTGGCGCCGCGTGGGCGGCTGGTGCTGTACGGTCTGCAGGGTGGCAACCAAACGCCATTCCCGGCTTGTGCGGCGTTCCAGAAGAACATCCAGTTCTTCGTCCATTGCCTGGGCAACTTCACCGGTAAGCCGGAACTGGGCATTCCCCAGGATCAGGTGGCACTGGAGCGTGCCCTGAACGCATTGAACCAACTGACCCGTGATCGCGTACTGCTGCCACGGATCGAGCGGGTGTACCCCTTCACGCAATTCGTCGAAGCCCATCGCTACATGGAAGGCTGCCCGAAACATGGGCGGGTGGTGCTGCAAGTCGCCGAGTAAAATCCAACTGCTGTTGGCTAGCGACCTCTGAGCAAATCGGCTGCCTGGTCAAGCAGTGCCAGTGGGTTGGCCGCTTTATGAATGTCGACGGACAGCAACTGGCGGAAACGTCGTGCTCCCGGAAAGCCCTGACCCAGACCCAGCACATGCCGGGTGATATGGTGCATGGCGCCACCGTCTGCCAGATGCTCTTCGATATACGGGCGCAGCAGTTCTAGCGCGCCAACCCGGCTGATGACCGGGGCCGTACTGCCGAACAATCGCCGATCGACCTCGGCCAGCAGATAGGGGTTGTGATAAGCCTCGCGGCCGAGCATCACCCCGTCGAACCTCTGCAGCTGCTCCTGGCATTCCTCCAGGGTTTTGATGCCGCCGTTGAGGATGATTTCCAGGTCCGGGAAGTCCTGCTTGAGCTGCGCCGCCACGTCGTAACGCAGCGGTGGAACCTCGCGGTTTTCCTTCGGTGACAGGCCGGCGAGGATGGCAATTCGAGCATGCACGGTAAAACTCCGGCAGCCCGCCTCGCGCACCTGACCGACGAAGTCGCAGAGTTCGGCGTAGCTGTCACGGCCGTCGATGCCGATCCGGTGCTTGACCGTTACCGGGATCGAGACCGCATCGCGCATGGCTTTCACACAATCGGCTACCAGCCCCGGATGGGCCATCAAGCAGGCGCCGATCATATTGTTCTGCACCCTATCGCTCGGGCAGCCGACGTTCAGGTTGACCTCGTCATAACCCGCTTCCTCAGCCAGCCGCGCACAGGCCGCCAGTTCGGCCGGCACACTGCCACCGAGCTGCAGGGCTAGCGGGTACTCGGCTTCGGTATGGCGCAGAAAACGCTCGTGATCACCGCGCAGCAAGGCGCCGGTCGTGACCATCTCGGTGTACAGCAGGGCATGCCGCGACAGCAGGCGCAGGAAGAACCGGCAATGCAGGTCGGTCCAATCCATCATCGGGGCGACGCTGAATTTCCTGCTTATATGTATTTGATTTATAAGGATATTTTTCAAGTTGGCGACCAGGGAAAAAGCTATGTTTTGCTGCATTGGTGCACACGAGGTGCACACAAGGGGCATAACGGGTACAGGTGCTGGGCATTATACAGATGCATCGTAGCGCACACGCTGGTTGGGTCGAGTGCTGGAGGTTCAGCGGGGGAAATGGAGTTTTTTTCTGAATTTCCCTCCTCTTCGGGTTTAGCAAGCTTTCTCAGAATCATGGCGGCAGGCAGTCAACCGCTAATGAATGAGGAATTGAATATGGCAACTTTCACTAAACTGAAGAGTGGGAAATGGCGCGCGCAGGTCAGGAAGTTTGGCGTCTATCGAGGGGCGACATTTACGACAAAAACAGAAGCTAAGGCTTGGGCCGAAGTGGTTGAGCGGCAACTAATACATGTGGCTGCTGTAGGCTACTCTCAGCCGCCGAAGGATGCGACTGTCGATGATTTGATTTGCAAATACATTGAAATGTCGGTTGCTCGCTTTGGAAAAACCAAGACAGCCACTCTCGATATGCTAATTAAGAAAATTGGTCATGTCCGCTTGAGGGAATTGAATGCGCTGGTTATGCGTGACTTTGTGGACTCTAGGATTGAGGACGGAGCCGGTGGAGTGACAATTGCGGCGGATTTGTCTTTTCTGTCTTCCGTGCTTAAGTGGGCGCGACACTCGCGGCGGCTTGATATTCCTGTTCGGCTAGCGCTTGAAGCTAGAGAGAGTCTTAAGCATATGGGGCTTATGACGAGAAGCTCTGAGCGGTCAAGGGAGCCCACAGATGCTGAACTTGATCAGCTTTATGCGCACTGGGCGCAAAATCCCAGGCAGATTATTGATATGACTATCATGGTGAAATTTGCACTTGCTACCGGGATGAGGCAAGGGGAAATAGCCAGAATTAAAGTGGAGGATGTTAATAGGCGATTAAGAACTGTGCTGATCAGGGATAGGAAAGATCCCAAGAAGAAACATGGCAACAATCAAGTGGTTCCATTGCTCGGTGATGCTTGGGAAATACTGGAGCCCTATTTGTCTAATAGAATGCGCGGCAGTATTTTTGGTGTTAAGGAGGCTTCAGTTAGTGCGGCATTTACTCGTGCCTGTAAGCAGCTGGGGATCCAGGACTTGAGGTTCCATGACCTACGGCATAAGGCGACAGCGGATTTCTTTCGCCATGGGCTGGCAATTCCGCATGTGGCCCTTATGACGGGGCACAAGACCTGGGCAATGCTTAAGCGCTATACCGAGATAAACGCAGCGGATGTGCACAGCGCTAGCGCTCGTCTGGCAACGGCCTAAATGACGAGGAGGGAAATCTTGGATTTTTTCTGAATTTCCCTTCTCTGCCTACAGCGGCTGGTTGGTTAAATTGGGGCCATCAGATCGAGTTGGGGTGAGATACGATGGTAAATGAGCCGAATTTTAATATTGAGAAGCGCCAAGAAATTGCTCGGTCACTAGGGTTTCTGACTGCTAGTGAGTTGGCTATCCTGGGAGGGGTTAAAGTTACTACTATTGAGGCCTGGAGAAAGAGAAGGCAGGGGCCAAAATACGTACAGTTTGGTAATGAGCCCCTTTATCCGATTAGTGGGGTTAAAGAATTTCTTGATGAAATATATTCAGCAACTGAGGGCGTCAAGGAAAGCACTAGACGTCATGTTAGGGATGTTCTCTAGCCAATCACGGGTATTGCACTTAGTGGTTGATGTGGTCAATGACATGGTTGTGCAGAAATAGCGTCCAAAAGTGGAGTGATGTCACAGGTGCAAAATACGTTAACCATTCTTTCTTTTGTTGTTTGTCCTTTTTTTAATCGAATAAGTTCCCGTTTGAAATTCATATCCCAGATCTTCATGCGATCTTCATCTGATCGGATTTTGGAGTTAGAGCTTTTAAGATTTAAGTTTTCGGCGCGAAGAGATTTTTCCATAGTATCGAGTTCGTTTTGAGGCATATCTTCCAGATTTCTATAGAATGATAAATAGCTAATAATGTCTATTTGTTCCCATAGTTCATTTAAGGATTTTAAGGTTCTTTGATGCCCGTCAGAGCCACCTTCTACTAAATTGTAGCAAAGAGGATCTTGGATCCCCTTAAATGTAACAAGCTCAGCCTCTTTCTCATACGCTTCTCTTTCGCTTTCACAGGAATACAAGATTTCCTTTGTAAAGTTTTCTATTCCATACTCATAAATAGCAGCTAAGAGTCGCCTCCCACTTCCCATATATTTTGTATCTTTTTCAATATCACAAGAGCAGGAGCGTTTTCCGATGTAATAACACCCATTAACGTTGTTGATGATTTTGTAGACATAATGATTTTTTATGTCACATAAATCAATATTAAAAGTTACGGTGTTTGTTTCTCCCTTGACTTCTATTTGCCCTTTCAGCTCAGTGCTTCTCTCTCCAAATCTCGATTTATATAGCGCGGCATCAGGTTTGCTCATATAACCCAGGTGAGTGTTCTCATAGGTGACTCTGACTGCGTTTTTGTCGAATTGGTTGTCGTATTCGGGGGCGAGCTTTATGTTGCAATTTATGAGGTTCGTATCTTCTTTAAAGAGATTTTTCCAGTTATCTTTCTGGAATGATGTTCCGACTGCTTTTAATGTCCTCATGTTCTACGTGCCTGTATTAACTTGGTGGAGGTAACAGGGTGATTTTTGGCGGTTTTAGGTGGCTGGCGTTGGAGGTCAGTTGCTCCGGTGCGGGTACATTCACTTGTAGGCATTAGTTTGAAGAAGGTAAATCACGGAGCGCAGGCATCAATCACCCTTTTTATTTGAACGATAATGTCATCTCTAGCCTCATCTAGGCTACCCCAAGGTGCAGATGGATGAAAGGTCAGTATTTGACTCGGCTCAGTTTCAATTTCAACCCTGCCAGAAACAGGTACATTGTTAGAGCGTAACTCCAGATTTCAATATATTAAGCAAATGAGATGGCTCGCAACTGGCTGTGACTGAAGCTTTGTAGTTTCGGCTGAACCCGAAGTAATGGAGTGATATTGCATTAAGAAGCTCTCCTAGTCCGTTAATGACGGATGATATTTCTGTTTCATTAACTTGCGGCAGCTGTTGTTTGGCTAACCTTGCTTCTAGATCGTTATGTGCAATGCGCTTATTTCTATGAGATTTAATGCTGGTAAGGTTGCTCGTGATTTGGTCGAGATGCTTTTGAATGTCAGAGCTTATTTCTTGTGGGATAGGTTCTAGCTTTGAGATTAGATTGTGAATGCTCAGATTTTCGCTTCCTGCCTGTATAGCGGGGTCTGCAAGTTTTGCAGACTTAAGAATAACGTGGTCGTAGAAGAGGTGAAATGCAAAGTCGAAAAAAATTGGCGAGGCTCGATTTAGTATTTCTTGTTTTCTTTCGCCAGGGCCGTCTATGAATAGCTCTGTTAGATATTTCCAGTGAAGATTTATATAGCTAACTTCTTCAGCTATTGCGTTAAATATTTCTTCTGTATCTAGGTTCATAGAGGTACATCCTTGGGCCCTAACGTTTGGTTAAGGGGCGGGCTTTAGCTCGTCCCAGCGAACGAAGTGAGCGGTTTTAACTGGTTGTTAGCAGGCATGTACGGATGCGGTTTTAAATTGTTTCGATGCAGTACTCAATAGGAATTGGTGCTGATACGATTTTTGATGTCAGCTTGTAATGTGTGTCTTTCTCGATTTTTTCTTTTGCCAAAACTTCATCAATACGCATTTCGATTGGAGTTGAAAAATCTGCTTGCACACGAGCCTGGATGAAAGCGGCCATTACATCAAAGAAATAGCTATTCGATTTGTATGATGCAAAGGTATCGCAGCGGCTCTTTGAGAATTCAAATGCTTCTCCGAACTTCTCTTCAAGGTGATTCTTGATTTTATTGAGGACTTCATTTGTGTTTTCGTACATGGTTTCTCCAAATTTAAAATTGTCTAACGCATAATGTCAGAGAGTAAAAAAGTTAGCAGCGGATAGGGCCAACAGGACATCCTTCAGGCCTCATTGAATTCCATGCAGAAATAAGCTCGCTCTTATTTTGCATATGCCATTTCTTAATATTCTTGAACCATTTTTTCAAGCCGCCATCTGGATAAAGTGGGCTGGCGTCATCAATGCGAAAGCTATTTTCCTCGCCATTATATTTTACGTGGAAGTGAGGAGGCGGGTGCTCATCCGCATAGATATGCATTTTCAAACCGCCGAGTGCACCTATAGCGGCTTTTTCGAAGTAAACATATTCATTTCCATCACTGCGCTCTTCTGCGAGCTCAATGATATAGCCACGTTTCATACCTGTTTCGAGTGAAATTAGGGATTCGGACTCAAACTTGATTTTCCAGATCATGGCGAGTGCCTGCTAACGTTTGGTTAAGGGGCGGGCTTTAGCCCGTCCAAGTGAGCGCAGCGAACGACTTGAAGCAGTTGTTAGGCCGGGCCTGCCCGACACGGTAGCCGCCGCAACGCAGAAAGAAAAGGCAGACGCCGCCAAGACAGACGGTGAGCGCGGTAAGTTAATTGTTACGTTGTCCGGCATAAACCAACTCCTTTTGATAATGCCACTAACAATGGCGCCTCACAGGCGACGCGGTGTTGCGATCAAAACCAACCGGAGATGAATTTCCGGAGGCTGCCTAACTATAAGTAGATGACGTAGGCGGGGTAATAATTTCCGTCACTTGTGGCTGATAACGTTCCGTGTCCATGAGCAACTCCTTCAGCGGCGTGCAGGGCGCGTTTAAACGCGACATGAGGCGGAAAGAAAAGCGGCATAGCCTGAACGGAGACTACGGATTCGGTAGCGGCGTGTCCATGGTCTGTTTGTGACCGGCTACTGCTGCTTGCGTCGGGGCATTAGCCAACATTTCTGAGGGGCATCTTCTGGCCGATTACTGCCCCACGCCCACGGCAGTAACTTGTCTCCGCAGTTCATTGATGCCGACGGTAAATGATCTGGACAGGTAAAGGCCTACAGGATTTCTGTTCTTTTCCTGAGCAACCTCGAAGCTGCTTTTAAAAACATCACAAGACAAAGACGGCACGCAGTGGCGTCGCGTAGTAGCACCGGGGGCTTTCCCCGGTCGCCGTGTGGGGGCGAGACCCCACGCCGGCTGCGCCAAAGGGGCGCGACCTTGCAAGGAGCATCGCTCCGCACAGATACCCCAGCGGCACGCTGGCCCACCATCGGCTTGCCGATGTGTAGTGGGTTACACATCGTGAAAATGGAGTTGCACGGCTCCGCACTTATCTGGATAATACTGTACATACATACAGTATTAAGGTGACGGAGAAGCGCCATGGCAAACCAAGTGATACCGCTAAACCCTGAGGATCAAACAGTCCTCATCAGAGCCGCCCTAGCTCTTCCAGAGCAGCAGTTGCGCGAGGAGATTGAGCGAACGATTACATGGGGCCCGGGCCTGCAAATGGGCGAGTTTGTCTATGCCATTCCGCGCAAAGCCCTCCCCACAAGTGCCTGGAATGCCCTTTTAGAGCTTGAAGATTGGGGTATCGCACGTCGCTCAGCTGACCCTGACCTCGGAGAAATTTTGCTTGCCGACAAAGCCTTGTTTGAACTGGTGATCAAAGCGATTCGACTGCTCCTTGAGGGGATAGTAAAGCTACTGACCGGGCAAGCTCCTGAGCCAGCACTAACTGGGACGCTGGAGCCTTCGCCAGCATTAAGGCGAAGGCACCGCTACCAGCGAGGAAACGAGATTGACTCCCCCGAGCTGGGGTGATTGACATGTACTCGATCATTCGGGCGAATAAGCACAAGAGTTTGGCGGCCATCTCTCGGTCAGCACGGCATACATTCAGAGAGCAACCTACGCCTAATGCTGATCCTGCCCAGCAGAGTCAGAACCGTGTGGTGGGGGCCGCTAGTTGCCAGCAGTTGATTCGGGCGCTGAATGATCGGCTTCCAGTCAGAAGACGGCGTGACGCAGTGCTTTGTATTGAGTATCTGATCACCGCTTCCCCTGAAGCATTCCAGCGCTATGGTGGCCCCTTGGATGACCTCGGCAATGGCTATTTTCGGGACGCCCTCGCTTGGCTGCGGCATCGTCACGGCAATGATCAGGTACTTTGCGCAGCAGTTCACCTGGATGAATCTACTCCTCACATGGTGGCTTACGTGGTTCCATTGACCCAAGATGGACGTTTGAGCGCCCGTGATTATTTGGGCGGCCCGAAGGTTGTTTCCGCTATGCAGGACAGCTTCTACGCTGCTTGTGGTGCACCTCGTGGGTTATCACGAGGAGTCAAAGGGGCTAAGGCTAAGCACAGCGATATTGCTAGCTTTTACAGGACGCTCGCCGATGCGGGCGCGGCTCCTCGGCTGAGTGCCATCGACTATGCAGCCAAGGCATTGGGTCATCAGACGCCCGCGTGGCAGCATGCTGAAACGATCTCAAAGGCTCACGCTCAAGGGATAGCGGTTGAGTTAAAACGCAAGAAAGCTCGGGAGGCAAGAGCCAAGAAACTTGAGCGCAACGCGTTGGAATTGAAGTCTGCCGCAACCCTATTGAGACAGCAGCAGGTAGCGCTGGCACAACGCGAGCGGTCGCTATCTCGGGGGGAGAAGATGCTGGCCAGACGGTTGCCGGAGTTGGAGATTATTCAGGCCAAAGCCGAGATGCTGGAGCGGTTGCTGAATCAGGAGCGGGCCTTGACTGAGAGGCCCGTTAGGCGTCCACGAAATAGATCCCTGGATAATCTTGAGCTAGCGCCTGACTTAGTTGGCGGCTAATCCGAAGCGCTGTCTTGCATAATCGGCCAGTGCTATCAGCTTTTGCCGTTCCGACTCGTTCAATTGTTGGTCACGGCGAATCCGAAGCATCGTCGTGAATAGCTCCAGATTCGCGCTGTCGAGCCGATCTATACCGCTAAGATTTACCAGGTAGGGTGTGTCATGACTCAACCAAGACAGAAACGCTTGGGCGAACCATTGCGAGCTACCACCCCCATGGCTGAGGAGCTGCTCAATTTGGTAGATCGTTTGATCAAGATTATTCATTTATGGTTCCTAGTGTAGGTTGCTGTGCTGCCGATCCCATCGGGATCGGAACTTGGATAACTATGTATAACTCTAACTCTTCATGTGGCGGATCCTTTCTATCTTGTATTCGGACTCGGTGCTAATCATCATGTCTCCTATTCTGATAGCTATTACCCTCTTGGTTGGCTCGCCATAGCTGTTGCATGAGGGTTCAGTTACTAGGCGTATGTCACCTCCCTTTTTAAATGGCTCGATGTTTTTTAGCATGTGGTAAAAGCCAAGCCTATTTCTCCAGATTTTTTCTTTTATGAAGGCCGGTAAGCTTCCTGGGGGTATGTCTAGCTTATCCATCTTTAGCTTGTTTATTTTTCTGTACATGGTTGTTAGCCTATTGACGCCAATGTACTGATACTGGCGTGCTCGGATTGCTTTGATGGCGGCTTGCACTCGACTTTTATTCCTGATGGTTGCCAGGTCGTTTTCCTCACGGATGTCATCGTGCATTTCGTCTTGTGCGCATTGCTCTTGTTCTTTCTGTGATAGTGATTTTGAAATGTATTTGTAAATATATGATGCTGCTTTTGCACTTCCTTTTTCTGTGTAGTCTTTACCGATAACAATTGTGGCTGATGCTTCGGTCTTGAATTTCTCTCTTATTGCTTTGATTATATTCTCAATCAATGTGGTTCTTGCGAATAGCAGTATGTGCCAGTGCATGCTTCCGTCTTTATGCGGTTCTACTGTCCTTACTCCAAAATATGACTCAGAGCATGCTGGGATGTCTCGTGCGCTAAGAACTGACTGAATTTGTCCCCACTTAGTGCTTATATATTTATGGCTTGCGACTATGCCCAGCTGATAGTTGTAGCGCCTCTTTCCTTTGGCGGGGTTGGGGTGGTATTCCGCTGGTGCTGTTAGGGTTATAAATAACCACTTAAAGCCATTTTCGTCTGCGAGATGCTCAAGGTTTTTGATGATGTGATACGTCTCCAAAGCCCTGGTTTCTTCGTTTTTTGTTGCAATCTCTAAGAGGTTTTTTGTTTCTCCGGTTTTAATATTTTTGACTGCCAGCTTGGATAGGCTTTTTTTGTTTCTGTCAGATTTTTCTTTAATTCTTTTTAAGGTTTTATCAGAGCAGTACAGCTGGACTGGTAATCCCCCCATTTTTAGTGCTCGCCAGAAGTAGGGGTCAGGCCACGAGGGCCAACTTCTGTTTGGGGGTGATGCCTCCCAGGGCCATGTTTGGCCGCTCGTGATTGTAGGTCCATATCCAGCGCGTGGCGTGCTCTTGTACCTCGGCGATGGATTCGAACAAATAATGCCCCAGCCAGTCGTAACGCACCGTGCGGTTGTAACGCTCGACGTAGGCGTTCTGCTGCGGGTTGCCGGGTTGGATGTACTCCAGGCGGATGCTATGTTTTTCCGCCCAGAGCACGAGCTTGCTGCTGATGTACTCCGGCCCGTTGTCGCTGCGAATGGCCTGCGGCTTACCGCGCCATTCGATCACCTGATCCAGTGCGCGAATCACGCGTTCCGCCGGTAGCGACAAGTCGATATCCATCGCCAGGGCTTCGCGATTGAAGTCGTCGATCAGGTTGAACAGTCGGAAACTGCGGCCATCGGCCAGTTGGTCGTGCATGAAGTCCATCGACCAGCAGTGGTTGATGGCCGGCGGCACGGCAAGCGGCTCAGGCTTCTCCCGCACGATGCGCTTGCGCGGTTTGATCCGCAGGTTTAACTCCAGCTCCCGATAGATCCGATACACCCGTTTGTGATTCCAGCGATGGCCCTTCACGTTGCGCAGATACAGGAAGCACAGGCCAAAACCCCAGTTGCGCTGGTTGTGTGTGAGCCGAATCAGCTGATCGGCGATCTCGGCATTCTCCGCCGACAAGCGTGGCTGGTAGCGATAGCAGGTGGTGCTGACCCCGAAGGCCAAGCACGCCAGCTTGATGCTGACCCGGCCTGAACGAACGGCCTGCTGCGCCATCTCTCGCCGTCGAGATGGCTTCACCACTTTTTTTGCAGCGCCTCCTGGATGATCTCGGCCTTCAGGCGCTCTTCGGCGTACATCTTCTTAAGGCGACGGTTTTCCTCTTCCAACTCGCGCAGCCGAGCCATCAATGAGGCGTCCATGCCGCCGAACTTGGCGCGCCACTTGTAGAAGGTCGCCGAGCTGATGCCGTGCTCGCGACACAGCTCTGGCACTGGGCTGCCGGCTTCGGCTTGCTTGAGGATGGCGATGATCTGGCTGTCCGAAAAACGCGATGTCTTCACGCAAAATTTCCTTGATCCGATTAGGAGAAAATTCTACTTCTGACGAGCACTGTTTTCAGGGGGGATTACCGACTGGCTTGCCTGAGCTATCATTTTTGTTTTTTTGCTCGCCGACTACTTGGTTTCTGGCTTCATGAAGTAGACGGCCTTCGTTTGTTTTGTTCTCGATTGATCGTGTCCAAAATTTTTTGCATTTGGCTCGCTTGATGACCCCTTCAGGAATTTTTGACCTTATTGTTATTCCATAGAAATCGCTTTTATATTCGAAGATTTCTTTGTTTTTTGTTGGGGTTGGTGGGTGTGTGATGAAGTGTTCGCTAATTCTTTTTGCATACATGCGAACAAAATCAATGGAGAGATGCCGTGCTTCGGGGAGGTCGGCAGGGTTCAGTGATAGTAGAAATGTTTCAAATTTATGTTTGAATGTATGGGTGGCCACTTCTGTTAGCTCCGTCATTTGGACGGCACTTACAGTGACCATTCTTTGAAAGGTTGAAGCGAGAGGAAATCTCGAAAAAAATCTCGAAAATCCTCCTTCCAGCCCTAACTACGCCCAGGTAGGCAAGCTGGGTTACGCTAGACCCAGACACAATTCGGCAAGGTGCTACGTAGTGAGCGAGATCGACACCGCACAAATTCAGCTCAGGCAGATTGCTAATCAGAGTCGGGCTTTCAGTAACAGCGCTCAGATGAAGGGACTTGCTGCGTTGGCGAGGGAGTGGAGCGAAAGTGCTCAGCTCAAGCAGCTTGCGGAGCAGAGCCTAGCGTGGAGTAACGGGGCCCAGATGAAAGGACTTGCTGCACAGGCGAAGGAGTGGAGCGAAAGTGCTCAGCTCAAGCAGCTTGCGGAGCAGAGCCTAGCGTGGAGTAACGGGGCCCAGATGAAGGGACTTGCTGCACGGGCGAAGGAGTGGAGCGAAAGTGCTCAGCTCAAGCAGCTTGCGGAGCAGAGCCTAGCGTGGAGTAACGGGGCCCAGATGAAGGGACTTGCTGCACGGGCGAAGGAGTGGAGCG
>NZ_SCMO01000004.1:0-292677 GCF_005503735.1 Pseudomonas sp. 2FE | reverse complement strand
GAGAACAGGATGGCCCATTTGTCGCCGATCCATTCGTGGAAGCTGAGGGTCCCCTCGGTGCTTTCGGCGGTGAAATCCGGCGCTTCGTCGCCAATGCGGATTGCCATGTTCGATCTCCTTATTTGTGGCTGGGGAGTGGCTACCGCTGCCGCGACAGCCGTTCCGATCAGGCTCGGGCGTCTGCCGCGAACCTATCAGGGGGAAAAGTATAGGCCCGATAACCGGGCTGCGCTGGCTCCCAGCCGCGACTGCCGGGGTGGTTTTTTGGTTCAAGTGGATCAGCGGTCATGCGGGTGGCGCAGCGGGCTGCTATTCCTTCCCAGAGGAGGTTGGCGGACGGATGAAAGTTGCCAAACCTACCCGCGCGGAGGTGAGGAGGGGATGCGTGGCCGTGGTGCGGCAGCCACCAGCCGTCATGGATCGTGGGCAAACCCTCGCCAAGGCTGGTCGCCGCGAGGGTGCCGCGCGGACGTGCAAATTTGGAAGAATGGCGGTCTTCTCCCATGCAGTGGCTTCTGACTCGGTGACCGTCATCTAGCAACCTGAACAGGAGTGAGATCATGGCTACCTTCATCACACTAGCGAATTTCACCGATCAGGGCATTCGGAGCGTAAAGGATTCCCCGGATCGTTTCGAAGCCTTCAAGGCGCTGGCCGAATCGCTCGGCATCACGGTCAAGGCCGCGTACTGGACGGTCGGGAATTACGACCTGGTGCTTATCGTCGAGGGAGCCGAGGAAGCCGCAACCTCACTGCTCTTGAAAGTAGGTTCGCTCGGCAATGTGCGGACGCAGACGCTGCGCGGCTACTCCGAGCAGGAGGTGAGGCGCATCATCGGCAACATGCCTTAGAGCCTGTCCCTGGTGTAAATGGGGAGGGCCACGGGTGAGGCGTGAATGCCTCTCCCGTGGCTCGCCTTGCCATTCCAGCAGGTTCATCTGCACAAATAAATCAGTCCCCTTTTTCGTCCCCTTTTTCACAGGCGATAAGCGGCTGCGCCTAGCCCGTCCCGGAGGCCTGTGCGGTGCTAGCGTTACTAGTGGGGTGGCGCCATTCCCGCAGGGCAGGGCCGCCCGGCCATCCGCTGCCCGGAGCGTCCGGCAGCCGGAGCCGCTCACCGATGAACTCCGCCATCCGCCCGCGAAGCTTTTCGGGCTCCGCCGGGGCGTTGCCATTTATTGTTCAGCCGCCACGGAGGTGATAGTCATGGCCCGTACAACACCCATCAGCCATTACCGCAACATCGGCATAGTGGCCCATGTGGATGCCGGCAAGACCACCACCACCGAGCGGATCCTGTTCTACACCGGGGTCAACTACAAGATGGGCGAGGTGCACGATGGCGCCGCGACCATGGACTGGATGGTGCAGGAGCAGGAGCGCGGCATCACCATCACCTCGGCGGCGACCACGGCGTTCTGGACCGGCTCGCGCAAGCAGCTGGACAAGTACCGCATCAACATCATCGACACCCCCGGGCACGTCGACTTCACCATCGAGGTGGAGCGTTCGCTGCGCGTGCTGGATGGCGCCGTGGTGGTGTTCAGCGGCGCCGATGGCGTCGAGCCGCAGTCCGAGACCGTGTGGCGCCAGGCCGACAAGTACCACGTGCCGCGTATCGCCTACGTCAACAAGATGGACCGCGCCGGCGCCGACTTCCTCCGCGTGGTCGAGCAGATCAAGCAGCGCCTGGGCCACACGCCGGTGCCGATCCAGCTGCCGATCGGCCAGGAGGAGCATTTCCACGGCCAAATCGACCTGATCCGGATGAAGGCCATCTACTGGAGCGATGAGGACCAGGGCATGAGCGGCCGCGAGGAGGCGATTCCCCCCGAGCTGCTGGCGGAGGCACAACGCTGGCGGAGCAACATGCTCGAGGTCGCCGCCGAGGCCAGCGAGGAGCTGATGAACAAGTACCTGGAGGAGGGCGATCTGTCCGAGCAGGAGATCAAGACCGGCCTGCGCCTGCGCACCCTGTCCTGCGAGGTGGTGCCGGCGGTCTGCGGCTCCTCGTTCAAGAACAGGGGCGTGCCGCTGGTGCTGGATGCCGTGGTCGAGCTGCTGCCGGCACCCACCGAGATTCCCGCGATCAAGGGCCTGCACCCGGACAATCTGGAGCGGGCAGACGAGCGCCACGCCGACGACAGCGAGCCCTTCGCGGCGCTGGCGTTCAAGATCGCCAGCGATCCCTTCGTCGGCACCCTGACCTTTATCCGGGTCTATTCCGGGGTGCTGAACTCCGGTGATGCGGTGCTCAACTCGGTCAAGGGCAAGAAGGAGCGGGTCGGCCGCATGGTGCAGATGCACGCCAATCACCGCGCCGAGATCAAGGAGGTGCGGGCCGGCGACATCGCCGCGCTGATCGGCATGAAGGACGTCACCACCGGCGATACCCTGTGCGACCTGAACAGGCCGATCATCCTCGAGCGCATGGACTTCCCCGAGCCGGTGATCTCCATCGCCGTGGAGCCGAAGACCAAGGCCGACCAGGAGAAGATGGGCATCGCCCTGAGCAAACTGGCCCAGGAGGACCCCTCGTTCCGGGTCAAGACCGACGAAGAAACCGCGCAGACCATCATCTCCGGCATGGGCGAGCTGCACCTGGACATCATCGTCGACCGCATGCGCCGCGAGTTCGGCGTCGAGGCCAACACCGGCAAGCCGCAGGTGGCCTACCGCGAGGCGATCCGCAACACCTGCGAGATCGAGGGCAAGTTCGTCCGTCAGTCCGGCGGCCGCGGCCAGTACGGCCATTGCTGGATACGCTTCGCGCCGGCCGACGAGGCCCAGGAGGGGCTGCAGTTCGCCAACGAAGTGGTGGGCGGGGCGATTCCGCGGGAATTTATCCCGGCGATTCAGAAGGGCATCGCGGAGCAGATGAGGAACGGTGTGCTCGCCGGCTACCCGCTGCTCGGTCTGAAGGCCGCGGTATTCGACGGCTCGTTCCACGACGTCGACTCCAGCGAGCTGGCCTTCAAGATCGCCGCCTCCATGGCCACCAAACAGCTGTCGCAGAAGGGCGGCGCGGTGCTGCTGGAGCCGGTGATGAAGCTCGAGGTGGTGACCCCCGAGGAGTACATGGGCGACATCATGGGCGACCTCAACCGCCGCCGTGGCCTGATCCACGGCATGGAGGACGCGGTCTCCGGCAAGATCGTCCGCGCCGAGGTGCCGCTGGGCGAGATGTTCGGCTATGCCACCGATGTGCGTTCGATGTCCCAGGGCCGTGCCAGCTTCTCCATGGAGTTCGCCCGCTACGCCGAGGCGCCGGCGAGCATCGCCGAGGCCATAGTCCGCAAGTCGGGCTGAAGGCGCCGAGGCCAGCCTGCGCCTAGGGTTGGCAAGTGTCGGGTAGCCCAGGCTGCAGTGTAGGGCTCCAGCTGGGTGTCTCCGATTAGATGGGCAGGTGGCCATATGACAGCGCTCGACGACAAGCAGGCAGCACAGCCCGTCCGTGCTCCCGACACTAGCGTGTCTAGCAATGGCGCCGCCGGCGCTGCCGAGGACGGCGCCGCCGGCGCCGCGCCGGTCGCACGGGCGGCCAGTGCCCGCGGTGACCTCGCGGTGGTCGCCGCGTTGCTGCCCTATCTGCGCCCCTACGCCGGACGCATCGCGCTGGCGCTGGCGCTGATCTTCGCCGCCAAGCTGGTCAACCTGTACGTCCCGATCGCCCTCAAGCAGATAGTCGATGGGCTCAATGTCGAGCCCAGCCTGCTGATGCTGCCGGTCGGTCTGCTGCTCGCCTACGGCGCGTCGCGCATCGGCGTCAGCCTGTTCGGCGAGCTGCGTCAGGTGGTGTTCGCCCGCGTCATGGCGCGCGCCTCGCGGCAGATCACCCTGAAGGTGTTCCGCCATCTGCACGGCCTGAGCTTGAAGTTCCACCTCGCCCGCCGCACCGGCGGCGTGGCCCGCGACGTCGAGCGCGGCGGCAGCGCGATCTCCGATCTGCTGGACTGGACGCTCTACACCATAGTGCCGACCCTCCTCGAGGTGCTGCTGGTGACCGTGGTGCTGGTCTGGGCCTACGACTGGGGCTTCGCCTTCATCACCCTCGGCACGCTGCTGGCCTACAGCCTCTGGACCTTCGCCGTGACCGAGTGGCGCACCCGCTTCTACCGCGCCGCGGTGGAGGCCGATACCCGCGCCAACGAGCGTGCGGTGGACTCGCTGCTCAACTACGAGACGGTCAAGTACTTCAACAACGAGGCCCACGAGGCCGCGCGCTACGACGACAACCTGCGGCACCTGGAGAACGCCCGGGTCAAGGCCACCAAGTCGCTGGCCCTGCTCAACCTCGGCCAGACCGTGGTGGTCGCCCTCGGCGTCACCGCCATGATGTGGCGGGCCGCCGCCGGCGTGGTGGCCGGCGAGCTGACCATCGGCGACCTGGTGCTGGTCAACGCCTACCTGCTGCAGCTGTCGGCCCCGCTGTTCGTGCTGGGCATGATGTACCGCGAGGTGAAGCAGGCGCTGACCAATATGGAGCGGCTGTTCGGCCTGCTCGATCAACGCCAGGACGTGCAGGACGCGCCAGCCGCCAAGCCGCTCGCGTCCAGCCAGCCGCGGGTGCGCTTCGAGAACGTCTACTTCGGCTACGACCCGCGCCGGGAGATCCTGCATGGGGTGGATTTCGAGATCCCGCCCGGCGGCACGCTGGCGGTGGTCGGCCGTTCGGGCTCGGGCAAGTCCACCCTGGCCCGCCTGCTGTACCGCTTCTACGACGTCGATGGCGGGCACATCCGCATCGACGGCCAGGACCTGCGCGAGCTGACCCAGGCCTCGGTGCGCGGTGCCATCGGCATAGTCCCGCAGGACACCGTGCTGTTCAACGACAGCATCTACTACAACATTCGCTACGGCCGTCCCGAGGCCAGCCGCGAGGAGATCGAGGCCGCCGCCCGTGCCGCGCATATCCACGAGTTCATCCTGCGCCTGCCGGATGGCTACGCGACCGAAGTCGGCGAACGCGGCCTCAAGCTGTCCGGCGGCGAGAAGCAGCGCGTGGCGATCGCCCGCGCCCTGCTGAAGAACCCGGCCATCCTGATCTTCGACGAGGCCACCTCGGCGCTGGACTCCAAGTCGGAGAAGGCCATCCAGGCCGCGCTCGAGCGCATCCAGGTCGGCCGCACCACCCTGGTGATTGCCCATCGGCTTTCCACTGTGATGGCTGCCGACCTGATCCTAGTGCTGGACGCCGGCCGCATCATCGAAAGCGGCAGCCACCGCGAGTTGCTGGAGGCCGGCGGCAGCTACGCGCAGATGTGGACGCTGCAGCAGCAAGAGCCCGCTGTGGAGAGATCGCCGCGGCCTGACCATCCCTGAGCGGCGCTCCTAACGCGAGCCGAGAGCGCTGAGGTTGAGGCCGCTCGTGCACCAGCGGCTACAAACCAATAGGGAAGTAACAGCAGGGGATGAAGCGCGGCGGAATCCGGGGCAATGCCCGAGAAGCAATCCTCGGCTTGCACTTCGCTCCAGCCGAGTTACGGGCCGATAGTCACGTGTGACAACCAGACCTGTGGCGTAACTAGTGTTTCTGGCACGGCAGCGTTTCTGGCTCGGCGAGTTTTCGCGTCGAGCGCTGAAGAGACGGCATCCGAGCTCCGCTTCCAGCTTAGCGACCGACCGTTAAATCGGCGATGGGCCTAGATTGCGAAGGTCCGTGGGGAGCAGTCATGTCGAACGACGGCCTTGGGGCGGAAGCCAACTCTCAGGCGGGTGACCGGCTGCACTGGCGAACGACCTCACCGGCCATACGGACCCTCAGCAGTGTCTACAAAATTAGGGGCGATTCATAACTCGTATCAGATGGGAGCCTGATGTTGCGGGTGCGGTTCGATGGCTATTAAGCCGCTGGCCTTGGTCGGTGGTTGCTCGCAGGAAGTTAAAACGATTTGATGATTCGTCCGAGGGTTTCCGTAGCCTGTTCGAAGCGCTCGTTCCAGGGGCTGCCATAGTTGAGGCGAATGCAGTTGCGGAAGCGCTGGGTGGGCGAGAAGATCGGCCCTGGCGCAATACTGATGCCTTGAGCCAAGGCCATCTGGAACAGCTTCAGCGAGTCGACTTGTTCCGGGAGTTCCAGCCAGAGGAAGTAGCCACCGGCAGGATGAGATACACGTGTGCTGCTCGGAAGGTGCCGGGCGATAGCCGCCAGCAGTGCGCTTTGCTGTTCTTCGAGGGCGTAGCGCAGTTTACGTAGGTGCCGGTCATAGCCCCCGTGTTGCAGATAGTCGGCGATGGCCGCTTGAGCAGGTACCGAGGCGGAAAGGGTGGTCATCAGCTTGAGCCGTTCGACCTTTTGTGCGAAGCGCCCGGCAGCTACCCAGCCGACCCGGTAACCAGGCGCCAGGCTCTTGGAGAAGGAACCGCAATGCATCACCAGCCCTTGCGTATCGAACGCCTTGGCCGGCTTCGGCGGTTGCGGGCCGAAGTACAGCTCGGCGTAGACGTCGTCTTCAATCAGCGGTACCTGGTGCTGGTGCAGTAACTCCACTAGTTCACGTTTTTTCGTTTCCGGTAGTGTGGCACCCATTGGGTTCTGGAAGCTGGTCATAAACCAGCAGGCTTTGATCGGGTGTCGCTTCAGGGTTTCGGTAAGTACGGCGAGATCAACGCCCTCACGCGGGTGAACTGGAATCTCCACCGCCTTCAACTTGAGGCGTTCGAGCACTTGCAGGCAGGCATAGAACGTCGGGGTTTCGATGGCGACTAGATCGCCCGGTTGAGTCACGGCTTGCAGGCAAAGATTCAGGGCTTCCAGTGCGCCATTGGTGATCACCAATTCCTCAACGGGGAGCATTACCCCGGTAACCATATAGCGCAGGGCGATCTGTCGGCGCAGGTTCGGGTTGCCCGGTGACAGGTCGGCCACCACCATGCGCGGGTCCATGTCGCGGGTGGCGGTGGCCAGCGAGCGGGCCAGGCGCGGAAGGGGAAACAGCAGTGGGCTGGGGAAGGCCGAGCCGAAGGGTACAGTCTCCAGATCCTTGATCGAGTCGAGCACCGAGAACACCAGCTCGCTAACATCCACCTCGGTGGACTCGTTGACCTGCGGGCTGATCGCAGGCTCGGAGAATTGCCGGGGTGCATGATTGTTGACGAAGTAACCGGAGCGCGGCCGGGCGCGGATCAGGCCGCGGCGCTCCAGCAGGTAATAAGCCTGGAACACCGTGGACAGGCTGACGCCGTACGTCTGGCTGGCGTAGCGCACTGAGGGTACGCGTTGCCCGGGGGTGAGCACCCCCGAGCGGATCAGCTCGGCGATCTCGTTGGCGAATTTTTCGTAGCGCTTCATCTTGTCCTGGCACGCGAGTAGCGGAACGTCGTGCGGACACTCTAATGACAACGCGCGGTTCATGCGACGGCCATCAGCGGTTCAGCGGTGCGACGAAGGCGCTGCGCGCCTGCACGCGGTCGCTCGGATCATTGCTATTGGTCACCTCGAAACCGATGCTTTGCGAGGTGCTCTCAGCGCGTTCGCTGGTCATCACCACTGACACCGGAACGTCGACGATCTCCCCGGCGGCCAGGCTCAGTTCGTGGTTTCCTTGTAGCTGGAACTTGTCGGTTTCGGCCAGCGACAGCAGATAGCGCTGCGGTTGCTGGGTCTTGTTGATGACCTTCAAGCTATAGATGTTCTCGATCTGGCCGAGGCTGTTCTCGCGGAACAGGCCACGGTCCTTGGTCACGTCCAGCGAGACCATCGGCCGTTGGGCCAGAGCCAGGGCGAAGGCGCCGATCATCACCAGCAGGACCAGCGTGTAGCCGATCAGGCGGGGTCTCAGCAGGTGGGTCCTGCCACCTTGCAGCACGCGCTCCGAGGTGTAGCGGACCAGGCCACGGGCGTAGCCCATCTTGTCCATGACCGTGTCGCAGGCGTCGATGCAGGCGGCGCAACCGATGCAGTCGATCTGCAAGCCATCGCGAATATCGATGCCGGTCGGGCAGACTTGCACGCACATCTGGCAGTCGACGCAATCCCCCAGGCCTTGGGTGGCCGGGTCGACTTCCTTCTTGCGTGGGCCGCGGCTCTCGCCACGGGCGGCATCGTAGGAGACGGTAAGGGTGTCTTTGTCGAACATCACGCTCTGGAAACGCGCATAGGGGCACATGTGCAGGCACACCTGCTCGCGCAGCCAGCCGGCATTGAGGTAGGTCGCGGCGGTGAAGAACAGTACCCAGAACAGGCTGGCGCCACCCAGTTGCAGGCTGAGCAGTTCGCTCGTCAGCGGGCGGATCGGGGTGAAGTAGCCGACGAAGGTCAGTGCGGTGAGCAGACTGATCGCCAGCCACATGCCGTACTTGGCAGAACGGCGCAGCACCTTGCTGGCGCTCCAGGGCGCGCTGTGCAATTTGATGCGCTGGTTACGGTCACCCTCGGTGACTTTCTCGCACCACATGAAGACCCAGGTCCAGGCGCTCTGTGGACAGGTGTAGCCGCACCAGACGCGCCCGGCGAAGACGGTGATGGCGAACAGGCCGAACGCGCAGATGATCAGCAGCGCCGAGAGCAGGATGAAGTCCTGCGGCCAGAAGGTCGCGCCGAAGATATGGAACTTGCTGGCCGAGAGATCCCAGAGCACGGCCTGGCGGCCGCCCCAGTCGAGCCAGACGGTGCCGAAGAACAGCAGGAACAGAACCCCGCTGCCGCTTATCCGCAAGTTGCGAAAAAAACCGCTGAAGCTACGGGTGGTGATCTGGCCTTCGATCTGTTTGACCTTCGCGCGGGGGATGCTCGAAGGGGCGGCGATCTCGACAATCTGGACGGGAATTCTTTCGCTCATGGCAGGCGCTCATCGGGCTTAATCAGGCCGGGCAACAATGCGGCGCCAAGTGTTTTTATAACAGTCTCAGGTATTTGATAAAAAGCCATATCAGATGCTTTGCGGAGAGGGACTTTCACAGGTTCTAAAGACCTACGTCCACTGCGTTTATCGCGCTCGGCAACGGCGTTGAAAAAGCCTTCTGATACGGTTTTTTCAGGATGATCTGCGGCTGTTTCGTGCCGTGCTGAAACTGCATAGTGACGGGCCTGAGACTGCCGCTCCTGTGTATATCCATACGCAGTTTTCCGTCCGCGGCGGTCTGCTCTGTGAGGTGCCGACTATGTATCACTACGACGATTACGACCGGGCGCTGGTCCATGAGCGGGTGGCGCAGTTTCGCGACCAGGTCGAACGCCGGATCAGCGGGGAACTGAGCGAAGAGGAGTTCCTGCCGCTGCGCCTGCAGAACGGCCTGTACCTGCAGAAACATGCCTACATGCTGCGGGTGGCGATCCCCTACGGCACCCTGGGCTCGAACCAGCTGCGCTGCCTGGCACAAATCGCCCGGCAGTACGACCGCGACTATGGCCACTTCACCACCCGGCAGAACATCCAGTTCAACTGGATCGAACTGGAGAGGGTGCCGGACATTCTCGAGAAACTGGCCGACGTGGAAATGCACGCGATCCAGACCTCCGGCAACTGCGTGCGCAATATCACCACCGAGGCCTTCGCCGGGGTCGCGGCCGATGAGTTGCTCGACCCGCGCCCGCTGGCTGAAATCCTCCGCCAGTGGTCGACGGTCAACCCGGAGTTCCTCTTTCTGCCGCGTAAGTTCAAGATCGCCCTGTGTTCGGCGTTGCAGGATCGCGCAGCAGTGCAGATGCACGACATCGGCCTGTACCTGTATCGCGATGAGCAGGGCCGGATGATGCTCCGTGTGCTGGTCGGAGGTGGTCTGGGGCGTACGCCGATTCTCGGTCTGCAGATCCGCGACGGCCTGCCGTGGCAGCACCTATTGTCTTATGTGGAGGCCGTTTTGCGGGTCTACAACCGCCACGGCCGGCGTGACAACAAGTACAAGGCGCGGATCAAGATCCTGGTCAAGGCACTGGGCATCGAGGCCTTCGCCCGTGAGGTGGAAGAAGAGTGGCAGCAAATCAAGGACGGCCCGGCCGAGCTGACCCTCGATGAGTTCGAGCGGGTCGCGGCGGGCTTCGTCCCACCGGCCTATGAAAGCCTGGCTGACACTGACCTGGAGTTCGGCACCCGCCTGTCCCAGCACCCGGACTTCGCCCGCTGGGTCGATCGCAACGTCTATGCGCACAAGGTCTCGGGCTACGCCTCGGTGGTGCTGTCGACCAAACCGGGTATTACCGCGCCGCCAGGTGACGTCACCTCAACGCAGATGGACGCGGTGGCGGACTGGGCCGACAGCTTCGGTTTCGGCGAAATCCGCATCGCCCATGAGCAGAACCTGGTGCTCCCCGACGTGCGCAAGGCCGACCTGTATGCGCTGTGGCAGCTGGCCTCTGAAGCAGGACTGGCGACGCCGAACATCGGCTTGCTGACCGACATCATCGCCTGCCCCGGTGGCGACTATTGCTCGCTGGCCAACGCCAAATCGATCCCGATCGCGCAGGCGATCCAGCAGCGCTTCGAGGACCTCGACTACCTGCACGACATCGGTGAAATCAGCCTGAACATCTCCGGCTGCATGAATGCCTGTGGTCACCACCATATCGGTAACATCGGCATCCTCGGTGTCGATAAGAACGGCAGCGAGTGGTACCAGATTACCCTCGGCGGCGCCCAGGGTAACTACAGCGCGCTGGGCAAGGTGATGGGCCCTTCCTTTGGCGTTGATGAAGTGCCGGATGTGATCGAGCGCATCGTTGAGACCTTTACCGACTACAGGGAAACCGAAGAAACCTTCGTCGACACCTTCCAGCGCATCGGCCTGGAGCCCTTCAAGGAGCGCGTCTACCGCAAGACTGTGGAAGTGTCGGCATGAACAATCTGATCAAGCTGATCGAAGGTCAGGCGCAGGTCGTCAGTGAAGACAGTTGGAATTTGGTGCGCGAGGCTGAAGGTGAGCTGCCGACAGGCCTCTTGATTCTGTCACTGGAACGCTGGGAGGCCCGTCAGGATGAAGCGGTATTGTGTGGCGAGCGCTTCAGTCTGGATGGGCTGTTGCTGTCGCCTGACGATGAGGTGGAGCGGTTGAAGCCCTGGCTGGGTGTATTGCCGCTGATCGCCGTCGACTTTCCCAGTTTTCGCGACGGCCGCGGTTATAGCCAGGCCTACTTGTTGCGTACCCGTCTCGGCTGGCGTGGCGAGTTGCGGGCGGTGGGTGACGTGCTGCGTGACCAGTTGAGCCATATGCGCCAGTGCGGCTTTGATGCGTTCGCCGTGCGCGAGGACAAATCGGTCGAGGATGCGCTTAAGGGGCTGGCCGGTATCAGCGTGCAATATGGTCGTTCGGTTCTGGAGCCGCGTCCGCTGTTCCGTCGGCGCGGCTGAGGCTTGTCGAGCAGCCTTTGTCTAAGAACCTGTTCATGATCTGCTGCGCGTCGGCCATGCCGCGTTGAAATCGGGCTCAAAATGCTCATTTACTACGTGTAAACTGCGCTTTTGACTCGCTGCGGGCCAGCCTTCTGCTGTTACTCCGCTTCGCTGCGTTGCGCCCGATTTCGCCTTGCCTGACCTTAGCTCGCGAGATCGTGAACAGGCTCTAAAAAACATCCGGGAGACATCCATTCATGCCGTACCGAGTATCACGGAAAGCGGAATGGACTACCTATATCGGGTCGTTAACCGTCAGTTGATAATCGACCATGCCAGGTCCTGCATAAGCAGTTATCGAATCGAGCATCGCCCCTGATCCGCCGGGCAGGGTAAGGCGTCTGAAATGCCGCCTTTCGGCTTTGAGGATGCAACTTCAGTAGCGGCACAAGCCAGCAGTTGCCCGGCCCGGCCGGGCAAACCCATGCACAGACGCCTCAGTACCCGGTCATCTCCAGGTAGCCCACCCCTTGATGGCTGCCGCTGAAACGAATGGGGCCTTCCCAGTAAGGGAAACGGGTATCCATCCAGGCATTTTCCTGCAGCGCCGTGCTGGTGATAGCGAAACCCTGGCTGGCGATGCGCAGCGACCAGCGGGTCGGTAGCTGACGACCCGCGACCCGGCTGTGCTGCAAGGGGGTCATGACGATGTCGCGATTGCCCAGCAGGCGAGTCTGGCCGGTGGCGCTGATCCAGGTGCCGGCGCGGTAGTGTGCACCGTCGGCATGGCGCAGCTGGAACAGCATGAGTTTTTCGCCCGTGCTCAGATGCAGCGAGAACCAGTCCCAGCCTTGCTGGCCGGGCGCCAGGGGCTGGCTGCTCCATTCGCGATCCAGCCAGGCCTGGCCCTTGACCTTATAGGTCTGGCCCTCCAGCTGGATGGCACCCCGAGCCTGAAAGAACGGCTGGCTGTAGTAGTAGGACGCCTGCCCCTGTCCGGACTTCTGGCTGAAGCCCTGCTGGCCGTGCAGGACCGGCGGCAGGCTGCTGACCAGGCGCAGGCGATAACCGAAGGCGCGGCCCCGGGCGTGCAGGTCCAGCTCGCCCAGCTCTGCGTTTGCCGGTTTCTGGCTGCTGAAGTGCCAATCGTCGATCCAGGCCTTGAAAGGCGAACTCATGACGCCGGCCTGGCCGATGCCGCCGCGGGCGAAGGTCTCCGTGGCGCGATGGCCATAGGGGCCGGTCAGCCCGGCATGGCCCATCCACAGGTTCTGGTTGCTCCAGCCCTCATTCGTGGAGCCGGGCTGCAAGGCACTGCGGAACAGGGTCCATTGCACGCCCCAGGCGCGGCCCTGCTCATCCTCCAGATTGGCCGTCACGTACCACCATTCGATGCGGTAATCCGGGTGCGCGCCGTGGTCCGCCGGGAAGCTGAAAGCCCTGCCTGGGCTGACGCGGGCAAAGCTCGCGGCTGCGCTGCCGAGCCCGGCAAAACCCGCGCCAGGGGGCGGTTCGGCATCGCAGGCGCCAAGTAGCAGCACGCCCGCGAGGAGCGCCTGGTGAAGGCTAGCGTTCATCGGCGAAGGTCCTCAGCAGCTCGGCCGGGGTGGTCCGGCCGAGTTTCCACAGCGGCCAGGCGGCGGCCAGCAGCGTGGCCAGCAGGGCCATGGCCAGCAATTGCAGGAGCTGCCCGGGAAACACATGCAGCGGCAGGCGCCAGCCAAAGGCCTGCACGTTGATCACCGCGACCAGACACCAGGCCAGCAACAGCCCCAGCGGCACCGCCAGCAGCAGCGTGAGCAGGGCCAGCAGCAGGGTCTGGCCGAGGCTGAGCCAGGCCAGCTGCGCTCGACTGACCCCCAGCGCCCAGAGCGGTGCCAGTTGGCTCAGGCGCGCCTGGCCGAGGGTCAGCAGGCTGATGAACAGCGCCACGCCGGCCACCCCCAGGGTCAGGCTATTGAGCGCGGCGGTGGCGGCAAAGGTGCGTTCGAACACGCGGGTCGACCAGGCCTTGAGTTCGCTCTGATCGATGATCCGGCTGCTATCCAGGGCGAATGCCTGCTGCAAGGCCTGCATCAGCTCGGGGGCCTCGGCGGCAGGCAGATGCAGGCTGTAACTGCTCGGGCTCAGCCCCGGCCAGTGGCGCTGCAAACCCGCGGCATTGACCAGCAGATGACCCTTCGGGTTGCCGTAATCGGCATAGATGCCGGCGACCACCAGCGTCCATTCGCCTTGGGGGGTGGCCAGGCTCAGGCGTTCGCCCAGGTGCAGGTTCAAGCGTCGCGCCAGCTGCTCGCTGAGCAACAGCGCCTCTTGCCGGGCCAGTTGCTCCCAGGCATCCGGGCTGGCGCTCAGCAGTGGCCAGTGGGCACGGTAGCTCGGGTGATCGAGTATGCCGGTGAGCTGCGCCGGCCAGCCCTGCAGCTGCAGCTCGACCCGCCAGCTCGGCAGTACCGCGCGGACCTGTGGCTGGCGGGTCAACCAGTCACCTATGGCCAGTGCTTGCTGCGGGTCTCGCGGGTTGAGGTAGAGCTCGGCGGCCAGGCGCTGATCGAGCCAGCCGCCGAAGGTCTTGCGAAAGCCCTCGGTCATGCTGCCGACGCCGATATTCGCCGCCAATGCCAGCAGCAGGGCCATCAGCGCCAGTGCCAGGCCCGGCAGCTGCTGCCGGCTGTCGGCGATAAACCACTGCGCCAGCGGCGAGCGGCAGCGGGGTAGCAGGCCCTCCAGCAGCAGGCTCAGGCACAGCGGCAAACCCAGGGCCGCGGCCAGCAGCAAAGCGGCGAGCAGGACAAAGCCTGCGATCAGGCTGTTGCCGCCAAGCAGCGCGCCCAGCGCCAGCAAACCGAGCGCTCCGGCCAGCAGAGCTTGGCGGCGTAACCAGAGCGCCTGGGCCTGCTGCCACGCCTCGGGCTGGGCCAATGCCAGCAGCGGCAAGCGCGCGGCCCTGAGCAGGCTGCCGGCACCGGCGAGCAAGGCGCCGAGCAGGCTGATGGCCAACCCGCTCAGCCACCACAGCGGGCCGAGGCTGAGCTGCCCGGCGACCTCTGCACCATACAGACCACGCAAGCTGGCCACGACATCCGGCAAGAGCAGGCTGGCCAGCCAGTAACCGCTGACCACGCCAGCCAAGCCGCCGAGCAAGGCCAGGCCGCAGAGTTCCAGGGCCAGGGCGCCGAGCAGGGTCCGGGCGCTCACCCCGCAGGCCCGCAGGGTGCGCAGCAGCGCGCGGCGCTGCTCCAGGGCCAGGCCGATGGAGGCGTGCACGATAAACAGCCCGACGACAAAGGCCAGCAAACCGAGGGCCGTGAGATTGAGATGGAAGCTGTCGGTGAGCCGGGCCAGCTCAACCGCTTCGCTGCGGCGGTTCAGTACCAGCTGTTCGGCCAACTGAGGCGGCAGGCTCGGCTTGTCCCGGGCGAAATCGCCGGCCACTAAGAGCCGGGAGAGCTGCTGCGGTGCAGCGAGCAGTCGTTGGGCAACACCGATATCCACCAGCAGCACGCCGGGCGCCAACTGTGCCCGCAGCTCCAGCGGCGGCAGGGCCTGCCCGGATTCACTCAGCGGCCGCGCCCCGGCTTCGAGGTCGAGGGCCTCGAGGGTGTCGGGCGCAATCCAGGTGCGCCCGGGCTGGCCGAGAAAGGTTGCCAGATCCAGGCTGTCGACGGCTTGCCCGGCCAGCGAGGTGCCGGTTGGCAAGGTCAGGGGTTCGATACCGATCAGTTGCAGGCGTTGCTCGGCCTGCCCCTGCAGACGCAAGCGGCCCTGCAGGACTGGCGATACCGGCCAGCCGGCACGCCGCAGCTCGATGAAGTACCGCTGCGGAAATAACCCGCCGTTGTGGGCACTCAGCGCGTATTGGTCATCGCCGGCCAGCAGTTGGCTGGCCCGTGCATAGCTTTCCCGGGCCTGGCTGTTCAGCGCCTGCACGCCCGTCCACAGGCTGGTGGCCAGCCACAAACCGGTCAGCACGCTGAAGAACTGCACCGGATGCCGGCGCCAATGGCTAAACAGGCCACTCAGCGTCCAGTAAAAGATCCGCATCTCAGGCCTCGCCCCGATCCAGCAGGCGGCCGCCCTGCAAGGTCACGCGCCGCTCCAGGCGCGCCGCCATACGCGGGCTATGGGTCACCATCAGGAGGCTGGTCGGGCTGTCGGCGAGCAGTTGCAGCAGCAGCTCCAGCACCTCGTCACTGGTCGCCTCATCCAGGCTGCCGGTGGGTTCGTCGGCCAGCACTAGCGGCGGTCTAGCGGCCAACGCACGCCCCAGCGCCACCCGTTGCTGCTGTCCGCAGGAGAGTTGCTCGGGATAGCGCTCGAGCAGCTCGCCAAGGCCCAGCCGCTGGATCAGCTGCGCCTGCCAGTGCGGGTCATAACGGCCCGCCAGACGCGCCTGGAAGGCCAGATTGTCCTCGACCCGCAGGCTGGAAATCAGGTTGAACTGCTGGAAGATCAGGCCGATCCCCGTGCGCCGCCACGCCGCCAACTGGCTTTCATCGAGCGCCGCCAGCGAGCGCCCGGCAACCCGGATGCTGCCGGCATCGAAGCGATCGAGTCCGGCCACCAGGTGCAGCAGGGTGCTTTTGCCACTGCCGGATTCGCCCATCAGCGCCAGACTGCTGCCCTGCTCCAGCTCGAGGTCGATGCCCCGCAGCACCGCCAGCGGCCCCTGGGGCGTCGGATAGCTTTTGCATAAGCCGTGGATCTTCAGCATCAGTGTGCGGCCTTATCGAGGCTGTGCCGGCGATGGTTTTTAACCGAACTAGAACGCCCAGCGGCACGACCGAGCCTGGGAGCGTCCGCCGCCGGATGAAACCCTTTGCCGCGCTGCAGTTGTAAGTAATAGTGCGCTAGGCCAGCAGGACAAGGCGCTGGAGTCATTAAACCGGCTTGCAGGGGGGCGCATTCGTTGCTAAGCAACAAGAGGCGCAGCTAGCCGCTCAAACTCGGCGCACTCGCTCGCTACGCGAAGCGCGAAGACGCGTGAATCACTCCGGCAGCAAGGAGACAACCACCATGGCCATGACGTTAAGCTCTTCAGCTTTCGCCCAAAACGCGACTATCCCCGTTGTGCACAGCTGCGACGGCCGGGACCTGTCTCCGCCCCTAAGCTGGACGGCACCGCCCGCGGGCACCCAGAGCCTGGTGCTGATTGTCGACGACCCGGATGCTCCCGATCCCGCTGCGCCGAAAATGACCTGGGTCCACTGGCTGCTGTATAACCTGCCGCCCGGTGCCGGTAGCCTGCCCGAGGGGGTTGCGGACCAGGACCTGCCGCCCGGAACCCTGCAGGGGCTCAACGATTGGCAGCGAACCGGTTACGGCGGTCCGTGCCCACCGATCGGCAGCCACCGCTACTTCCATAAATTGTATGCGCTGGACAGGCTGCTCGCCGACCTTCACCACCCCAGCAAGGCGGCGTTGGAGCGGGCGATGAGCGGACATGTCCTGGCCCAAGCAGAACTGCTTGGCTATTACCAGCGGCGGCGCTAGCTATTGAACCCACTCGTTAAACCATTCAGCCGCGGGCGGCACTGACGCCTTCCAGCGTGGCGAAGGAGGTGTCCTTGGCGGTGAGTAGGAAGTCGCGCATGAAGGGCGCATCCAGCATGTCGGTGCGGATGCCGGCGTACAGGGTGGCAAACAAGCCTTTGTCGCCGAGGCGTTTACAGGTGCGCAGACGAGGCTTAGGTAGGTTCCCGGGAGTTCGGGGTAATTCAATTCTAGATTGCAGCAGGGATGTTGCGGTCTGGCTTGAATGAACCATGGCGACTGGTTCTGGGCGTAGCCACTGCAGCCCCTGTGCAGGACTGCAGTGGCGTTGAGCAATACCGATCAGACGATAAAGTCAACGTTGCTGAGAGTGCTCACGCCAAGCAGGGATATCTCAAACTCAGCCGCCGAGTCTGCGTCGGTGCTGCCGTACAGTACGCCGTTGGCGAAACGCAGTTGACCGGCCGCATTGGTGCCGCTGAACGCGGCTGAGCCGATTAAGCTAAAGGCATCGTTGGCCGTGGTTGAGGTATTAGCATCCAAAGTCGACAGGTCGATCTTGTCGCCTTCGCTGGTTTTGAAGTCGCCGACCACATCGCGCAACGCCCCCAGGCCCATCTCGCTCAAGGCATTGAAGTCAAAGCTATCTGCCCCCATGCCACCATACAGCGTGTCGGTGCCAATTCCCCCCAGCAACAGATCATTGTCAGCGCCGCCACTGAGAGTGTCGTTGCCGGCGCCGCCATTCAGGACGTTCGCCGCCGCATTGCCAGTGAGCGTGTTGTTTAGCGCGTTGCCGGTGCCATTGATGGCCGCAGAGCCGGTCAGTACTAGCTTCTCGAGGTTGGCACCAAGGGTCCGGGTCACCGAGGACTGCACCGTATCGATTTCAGTGGCCAGCGTACTGGTTTCGCTAACGACATCGGCAGCGTTATCCACCACATAAGTGTCATTATCGAGGCCACCGATTAGCGTGTCAGAGCCGGCCCCGCCATTGAGGACGTTCGCTGCTGCATTGCCGGTGAGAGTGTCGTTGTAGTTGCTGCCAGTAAGGTTCTCGACGTTCAACAGAGTGTCGGAGCCCGAGCCGCCAGTGGCTTGTGTGGTGATAGTGGCTAGGCTGGTGCTAATGGCACTGCTCGCCAGAGAGTAGGTCGCGGTATCGATGCCAGCCCCGCCGTCCAGTACATTGTTGCCGACGCTCGCATAGAGGGTGTTGTTGAGGTTATTGCCAGTACCGTTGATGGCTGCGCCGCCGATCAGTACCAAGTTCTCGAGGTTGGCACCGAGTGTCCAGTTTGCCGACGACCACACTGAGTCGATTTCAGTGGCCAGCGTGCTGGTTTCGCTAACGACATCGGCAATGTTATCGACCACGTAGGTGTCGTTACCGAGGCCGCCGATTAGCGTGTCGATGCCGGCGCCGCCATTCAGGATGTTCGCAGCAGCATTGCCGGTGAGCATGTTGCCTAGCGCGTTGCCGGCGCCATTGATGGCGGCAGAACCGGTCAATACTAGCTTCTCGAGGTTGGTGCCGAGGGTCCAGTTTACCGACGACCACACTGAGTCGATTTCAGTGGCCAGCGTACTGGTTTCGCTAACGACATCGGCGACGTTATCGACCACATAGGTGTCATTACCGAGGCCGCCGATCAGCGTGTCGATGCCGGCGCCGCCATTCAGGATGTTCGCAGCAGCGTTGCCGGTGAGCGTGTTGTTCAGCGCGTTGCCGGTGCCATTGATGGCCGCAGTACCGGTCAGTACTAACTTCTCGAGGTTAACGCCGAGAGTCCACGTCACCGAGGACTGCACGGTATCGATCTCACCGGCCAGCGTACTGGTTTCGCTAATGACATCGGCGATGTTGTCGACCACATAGGTGTCGTTACCGAGGCCACCGATCAGCATGTCGATACCCTGGCCACCGATCAGTGTGTCGCTGCCATTGCCACCATCAAGCCAATCGCTGCCGGCGTTGCCTAATAAGAGATCATTACCATCGTGACCTCTTAGCCAATCGTTGTACGCTGAGCCGTTTATTGAGTCATTCGATCGGAGTACATAGGCTTGTAAGCTCTCCCCGTAACCGTAATCGAGGTAATACTGAACGGTGAGAGCGTCTGCATTAGCGCCGCTTACAGCGTATTGCAATACACCGCCTTCTGAATAGCTATAGCCGGTGGCTGTCCCTCCCGCTAAAGAGCCGTCGGAATAGTAAAAAAAAGACCCGGTATAGATGCCGGTCTGATAGCCGTTTGAAATAGTTATGTGAGAACTGTCGCCGACCGCATCTCCGTACCAGACGCTAGTGTCAAACATGTCTCCAGACTTATAAAACGTGACTGTGGTCATTTTCTATCCCTGAATTCATAGAATAAATACAACGTTTGAAGCGAGAAGTAGAGAGCC
The DNA here is from genome assembly GCF_005503735.1 of Pseudomonas sp. 2FE. Classification (NCBI taxonomy): domain Bacteria; kingdom Pseudomonadati; phylum Pseudomonadota; class Gammaproteobacteria; order Pseudomonadales; family Pseudomonadaceae; genus Pseudomonas; species Pseudomonas sp. 2FE. The sequence continues at coordinate 273,508 of NZ_SCMO01000004.1, read as the reverse complement.
GGCAGCCGGTAGAAACCAGGCTCTCACACCGAAGGATTCAAGCGCAGATGAGCACGCCTTACCGGCAGCTGACTCAGGGCCCCGTTACCAAATTGAGATGAGTTTAGCTTGCAATCAGAGTCAAGCCTGCATTGCCCGACAGCTTGGTGTGCAGGCCTCGACGATCAGTCGCGAGGTTCGTTGCAACGGCTCTCAGATGCCCTATAACGCTAATTGGGCATCCAGGCAGTTTGCTGCCGATGATCTCGACGGCCAGGCCAGCAGCGTTATCCCCGCGAATGCGGAGATTCAGAGGCTTGCGGCTTATTCGGCTCTCCTTCAACCATTCAGCCGCGGGCGGCACTGACGCCTTCCAGCGTGGCGAAGGAGGTGTCCTTGGCGGTGAGTAGGAAGTCGCGCATGAAGGGCGCATCCAGCATGTCGCTGCGGATGCCGGCGTACAGCGTGGCAAACAGGCCTTTGTCGCCGAGGCGTTTGGCCGTCACATAACCACGCGAGCTGTACTCATGCAGCGCCCAATTCGGCAGGCCACAGACGCCGCGCCCGCTGGCCACCAGCTGCATCATCATCACCGTCAGCTCCGAGGTGCGCACCTGCGCCGGTTCGATATCGGCCGGTTCCAGAAAGCGGGTGAAGATATCCAGGCGGTCGCGCTCCACCGGATAGGTGATCAGGGTTTCCTTGGCCAGGTCGCCCGGCACTATGTAGGGCTTGTTCGCCAGGCCGTGCTGGTTGGCTACGGCGAGCATGGCCTCGTAGGTGAACAGCGGCACATAGGTGATGCCGGCCAGTTCGAGGGGGTCGGAGGTCACCACCAGATCCAGATCGCCGCGGGCCAGGGCCGGCAGCGGGGCGAAGGAGAAGCCCGAGGCCAGGTCCAGCTCGACTTCCGGCCAGGCGTCGCGGAACTGGTCGATGGTCGGCATCAGCCACTGGAAGCAGCTGTGGCATTCGATCGCCATGTGCAAGCGCCCGGCGGTGCCGCCAGCCAACCGTGCCATGTCGCGCTCGGCGGCGCGCAGTTGCGGTAAGAGCGCATCGGCCAATTGCAGCAGGCGCAAGCCGGCGCTGGAGAAGCGCAGCGGTTTGGTCTTGCGCACGAACAGCGGCATGCCCAGGCGCTCTTCCAGTTCCTTGAACTGGTGGGAGAGGGCGGATTGGGTCAGGTGCAGGCGCTCGGCGGCATCCACCAGGCTATCGGCCTCACGCAAGGCGTGCAGGGTCTTGAGGTGGCGAAATTCCAGCATGCGGCGAACCTCGTGGTGAGGGGGTTAAGCGTCGATAGGGTGACGACAGCTCTTTGTAGGGAGTTGCAGTTCAACGTTAAAGAAAACTAATCATGAGTGAATCTATCGATCAACGCGAATATGTTGAGTTTGTCTCATGGTGCCTCGCCTGTCGACAATAGCTCCCATCATTTGCATGGAGGTGTTTTGTCATGGCCCTGGCCCACAACCTTGGTTTTCCCCGTATCGGTCGCGACCGTGAACTGAAGAAGGCGCTGGAAGCCTATTGGCAAGGCGATCTCGACGAAGCCGGCTTGCGTGCGGTCGGCCGCGAGTTGCGCGCCAGCCATTGGCAGGTACAGCGAGACGCCGGCATCGAGCTGCTGCCGGTGGGCGATTTCGCCTGGTACGACCAGGTGCTCACGCACTCGCTGTGCTTCGGCGTGATCCCCGAGCGGTTTCGCCCGCAGGCGGGGCTGCCGACCCTGGAGACCCTGTTCGCCATGGCGCGTGGCGCTGTTGGCAACCAGAGCCGCCAAGCCTGCTGCGGCGGCGCCCATGCGCAGCCGCTTCTCGCACAAGAGCTAACCAAATGGTTCGACAGCAACTACCACTACCTGGTCCCCGAGTTCAGCCAGGATCAACGGTTCCAGCTGAGCTGGGAGCAGCTGTTCGAAGAGGTCGAAGAGGCGCACGCGCTGGGCCATAGCGTCAAACCGGTGTTGATCGGCCCGCTGACTTACCTGTGGCTGGGCAAGGCCAAGGGTGACAGCTTCGACAAGCTGGAGTTGCTCGAACGCCTGCTGCCGCTCTACGGCGAAATCCTCGGCCGCCTCGCCGGGCAGGGCGTGGAGTGGGTGCAGCTCGACGAGCCGATCCTCGCGCTGGACTTGCCGCAAGACTGGAAAAACGCCTTCGAGCGCGCCTATCACCTGTTGCAGTACTCGCCGCTGAAGAAGCTGATCGCCACCTATTTCGGCGGCCTGGAAGACAACCTCGGGCTGGCCGCCGCGCTGCCGGTGCAGGGCCTGCATGTCGACCTGGTACGCGCGCCGGAACAGCTGGGCGCCGTGCTCGACCGCCTGCCGACCTACAAGGTGTTGTCGCTGGGCGTGGTCAACGGCCGTAACGTCTGGCGCTGCGATCTGGAGAAAGCCTTGGCGCACCTGCAGGAGGCGCAACTGCGCTTCGGCGCTAACCTCTGGGTGGCCGGTTCCTGCTCGCTGCTGCACAGCCCGGTGGATCTGCGTCGTGAAGATCAGCTGGATGCCGAGCTGAGCAGTTGGCTGGCCTTCGCCGTGCAGAAGTGTGGCGAGATCGCCCTATTGGCTAAGGCGCTGGGCGCGCCGGAAGATCCTACGGTGCAAGCGGCCCTGGCCGAGAGCCGTGCGCTGCAGGCGAGCCGGGCGCAATCCCCGCGCATCCACAAGGCCGAAGTGCAGGCCCGGCTGGCGGCGATCAGCGCGGCGGACAGCCAGCGGCTGTCGCCCTTCGGCGCGCGTATCGAGGTGCAACGCGCGCGCCTGAACCTGCCGAGGTTCCCGACCACCACCATAGGTTCCTTCCCGCAGACCGCGGCGATTCGCCTGGCGCGCCAGGCGTTCAAGCGCGGCAAGCTGTCGGCCGGCGAATACACCGAGGCCATGCACAACGAAATCCGCCACGCCGTCGAGGTGCAGGAGCGCCTGGGCCTGGACGTGCTGGTACACGGCGAGGCGGAGCGCAATGACATGGTCGAATACTTCGCCGAGCAGCTTGACGGTTATATGTTCACCCGTTTCGGCTGGGTACAGAGCTACGGTTCGCGCTGCGTCAAACCGGCGGTGATCTTCGGCGACCTGAGCCGCCCGCAACCGATGACTGTGGAGTGGATTCGCTATGCGCAGAGCCTCACCGACAAGGTGCTGAAGGGCATGCTGACCGGCCCGGTGACCATGCTGATGTGGTCCTTCGCCCGTGAAGATCTGTCGCGTGAGGTGCAGGCTCGCCAGCTGGCGCTGGCCATCCGCGACGAGGTGCTCGACCTGGAGGCGGCTGGGATCAAGATCGTGCAGATCGACGAAGCGGCCTTTCGTGAAGGGCTGCCGTTACGCCAGGGGCAGTGGCAGCACTATCTCGACTGGGCGGTGGAAGCCTTCCGCCTTGCTGCCTGCGGCGTGCGCGACGAAACCCAGATCCACACCCACATGTGCTACAGCGAGTTCAATGACGTGATCGAGTCGATCGCGGCGCTGGATGCCGACGTCATCACCATCGAGACCTCGCGTTCGGCTATGCAGTTGCTGCAAGCCTTCGAGGCCTTCGACTATCCGAACGACATCGGCCCGGGTGTGTATGACATTCACTCGCCCCAGGTGCCGGACACGGCGGCGATGGTCAAACTGCTGAGCAAGGCGGTGCAACACATCCCCGCCGAGCGGCTGTGGGTCAACCCGGACTGCGGCCTGAAAACCCGTGGCTGGCCGGAGACCGAAGCGGCGCTGGCCAATATGGTCGCGGCGGCGCGGCAGCTGCGCGGGCGCAAGGCGCAGGCGGCGTAGCGGGTGCGGACAACCGCAGGATTGCCGAGCCGAGTCACACAATAAGCGACCGCTCGGCAATATTCATCAAATTGTCATGGTTTTGTGGCAGCGCGCTCGCATGGATATCACCAAACTCGCGTTCTACAGACTGTGTGAAAACGTAGCGAGCGAAGGTTAGACAAGGCAAAAACAGGCGATAAAGCGCAATTTACGTGTTGTAAATGAGCATTTTGAGCCTGTTTTTAACGCCGTATAACCGAGTGCAGTAGTTTTCACACAGTCTGTCTACTGGGGTTCTGCGTTTTGGTGTTTTTTATGCGTGCGCTACTTTTCCTGGCTGCACTGGTGTGCGGTTTGCCGTCCTTGGCGGCATCGACCTGCGATCCGCGGGTACCGACCGAAATCGTCGAGGTGGGCGAGGTGCGTCTGGCCTACCAGAGCATCGGTCGCGCTGCCGATCCGGCCTTGCTGATGGTCATGGGCCTCGGCGGCCAACTGATCCACTGGCCCAATGCGGTGGTCGCGCGTCTGTGCGAGCAGGGCTTCCGGGTGATCCGTTTCGATAACCGCGATGTCGGCCTGTCCGCCTGGCGCGGCACGCCGCCGGCGGCCAACCTGAGCTATGAGGTGTTGCGTCACCGGCTTGGCCTGGCGGTGGCGGCGCCTTACCAGCTGCGCGATATGGCCGGCGATGCCCTGGGGCTGATGGACACGCTGCACGTGCAGAACTTCCATGTGCTGGGTGTCAGCATGGGCGGGATGATCGCCCAGCATCTGGCCGATCTCGCCCCGCAACGGGTGCAAAGCCTGACCCTGATCATGACCAGCTCCGGCGCCCAAGGCCTGCCGGCGCCGAGCCAGGCGCTGCTGGAACTGCTGGCCCGGCGCGAGGCCCCCAGCCGGGCGGTCGCCCTCGAACAGCAGGCCGACCTGCTCGCCGCCCTCGGTAGCCCTGAGGTCAGCGACGACCGCAGCAAACTGCTGCGCCAGGCCGCCCGCGCCTACGACCGCGCCTTCAACCCCGAGGGCGTGCAGCGCCAACTGCTGGCCATCCTCGCCGAACCCAGCCGGGTCGAACTGCTCAACCGCCTGCGGCTGCCGACCCTGGTGGTCCACGGCACCGCCGACCCGTTGCTGCCGGTGATGCATGGCGTGCATGTGGCCGCGCATATCAAGGGCGCCGAGCTCAAGCTGATCCCCGGGCTGGCCCATCGTTTTCAGGAGGCCTTCAAGGAACCGCTGCTGGCGGCGGTGTTGCCGCATCTCAAGGCGCACCAACTCGGTGGGCCCCAATTCGCTCGGTTGCCTGCGCCGGTGCTGTCTTACATGCAATAGGCCGGTCGCGCCATTGCGGCCAGCGCTCGAGCCAGCCGGCATGGTGGCTAACGCCGGCAAGCCTGTGTAGCTCCAGGCAGTCGGCCGAGCCTAGCCGCGCGGCGTATTCGTCCAGCAGGCTGGCCGGTACGACCCGATCCTCGGCTCCGGTCAAATGGCGCTGAGGCAATTCCCTCAGGCGTTCGGCAAAGTCCAGCGGTTCCAGCGAGCCTTGCAACGGCGTCAGGCCGAGCCGTTCCGCCCAGCGGCGCGGGCTCAGATTGCCGGCCAGCGTTTGCACCTGGGCGATGTCATTCCGGCGTGCGGCCAGCAGCAAGGCCAGGGCGCCACCGCCCGAGTAACCGATAAGTTCGAAGTGACGGTTGCCATAGCGCTGTTTGAGCTGATCCAGGGCTTGCTCCAGGCTGCCGAGCACTTCTTTGGAGAAACGTGCATCGGTCCAATAGCGTGGCGCGCAAGCGGGCGAGCTCAGGTACTGGCAGGGGCGTGCCAGGTAGATGCTGGGCTGCGGATCTTCCATGGCCAGCCGCGCCAGCAGCGGATCGCGCGGTGTCGGGTCCAGGCTGGGTTGGGTTGGTGTGATCCAGGCCCGGCCGTCGCCCTCCAGGTATACCCGCAGCGGCTTTGCTGAAGTGGATGAGGTCGCTGGCAGTGCCGCCCGGAGCTGGAATGGCCGGGTTTCCAGGCTAACCAGTTGGTGGGCATGCGCCTGCGCCAGCCGCTCCAAGGTGGCGCCAGGACTGGTGCAACCCCCGAGGCCCGCACCGATAGTGCCCAGCAGGAACAACCAGGCCCGCATATGCGGGCCTGGGTACGGGCAGGTCAGATCAAAAATCGTAGCGGACCCTGGCCTGCACGGTGTCGGCGGAGAAGTCCGCCTTGGTCAGATAGTCGTAGCTGACGCCGAGGCTGACCGCGCCGAGGTGGTAGGTCAGCCCCAGGCTGGCTTCGTAACTGTCGCGCGCCGGCTTGGCGCCGCTGGTGACGAAGGGCACGCCGCCGACCACGAAGGCGCTGGTGCTGCTGACCCGATCGGCGATGAAGTCGTGATAGGCCATCAGCTTGGCTTCCGGCTCCAGGCTGCCTTGGCCGGCGGCGAAGTCGCCGGCCAAGCGCACACCGGCACCCAGTTCGCCCACCTCGTAACGCTGGCTGCCGACCTCCAGTGCGGCCGACGAGCCCTTCTCGCGGAAGCCGTCGATCAGCACGTTGCTGTAACGCGCCGCTACGCGCGGCTCCAGCAACAGGCCTTGGCTTAGGTCGAAGCCGTAGCCGCCGAGCAGGTTGAAGCCCAAGAGGTCGCTGTCGTAATCGCCCTTGGCACGGGTGCCGGCGATATAGCGCTTGCTCTGATTATCGCTCTGGCCATAGGTCAGGCCGGCGTCGACGAACCAGGCACCTTGCTCGAAGCCGCTATAGAGGGTCAGCGCATGGCCTTCGATATCGGTCTTGTTGCCCGTTTGGCTGCGAACGTCGCTGGTCAGGTAGCTGTAGGCCAGGCCGAGGGTAGTCTGCGCATTCAGCTTGCCGTCGGCGCCGACGGCGATGCCCTGGCTGTCGGCGTCATAGCCGGGAATGCCGCTGCGCTCGCCCTGGTCGGCGTCGCTGTTCAGCACCTGCACCCAGGCGCCGGTCTCGCTCAGGCCATCGCCGGAGGACAGGCCCTGGCGCAGACTGGCACTGCGCCCTTGCAGGACGTTGCCGAGCAGATTCTGGTTGCTGACGGCGGTCTGCCCGGCGGCACCGTCCACCTCGGGGGCAAGTTGCTCGGCCAGGCGTACCAGTTCCTCGTCGTTGCTGCCGACAGTGGCCTCGAACAGCGGATCCTCGTTGCTCAGATTGCCCAGCGTATTGCCGTAGAAGGCTGTAAAGGCGGGCAGCAGATGAGACTGGGCGCCATGTTCGCTCAGATACTCGCCGACTTGCGCGGTGGACATACCTCTCACCACCGCAGTGACCTGGGTGTCAGTGATCTTGTAGCTTTCTATCTGTAGCAGGTCGGAGAGGCTGGTGACCTGGAGGCCATAGTCATAAGGTGCGGCTTGATCGTCGATCTGCGCTGCGGAAACCAGCACATATTCGCGTAGCGGCAGACCGCGGAAGTCTTCCGTGGCGGGCTTCAGGCGAATCTGACTCTGGCCATAGTAACCGAACAGAGCATTACCGCTGACCTCCAGAATGGCGCGATGGGGATCGGTTTGCGCATGCAGGTTGAGGTCGAGGTTGCTGCGACCTAATTTCAAGTCACCTTCAAGCCGAGTGTGAGGTTGACCTAGCTCGAGTGATGACACCCAAAGAGTAGGGCTTTGAATCAGGTGGCCATTAAACAGGGCATCGCCAGAGGCGTACATGGCCTGAAGCCCGAGCAGATCGCCACGGATTTCACCTCCATCGAAGTTCAGTACAACATTTCCGGCGCCTTTAATCGCAGCCTGCCCGCCTTCAATCTGGCCTTCCCACATATCGATGCCGGCCCAAGGGTAGGGCCCGTCATAGTTCGCGGGGTTGTTGGCCACTTCGATAGCTATTCCCTCTGCGTGAAGTGTGCCGACGTTGATTAGATGCAGTCCTTGAGTAGCTGGCGGGTCTCCTGGGTAGCCGTTGCCTAGCATGATGGCCCGGCTATCAATACCTTGGGATGAGATTTCGCCTTCATTGATCAGGATGGACAGGTTTTTTGGATGGTCGATAAAGACGCCGACACTTTCACGGCCACTGGTCTGGATCAGTCCGTAGTTAGTCAGCGATGTGGGGGTTGCTTGCAGACTGCCCTGCGCAATTGAGACACCACGGCTGTTATCACCAGTGGCGCTAATCAGGCCACTCTCAAGATTGCTAATAGCCTCGACTGAGCTGCCACTCTCAAGCGAGATGGCGGTGCTGGACTCGCCGCTGACTTCGATGCTGCCGCTGTTCTGCAAATCCCCTGAGACTATTGCTTCAGACAGCGTAATCCCCTTGGCACCCAAGCCGTCGGCCTGAATAGTCCCGTTATTGTTCAGGTTTTCTGAAATATAGGCGGTTGAGGAGAGGCTAATTCCGGCCGCTCCAGTTCCGCTGGCGCTAATATTTCCGGCGTTGTTCAGGTCCCCCAGAAAAATACTGGCTAGGTTACTGAGCCGAATACCTGCGGCGTTGGTTCCGGTGCTGGCGATACTCCCTGAATTATTCAGATCGCCGAACAGGAGGATTGCCGCGTTGCCGAGGTAAATTCCGCTAGCGTTCCCACCGTTCGCATTGATCTGTCCTTCGTTGGTCAGATTACCCCCCACTATCTCCATCCCCGAGAACGGACTAGGGATGCCTGAGCCACTCAGGGCTAGGGTTTTCGCCTCTTCGCCGGAGGCGCTCAGGTTGGCTTGGTTGGTGATGCTCGGAAAGAAATGGAAAAAGCTTGAGTTCAGATCAACCGCATATCCGTCGCCAGATGCTTGGCCAGTAATAGTAAGGGGGCCCCAGTAGTTGCTGGAGTAGAGCGTGGCCTGCGATCCAGTGAGATTGGCAGTTTCGGCCAATAGCGGTTGGGAGGCGGTAATCGCCAGGGCGAGCAGGGTCTTGCGGAAAAGCGGAAGGGCCACGGTTTACTCCTTAAGCCGGCCTTATAAAGGGCAGAAGGAGCGTTCAGGCGATCCCGAGAGATTAGGCGCTTGGCTTCCTGCCAGGCGCTTATCCTAATGGCTTTGCGCTATCACGCAAGCGTTGTGTACATGACTTTCGTTATATCTCGCCGCTTCCGCTATTCAGGCCGCATGGCCTGGGGGTGTGTTTCGTTGTTTGCTTTTCAGATAGGCCCCCAGCCGCGCTTGTTGAGAGGCCGTTAGGAACAGCCCCAGCTTGGTCCGCCGCCAGAGAATATCGGCGGCTTCCATGGCCCACTCCTCGCGGCACAGGTAGTCCACTTCACGGGCATAGAGTCCGCCGCCCAGGTGTTCGCCGAGATCGCCGAGGTCGTTTACGCCGTCGAGCAACCTCCAGACGCGGCTGCCGTAGGTGCTGGCCCAGCGCCGCGCCAGACTGGTTGGCAGCCAACCGAAGCACTCGCACAGTGCTTCGATCAGCGCACTCAGGCTTTCCAGCTGTTCGCCTCCGGGTAACGGGGCGCTGGCGGTCCAGCTCGGTTGCAGGTTCTTGAAGTACGGTGTGAGTTGCGCCAGGGCCGACTCGGCGAGTTTGCGGTAGGTGGTCAGCTTGCCGCCAAAGACGGACAGCAGTGGTGCCTCGCCTGGATAAGCCGACAACGCCAGGGTGTAGTCACGGGTCACGGCCGAAGGATCATCCGACTCGTCATCGCACAGCGGCCGCACTCCGGCGAAGCTGTGCAGGATGTCGGCACGGCCGAGCTGGTGCTTGAAGTGGGCATTGACCACCTGCAGCAGGTAAGTGGTTTCTTCTTCACTGATCGCGACCCTGGCCGGATCGCCTCGGTATTCGCGGTCAGTGGTGCCGATCAGGGTGAAGCGCTCGAGATAGGGAATGGCGAAGACGATGCGGCGGTCCTCGTTTTGCAGGATATACGCCTGCTCGCCGTCAAACAGGCGCGGCACGATGATATGGCTGCCCTGGATCAGGCGGATGCCATAGGGCGACTTCTGCTGCAAATCATCCTGAATAAAGCGCGCCACCCAAGGGCCGGCGGCGTTAACCAGGGCGTGAGCGCGAATCGAATAGAGGCTGCCGTCGGCGCGTTCCAGGTGGATATGCCACAGCCCTTTGCTGCGCCGCGCGCTGACGCAGCGGGTGCGGGTATGCACATGGGCGCCATGCTCCCGCGCGGCCATGGCGTTGAGCACCACCAAACGGGCATCGTCGACCGAGCAATCGGAGTATTCGAAGCCGCGGCTGATCTCGGCTTTCAGCGGGCTGCCGGCGCCGAAACGCAGGCTACGTGAGCCGGCTAGTTGCTCGCGCTTGCCCAGGTGGTCATAGAGAAACAGACCGGCGCGAATCATCCAGGCCGGACGCAGGTGGGGCCGATGGGGGAGGATGAAGCGCAGGGGTTTGACGATATGCGGCGCCTTGGCCAGCAGCACTTCGCGCTCGGCCAAGGCTTCGCGTACCAGGCGGAACTCGTAGTGCTCGAGGTAGCGCAGGCCGCCATGGATCAGTTTGCTGCTGGCGGACGAGGTGTGTTGGGCGAGATCGTCCTTTTCGCAAAGGAACACCGACAGGCCGCGCCCGGCCGCATCCGCGGCGATGCCCGCACCATTGATGCCGCCCCCCACTACCGCGAGGTCATAGACTTCGGCAAGCGAGTTGCTGAGGTTGTGGTTTGAGCGCATTGCGAGCCTCTAAAGTCGAAAGCGAACGTTTAAATGTTCATTTTCGAAAATAGTAGTCGAATGCTTCGCCATTGGCCAGCCGCAAGTTCGCTTGCGCGCCGAGTGGCTGTTCGCGGGGTTTTACTGGAGGTGAGAGGTCAGACCAGGTGCAGTTGGATCTTCTGCTGCGCCAGCAGCCGGGCCACCGCGGCGGGGGGCGCGCTGTCGGTGAAGACCCGGTCGACCAGGCCGATAGAACCCAGGCGCACCACCGCATTGCGGCCGAACTTGCTCGAATCGGCGGCGAGGAAGACCTGTCGGGCGTTGTCGATAATCGCCTGGGAGACCCGTACTTCCTGATAGTCGAAGTCCAGCAGGCTGCCGTCTTCATCGATGCCGCTGATGCCCATCAGGGCGAAGTCGACCTTGAACTGCTGGATGAAATCGACCGCGGCCTGACCGACGATGCCGCCATCGCTGCGCACCGTGCCACCGGCGACCAAGACCTCGAAGTCGGCTTTGTCACTGAGCTGGGCGGCGACGTGCAGGTTGTTGGTGATCACCTTCAGTCCGCGGTGATTGAGCAGGGCGCGGGCGATGGCTTCGGTGGTGGTGCCGATGCTGATGAACAGCGAGGCGTGGTCGGGAATCTGCGCGGCGATGGCTTCGGCGATGCGCTGCTTTTCCTCGCGCATCAGCCCGGCGCGCATGGCGTAGGCGGTGTTCTGCGTGCTGGAGGCCTCGCTCGCGGCGCCACCGTGGGTACGCCGCAGTAGGCCTTGTTCGGCCAGCTGATTGATGTCGCGGCGGATGGTTTGCGGAGTCACGGCAAAGGCTTGCGCCAGTTCGTCGATACTGACGTAGCCACGCTCACGGGCCAGGTCGAGAATGCTTTGCTGTCGGGGCGCCAAGTTCATGTAGGCTTCCTTATTTTGGTCGGCATTATAGGCTGTCGGCGCGGCGTTTTTCGGCTAAGGTACGCGAACTTTGTCAGATTATTTTCACATTCGAACATGACCCCTGCCATCGACCTGTTGAAAAAAGCCCGTGCCGAGCACCGGGTCCACAGTTATAGCCATGATCCCAAGGCCGCTTCCTATGGGCTGGAGGCGGCGGAGAAGCTCGGTCTGGAGCCTGCTCGGGTGTTCAAGACCCTGCTCGCGGCGAGCGAGAAGGGCGAGTTGTTGGTCGCGGTGGTGCCGGTCGCCGGCAGCCTGGATCTCAAGGCGCTGGCCCAGGCCGCCGGCGTGAAAAAGGCCGATATGGCTGATCCGGTTGCCGCGCAACGGGCCACCGGTTATCTGCTCGGCGGTATCAGTCCGTTGGGGCAGAAGAAGCGCCTGCGCACCTTTATCGATGAATCTGCCAAGCGCCATTCGACTCTCTACGTCAGCGCCGGTCGCCGGGGCCTGGAGGTGGAATTGACTGCGGATGTCCTCGCGCAACAGTGCCAAGCTCAGTTCGCCGCCATCGGTCGCGATTAAACCAACGCAAATCGCCGGTTGGAATCACAACAATTACGCCGTCAAAATAATAAGGAAGCCGTGATGCCCCAGTACCTTCTTGCCATCGACCAAGGCACTACCAGCAGTCGGGCGATTGTCTTCAGTGCCCAGGGCTTGCCGGTGGCGCGGGCGCAGCAGGAGTTCAAGCAGTACTTTCCCAAGGACGGCTGGGTCGAGCATGACGGCGAAGAGCTGTGGCTGAGTACGCTCAAGGTCTGCCGCGAGGCGTTGCAGCAGAGTGGGCTGAACGCCGCTGAAATCGCCGCCATCGGCATCACCAACCAACGGGAAACCACCCTGGTCTGGGATGCCGTCAGTGGTACGCCGATCCATCCGGCCATCGTCTGGCAGGATCGACGTACCGCCGATTACTGTGCCGAACTCAAGGCGGCAGGCCATGAGGCGACGGTGGCGGCCAAGACCGGGTTGCTGATCGACCCTTATTTCTCTGCCACCAAGTTGCGTTGGATTCTCGAACAGGTGCCGGGCGCCCGCGAGCGCGCCGAGCGGGGCGAGTTGCGCTTCGGCACCGTCGACAGCTTCCTGCTGTGGCGCCTGACCGGCGGCAAGTCGCACAAGACTGACGCGACCAACGCCTCGCGCACCCTGTTGTTCAATATCCACTCGCAGCAGTGGGATGCCGAGCTGCTCGAACTGTTCGAGATCCCGGCCAGTCTGCTGCCGGAGGTGCTGGATTGCGCGGCGGACTTCGGCAGCACCGACGCGAGCCTGCTCGGCGCCAGCATCCCGGTGCTGGGGATGGCCGGCGACCAACAGGCCGCGCTGATCGGCCAGGCCTGCTTTCAGCCCGGTATGGTGAAAAGTACCTACGGCACCGGCTGCTTCATGATCCAGAACACTGGCGACCAGCCCGTCGCCTCGCAACACCGCCTGCTCACCACCGTCGGTTACCGCCTGCACGGCAAGGTCACCTACGCGGTGGAGGGCAGCATCTTCGTCGCCGGTGCGGCGGTGCAATGGCTGCGCGATGGGATCAAGCTGATCAGCCATGCGCGCGACACCGAAGCCCTGGCCGAGCAGACCGGCGATGCCTGCGGCGTCTACTTGGTGCCGGCCTTCACCGGGCTCGGTGCGCCGTACTGGGACCCGAAGGCGCGGGGGGCGATCTTCGGGTTGACCCGCGATACCGGGATCAAGGAGATCGTCACCGCCGGCCTGCAGTCGGTCTGCTACCAGACCCGCGACCTGCTCGAAGCCATGCGTCAGGACGGTGCCGCTGCGCCCAGCGCATTGCGGGTTGATGGCGGCATGGTGGAGAACAACTGGGTCATGCAGTTTCTCGCCGACATCCTCGGTGTGCCGGTGGAGCGCCCGGAAGTGACCGAGACCACCGCGCTGGGTGTGGCGTACTTGGCTGGACTGCAGGCCGGTCTCTATCCCGACCTGGAGGCCATCGCCAGGCACTGGCATCGGCAACAGCGCTTTACCCCGCGAATGGCTGAGGACCACCGCCGCAAGCTCTACGCCGGCTGGCTGGATGCCGTGCAGCGGGTGCGCAGCGAAGGCTGAAGTGGTTTAGGCACGACGTGCTGGGTAGGCTGGGTAGAGCGCCAGCCTACCGATCGAGATACCGTGGTCCGTTCCCAACCGCATCGGCAATGGTGCGGCTCATATCGCACCCTGCGGGCGCATCAAGAGGCACTGTGGGTTAAGAGCCCGCCTGCATCACCCCTTCATAAGCCTTGGTCAGCTCGTTCATCTGCGACAGCAGGGTCTCGGTGGTGGTGGTGATCACCGTTGGCACGTAGCGAGCGTCCGCCGAGAGGCGAAAGCCGGCGCGGGAGAAGCGCCACTGCGCATCCACCTGTTGCAGGGCCTTGCTGATCGCCGGGGTGTTCTGCTCGGCGCTCTGCAGTTCCTTCAGGGCCACATCGAACTCCTCCACCGCGCGCTGGAACTCCGCATCCAACTGGTTGACCGGCAAGTGCCAGCTCATGGCCAGATAGAGCTTGGCGATGCGCTGGCTGAGCATGCGCTGGCGGCCGCTGCGGTTGACCAGGCGCGCACCCTGGCTGCCGGTGTGTTTCTCGATCAGTTGCACCACTTTCTCGCTCTGGGCCAGCAGGCGGTCGCTCTGCTCCAGCAGTTGCGGCGCCTGTTGTTTGTCCGGGAGTGACAGCGCCAGTTCGCGGTAGCTGTTCCAGGTCCGCCCGGCGTCGCTCAGGGCGTTGCGAATCTCGTCGGTGGGCGCGTATTGGCTGAGCGCTTGGTAGTTGCTCTCGAACTTGGCCACGCTCTGGTCGAGCTGCTGGATGGCCACTTCGGTGCGGATCTCCGCACCTATCATCAGGTAATTCTTGGCGATGCGCTGGCTGAGCATGCGCTGCATGCCGGACAGGTTCATGGCTTCGGCATCGCTGAGCACGGCCCAGCTCGGCAGGCTGAGCAGGCTCAGGCCGATCAGCAGTAGGAGGCGCTTGAGCATAGGAGTCTCTCCTGGGGTGCGCGGCGGCGTTGCGGCCGCCGCGCAGATTCAACGGAAAGCCCCGGCAGGCCGGGGCTTGGGTCATCAGTAGGTGTATTGCAGTTGCGCCCAGAACTTGTCGGTATCCACGGAGAATTCGTCGGCATCGTAGCTGGCGTATTTGACCAGGCCGACCAGGCCCGGCACGCCCGGGATGGGGTGGCCGTATGAGAGGTCGATCTCGTCGCCGTAGCTGGCGCTGCCCTGCTCGGCGTCGAAGTCGTGGTACCAGGCCTGCAGGCTGCCGCCGAGCAGGGGCGCGGTAAAGCCGACGTAGGCATCCTCGATACCGTCGGCCGGGGTGGTGAGGAACACGTCGGCCCAGCCCTGGAAGATATGCTTGGTCGCCAGCGGGGTCTGGAAGGCGCGGTTGCCTGGCCCCTCGTCGCCGCCGAGCACTTCATAGCCGGCCTTCAGCGCGACGCCCTTCAGCGCGGCGCCCTTGAGCGTGTAGCCCAGCTCGGCCAGGTAGTAGTCGCTGTCCAGTTCCTGCGGGTTGTCGGCATAGTCCTCCTGCTGGGCATACTCGGCGACGACGCTGAAGGCGCCGATGGCACCGTTGGCGCGCAGGCCGTTGGTGCGGCTGGACAGGCTGCCCAGCGCGGCGGCTCCGGTCACAGCGATGTTGTCCAGGCCGAGCAGGTAGCTGTAGCCGGTCAGGGTCAGTTGCGGAGCGCCGCGAAAATCACGCAGGAGCACGTACTGGGCATTGAACAGGTGGCTGTGACCTTCGATGTTGGCCGGGTTGGTCTTGTTGTCGTACCGGCCGTTGTCCGGGCCGAAGATGCTGTTGATGTTGTCGATGTAGCTGTAGGTCAGGGTCATGCCGGTGATCGGCTTGAGCTGGCCGAGCACGCCGTCATAGGTCTGTTCGTTCTGGCGCCAGGCCACGCCACCGACGAAGCGCTGGTTGTCCAGGTTGATGCGTTGACGGCCGGCCACGGCGTTGCCGTACTTGTGGTCATAGCGCAGCAGGGCCTGGTTGACTTCGCTGCCATCCGGGTCGGCGACCACCGAGTAGTCGCTCTGACCATTGCGCGTGCTGTTGTAGCTGGCGTCGCCGATGCGGCTGACGTTGTCGGCTTCGACCAGGCCGGAGAGGCCGTACCACTTGCCGGACTGAAAGCCGACGCGGGTGCGCAGGGTCTGGGCATTGGCATGCTTGAGGGCGTTGTCCTGATCGACGTGCTCGTAGCGGTAGCGGGCGTCGAAGATGGGTTTGCCCTGGGTGAACAGGTTGCTGAAATCTTCCTCGGCGGCGGCATGGGCCAGGGCGGGGCTGGCAATGGCCAGGGACAATAAAGAGAGTCTTATCGAGCGCATGGGTATCTTTCCTAATGGGCCAAAATCGAAAAAAAAACGCCACAGTGCCCAAGGCTCCGAAGGAGAGGGCTACCGTGACGTCGTTGTCGGTTGTGGCAGACACGCCGTTGTGCTGACCGGGGGCTGCCATAGCAGGCACCATGCCAGCTTTGCTAAGTTGCTGATTTGTTAAGGAGTAGTGACGGATTCCGGGAATCCTTGGCGGGCCCTGTTGCACCTTGATTGCTCGGCCTGCCTTGAGACAGTGCAGGCCGCGGCAGGCGATGGCAGATCATTCTTTCTGTAGGAGCGGGCCATGCCCGCGAAGCTTTTATGGTGCCCGTTTCGCGGGCATGGCCCACTCAGGCAGCTGTAGCGCTGGAAAAAACGCCGACTGTATTGGGCGCACCGCCGCGCGGCGAGGCATGCTGAGGTGATCTTTTTCCAGGCAAGGAGCGGGACCATGCACCTCGAATTCCATCAGATCGACGCTTTCAGCGAACGTCCCTTCGGCGGCAACCCGGCGATGGTCTATCGTCTCGACGCCTGGTTGGCGGATGAGCTGATGCAGCGGATCGCCGCCGAGCACAACCTGGCGGAGACCGCCTTTCTGGTACAGGAAGGCGCCGCCTGGCATATCCGCTGGTTCACCCCCACCACGGAAGTCCCGCTCTGCGGCCACGCCACCCTGGCCGCCGCCCACGCGCTGTTCGAGTTGTACAAGGAGCCCGGTGAGCGCATCGAGTTCATCTGTAAGTCCGGCGAATTGCGCGTCACCCGGGAAGGCGTTCGGCTGGTGCTGGATTTTCCGGCGCAGGTGCCACAGCCGCTGGGCGAGCCTCAGGAGCTGGCTAAGGCACTGGGTGTTGAGGCGCTGGAGGTGCTGGGAACCGATAAGCTGCTGGTGCTGCTCGACTCGGAACAGGCGGTACGCGCCTGTAAGCCGGACTTCGCGGCCCTGGCCAAACTGCCCTGGCTGGGTGTGATCATCACCGCGGTGGGCGAGCGGCACGATTTCGTCTCGCGCTTCTTCGCCCCGGCCATCGGCATCGACGAAGACCCGGTGACCGGTGCGGCGCATTGCAGCCTGATCCCCTACTGGGCGCAGCGCCTGGGTAAGCAGGAACTGTCGGCTTACCAGTGCTCGGCGCGTGGCGGTGAGTTGCTCTGTCGGTTGGAGGGCGAGCGGGTGAAGATCGCCGGGCATTCGGTGTTGGTCGCCAGCGGACGGCTCTGGCTGAGCTGAGAACGCATCGACTGTTGGATGGCATGCTGGTGCTCAGCGTGGCCCCAGTTGGCAGAACTGCCCGGAGCTGCGTCTGACCCTGTCGGTCGGCGTGAGTCGCTATTGCTCCGCGAAACCCTGGGAAGACACCCTGCAGCGGGCCGATAGCGCGCTGTATCAGGCTAAGGGCAACGGCCGCGATCAGGTGGTGGTGCTGTAACGGCGCACGCCGGAATCCGGCAGCGCGACCTGTGCGGCCACACTGCCCGGGGCCGGGAATACCACCAGGTGATCGGCGGCGACGCGAATACCGACCTGCTCGCCCGGCTGGTGATCGGCGTGGCTGGGGAAGATCGACTCCAGTTGGCTGCCGGTGGGAAGTTGCAGGCGGTACAGGGTGGCGGCGCCGAGGAAGGTCTTACCGACGATCAAGGCTTTTTGCTCGCTGTCCGGGGCGTAGACGATATCGTCCGGTCGCAGCAGCACATCCACCGCGCTGCCGGGCGGCCAGGTGTAGGCACGGTTGCCGCGGATCACCCCTAATTCAGTCTGCACCGAGTCGTGACTGAGCAACTGACCCCGAATGAAATAGCCCTGGCCGATAAAGCTCGCGACAAACGGCGTCAGGGGTTCGTGGTAGAGGTTGTAGGGCGTGTCCCACTGCTGCAGTCGGCCCTCATGGAAGACCCCGACGTGATCGCTGACGGCGAAGGCTTCTTCCTGATCATGGGTGACCAGAATCGCGCTGGTGCCACGTGCCTTGAGGATGTCGCGCACCTCATGACTGAGGCGTCGGCGCAGCTCGCCATCCAGGTTGGAGAAGGGCTCATCGAGCAGCAGCAGTTGCGGTTCCGGGGCCAGCGCACGGGCCAGGGCCACCCGCTGTTGCTGGCCGCCAGAGAGCTCATGGGGGTAGCGCTTGCTCAGTGCGGACAGCTTGACCAGCTCCAGCAGTTCGGCGGTCACCCGCTCGCGCTCGGGGTGTTTGCGGATGCCGAAGGCGACGTTCTCGGCCACGTTCAGGTGCGGGAACAGTGCGTAGTCCTGGAACACCATGCCGATCCGGCGCTTCTCCGGCGCCAGGGTGAAACCGGCGCGTGAGATGACTTCATCGGCCAGCTGAATCTCGCCTTCCAGCACCGGCTCGAAACCGGCGATGGCGCGCAGCGTGGTGGTCTTGCCGCAGCCGGAGGGCCCGAGCAGGCAGCCGATATCGCCGACGTTCAGGTGCAGGTGCAGGTTTTGCACGACCTTGTGTTCGGGGTAACCACAGGCCAGGTCGCGCAGGCTAAGCAGTAGGGGCTGGCTCATGCGTGGTGATAGGCCGGTTCGACCAGGAACTCCAGCAGCGCCTTCTGCGCGTGCAGGCGATTTTCCGCCTGATCCCAGGCCACCGAGCGTGGGTCATCGAGCAGGTCTTCACTGATTTCTTCGCCGCGGTGGGCCGGCAGGCAGTGCAGAAACAGCACGTCTGCGGCGGCTTGATCGAGTAGGGCGCGGTTCACCTGATAGGGCTTGAACAGCGCCAGACGCTTGGCGGTTTCCTCTTCCTGGCCCATCGAAGTCCACACGTCGGTGCTCACCAGATGGGCGCCGGCCACGGCTTCACGCGGATCGCGGACGATGGTCACGCGGTCTGCGGCTTGGGCGAGGAACTTGGCATGCGGCTCGTAACCCTCGGGGCAGGCAATGCGTAGCTGGAAGTCGAACTGCTGTGCGGCCTCGATATAGCTGTTGCACACATTGTTGCCGTCGCCGATCCAGGCCACGATTTTGCCCTGGATCGAGCCACGTTGTTCGAAGAAGGTCTGCATGTCGGCCAGCAGTTGGCAGGGGTGCAGGTCATCCGACAGTCCGTTGATCACCGGGACCCGCGAATGCGCGGCGAATTCGCTCAGGGTGCTGTGGGCGAAGGTACGGATCATCACCGCATCGAGCATGCGCGACATGACGATGGCGCAGTCGCTGATCGGCTCGCCGCGGCCTAACTGTGTGTCGCGCGGAGAGAGGAAGATCGCTTGGCCGCCGAGCTGGATCATGCCCGCTTCAAACGACAGGCGGGTGCGGGTCGAGGCTTTCTCGAAAATCATCCCGAGCACGCGATTCTTCAGCGGCTCGAAGAGCACGCCGCGATTGCGCAGGGTTTTCAGCTCGATGCCGCGACGAATCAGGCCCAGCAGCTCCTGGGGCGTGCAGTCCATTAGCGAGAGAAAGTGCCTTGCGCTCATCATTAACTACCTTTTGTACAACAGTTGCGCCGGTCGATAAGCCAGGTTTTACCAGAAAAACAGGCGGGACCAGCGGCTGGGGGGCCGCACGGTGCGACGAAATGGGGAAGGCGCGATCTTATAAGGAAATGTCGCGCCATGTCATTAGAGTTCAATAACTGCGCGGTCTACAGAGGTTAACTAAGGTGCCTCTTGCAACGGTTATCCTTGCGTTCAGTGCCCAGCGTCTGCAATTCAGGTCAATCCAGCATGAAATTGCGCCTGCCTGTATCGGCGAAGGGGAGCATTTGTACACTGTGGCCCAACGGGTTGGCAATGAAAGCCAGGCGCAGGCCGATCATCAAGGCCTGTTTGCAGTGGTGTGGCGGGTGGCGCAAGTGGCTGCATACCCTGGGCATAGGTTTTCGGCCCATCCGTCTGGGAGCTGGGGCTGCTCACGGATACTGCGCATACTCAAAGCCAGAGTCGACCTCTTGTCGGCGAGCCTAGAACAGGAAGTCTTATGAGCCAGCGCACCTTTGCCCATCATCTTGTTTGGAGTGCGGCCAGAATGGTCGGCAAGGAGCCGCAAGCTTTCCTGGCTATCCGCCGCCTGTGGGATGATTCCGACGCGGTCTACCATCGCATCTGCGCCGATCAGCACTTCGAGTACAAAATTGACGCCGAGACCGCGGCACTGGCGGAGCTGGCTAAAGTCATCGGCATCGACAAGAGCGATAACCCGATTTTCTGAGCCCGCCGGGCTAACACCGGGGCACAAAAAAGCCCCGCATGATGCGGGGCTTTTTTGATCAGAATAGGGAGTCTTAGACTACCTGAACTTCTTCGGCTTGCATGCCTTTCTGGCCTTTAGCAGCCACGAAAGAAACGGTCTGACCTTCTTTCAGGCTCTTGAAGCCGTCGCTCTGGATTGCTTTGAAATGTACGAACAGATCAGCGCCGCCATTGCTTGGGGTGATGAAGCCGAAGCCTTTTTCATCGTTGAACCATTTAACGGTGCCAGTTTCGCGATTAGCCATGGTGTTTCTCCTTGAACAGAGTGGATTGCGGCACAGGCAGTAACCTGTGCCAGTACTGAGTGCAAAGAGTTATCGGATTCGTGTAGATGGTTGGATCGAGATCTAAACACCAAGTTGCGATTCGCGGTACACATGCAGCACAGTGGCCTAAAGATACGCACTTTGCGCGATTAATGCGACTAGCTAGGACGTGGATATTTTTTTTAGAGGAAAAGATGGGCTGGAATGGGCTGCTCGTGGGGTGCACTGAGGTGATGGGAAAGCCACGCACCTCGGCGCTATTGACGCTGGACACAGGGTTAAATCGGTAGGCCTGATGCCTGCCGATTCATAAGACGAACGCTCCTAGCGCAGTCTCCCGTCAGCCTCCATAGTCTTGGTTCCCCTGAGCCGAACGGTCGGCTAGAACTAGATTCCCGAGGCTAGGCCATGAGCAAAACTCTCCACCACCGTGCGTGCCACCTGTGCGAAGCCATCTGCGGTCTGACCATCGAGACCACCACCCTGGAAGACGGGGCGCAGCAGATCCTCTCGATCAAGGGCGACGCCCAGGACAGTTTCAGCCGCGGCCACATCTGCCCCAAGGCCGTGGCCCTGCAGGATATCCAGAACGACCCCGACCGCCTGCGCCAACCGATGCGCCGGGTCGGTAGCGAATGGCAGGCCATCGACTGGGGCGAGGCGTTCGAACTGGTCGCCAGCCGCCTCACCGAGATCCAGGCGCGCCATGGGCAGAATGCGGTGGCCACCTACCATGGCAACCCCAGCGTGCATAACTACGGGGTGATGACCCACAGCAACTATTTCCTCGGCCTGCTGAAAACCCGCAGCCGTTTTTCCGCCACCTCGGTGGATCAGTTGCCCCATCATCTGGTCAGCCAGCAGATGTACGGCCATGGTTTCTTGCTGCCGATCTGCGATATCGACCACACCGACTTCATGTTGATTCTCGGCGGCAACCCCTTGGCGTCCAACGGCAGCATCATGACCGTGCCGGATGTTGAGAAGCGCCTGAAGGCGATCAAGGCGCGGGGCGGCAAGATAGTGGTAGTCGACCCGCGCCGCAGTGAGACCGCGGCCATCGCCGATCAGCATGTGTTTGTCCGCCCGGGTCAGGATGCGGCGCTGTTGTTCGGCCTGCTCAATACCCTGTTCGAGGAGAATCTGGGGCGCGCCAGCCATCTGCCGGTCGTCGGCTTGGACGAGGCCCGCCAGGCCATTGCCGGCTTTACCGCCGACGCCATGAGCGCGCGCTGCGGTGTGCCTGCTGAAACGATTCGCCAACTGGCCCGCGACTTCGCCGCCGCCGACAAGGCCGTGTGCTATGGCCGTATGGGCGTCTCCACCCAGGCCTTCGGCACCCTCTGTCATTGGCTGATACAACTGATCAATCTGGTCACCGGCAACCTCGACCGCGAGGGCGGGGCGCTGTGTACCGAGGCGGCCATCGACCTGACGACCTCCAGCTCCGGCACTCACTTCGACCGCTGGCGCAGCCGCGTCTCCGGGCTGCCGGAGTACGGCGGCGAACTGCCGGTGGCGGCGCTGGCCGAAGAGATGCTGACGCCGGGCGAGGGGCAGATCCGTGCGCTGGTCACGGTTGCCGGCAATCCGGTGCTGTCGACGCCCAACGGTCGCCAGTTGGAGCAGGCCCTGGACGGTCTGGAGTTCATGCTCAGCATCGACCCCTATATCAACGAAACCACCCGTTACGCCGACCTGATCCTGCCGCCCACCGGGCCGCTGGAGCATGATCACTATGACATGACGTTCAACAGCTTCGCCGTGCGCAACGTCACCCGCTTCAACCAGCCGGTGCTGGAAAAGCCGGCAGGCGCGCTGCACGACTGGGAAATCTTCGTCGGCCTGGCCAAGGCCTTCGCCGCCAAGATCGACGTGGAGCTGAAACCGACCATGGCGCCGGCGCAGATGATCGACATGGGCTTGCGTATGGGCCGCTATGGTGACAAGTCTGAGCACAAGTTGTCCCTGGCCAAGCTGCAAGAACACCCCCATGGCATCGATCTGGGTGCGCTCAAGCCCAATCTGGCCGGGCGCCTGAAGACCCCGGGGCAGCAGATCCAAGCCGCGCCAGCCTTGCTCTTGAGCGACCTGCCGCGCTTCGCCGCGGACCCCGTGCCCAAGGCCGGTGAGTTGGTGCTGATCGGTCGTCGCCATGTGCGCAGCAATAACTCCTGGATGCATAACTACCATCGCCTGGTGAAGGGCAAGCCGCGTCATCAGTTGCTGATGAACCCTGAAGACCTGGACAAGCGCGGCTTGGCCGACGGCCAGTTGGTGCGGGTGCGTTCGCGGGTGGGGGCTATCGAAGTGGAAGTCGCCGTCAGTGAGGAGATGATGCCCGGCGTGGTCAGCCTGCCCCACGGCTGGGGCCATAAGCGGCCGGGGGTGCAGATGGCGATCGCCAGCGCCCAGCCGGGCGCCAGCGCGAACGATCTGACCGACGAGCGTCAGCTCGATGCGTTGTCTGGCAATGCCGCGCTGAATGGTGTTCCCGTCGAGGTCGAAGCGGCTTAATCTTGCAGGATGGGAGGCCGAGCCAAGTGCTTGGCTTTCCGTTACAATGCCGCCACCGTGCCGACCCGTGAGTCGGAAAGTCCAGTGCTGAGGTACCCCATGGATATCATCGAAACCATCAAAGAGCAGATCGCTAACAACACCGTTCTGCTGTACATGAAAGGCTCGCCGAACGCCCCGCAGTGTGGCTTTTCGTCGAAAGCTGCGCAGGTCGTCATGGCCTGTGGCGAGAAGTTCGCCTACGTCGACATCCTGCAAAATCCGGAAATCCGCGCCAACCTGCCGAAGTACGCCAACTGGCCGACCTTCCCGCAGTTGTGGGTCGGCGGTGAGCTGGTCGGCGGTAGCGACATCATGGCGGAACTGTTCGAGAAGGGTGAATTGCAAACCCTGATCAAGGCGGCGACGCACAAGACCGATGCCTGATTCAGAGTGCTGCGCCGGCTGACTCGCTAGAGCTGACTCGGTAAAGAAAGTCCGCACAATAAAAAGCCCCGCCAAAGCGCGGGGCTTTTTATTGCCTGCGATTTACTCGTCCATCTGCGACTGCAGGTAGTTCGGCAGGCCGACCTTGTCGATCAGGCTCAACTGGGTTTCCAGCCAATCGATGTGGTCTTCCTCGGAGCAGAGGATCTCTTCCAGCAATTCACGGCTGGCGTAGTCACCGATGCTTTCGCAGTAGGCGATGGCGTCTTTGAGGTCGATGTGGGCTTTATGCTCGATCTTCAGATCACACTCGAGCATTTCCTTGGTGTTTTCGCCGATCAGGATTTTACCGAGGTCTTGCAGGTTAGGCAGACCTTCGAGGAAGAGGATGCGCTTGATCAGCTTGTCCGCATGCTTCATTTCGTCGATGGACTCGTGATACTCGTGCTCACCGAGCTTTTTCAGGCCCCAGTCTTCGTACATGCGCGCGTGCAAGAAGTACTGGTTGATCGCGACCAGTTCGTTCCCGAGGATCTTGTTGAGATGCTGGATGACTTTCTTGTCGCCTTTCATGTCGGATCCTGCCGTGCAAGGGAATAGATAATTTGAAATTTTGGGCCGACAGCTAGTGGCTGTCAAATCTAAGTTGTTGAAATTTAAGTAAAAATTAATCTGAATACGAAAGTTTAAGTTCTGCGTTTTGCTGCTAAGCGCTTGAATTACAGGCATAAAAAACCGGACACGAGGTCCGGTTGTTCAAAACGTTCGAATTAGGCGGCGACGAAACCGGCGGGGTAGGCCAGCGCGGCTTGGCTGCTTTGCACTTCGGTCAGGGTCTCGCGGACTACTTGTTTGGCCAGGGTGGCGCATTTGCCACATTGGCTGGCAACGTCCAGTGTCTTGCGAACATCACGGTAGCTGCAGCAACCTTCAAAGATTGCATCGCGAATTTGACCGTCGGTGACACCAAGGCAGAGACAGACGTACATGGGTGGCCCAAAACTCGAAGTGGCTTGATGCAAAAGATACTAATGTTAATGAGAATGCTTGTCAAAACCTATGTTTAAAGTCTCGTGCGAGAGGCCCTGCTGTCGGATAAACGGTCATCTTGAGCATGCGCCCCATAAGCTGGCGGAGGGTCAAAAAGCGATGGGCCTCGCTCAAAATCGAGGTGTATCATTAACAATTCTTGGAGCGGGTCGTGTCATTGCGCTGTCGTTTGTCGGTGCGAGGTTTAAATCGGCTCGCACCTCACTCATCACTCAAGGAGATATCGAATGAGCGTACTCGTAGGCAAACAAGCCCCTGATTTCAACGTAGCTGCGGTGCTGGGTAATGGCGAGATCGTTGACAGCTTCAGCTTGTCCTCGGCAATCAAAGGCAAATACGGTCTGGTTTTTTTCTACCCACTGGACTTCACCTTCGTTTGCCCGTCCGAACTGATCGCTCTGGATCACCGCATCCCTGAGTTCAAAGCGCGTAACGTGGAAGTGATCGGTGTCTCCATCGACTCCCACTTCACCCACAACGCCTGGCGTAACACCCCGGTGGACAAGGGCGGCATTGGCCAAGTCCAGTACACCCTGGCCGCCGATGTTAAGCACGAAATCGCCAAGGCCTACGACGTTGAGTCCGCAGACGGCGTGGCGTTCCGTGGTGCCTTCCTGATCGACCTGAACGGCGTCGTGCGTTCGCAGATCGTCAACGACCTGCCGCTGGGTCGTAACATGGACGAACTGCTGCGTCTGATCGATGCTCTGCAGTTCACCGAAGAGCACGGCGAAGTTTGCCCGGCTAACTGGAAGAAAGGCGACAAAGGCATGACCGCCACGCCTGAAGGCGTGGCCTCGTATCTGGCTGAGAACGCCAGCAAGCTGTAAGGCTGTTCGCGTCAAAGAAAAACCCGGCTTCGGCCGGGTTTTTTGTGGGCGTTTATTCGTTGAAGTCTTCCCAGCCGCCCATTTCTTTCCAGCGGTTGACGATGCCGCAGAACAGCTCCGCGGTTTTCTCGGTGTCGTAACGCGCGGAGTGCGCTTCACGGCCGTCGAAGTCGATGCCGGCGGTCTGGCAGGCCTTGGCCAGCACGGTCTGGCCGTAGGCGAGGCCGGCGAGGGTGGCGGTGTCGAAGCTGGAGAAGGGGTGGAAGGGGTTGCGCTTCATATCGTTGCGGTTGACCGCCGCGTTGAGGAAGCCCAGGTCGAAGCTGCTGTTATGCCCGACCAGAATGGCACGCTTGCAACCGTTGGCTTTCAGCGCCTTGCGGATGCCCCGGAAGATGTCGGTCAGGGCGGCTTCCTCACTCACGGCCATGCGTAGCGGGTGGTCGAGCTTGATGCCGGTGAACTCCAGTGCGGCGGCTTCGATATTGGCGCCCGCGAACGGCTCGACCCGGAAGAAATAGGTGTGCTCGGGGAAGAGGAAGCCTTTTTCGTCCATGCCAACGGTGACGGCGGCAATTTCCAGCAAGGCGTCGGTAGCGCAGTTGAAGCCGCCGGTCTCGACGTCGACGACTATCGGCAGATAGCCACGAAAGCGCTGGGCCATGGGGTGGCGTGAGTTGCCACCGCCGCCGTGACCTTCCTGTTCGTCGTCGTAGTTATCGTCGCTCACGTGTTTTGCTCCAGCAGGCGCCAGCGCAGTTTTTCACCGGCGCGCAGCGGGATTACGCTTTGCTCGCCGAACGGCAAGCTAGTCGGGGCGGTCCATTCTTCACGAACCAGGGTAATAGTCTCGGTGCTGCGCGCCAGACCATAGAAGTCCGGGCCGTGCTGGCTGGCGAAGGCTTCCAGCTTGCCCAGCGCGTTACGCTGCTCAAAGGCTTCGGCGTACAGCTCGATGGCGGCATAGGCGGTGTAGCAGCCGGCACAACCGCAGGCGGCTTCCTTGGCGTGCTGGGCATGTGGTGCCGAGTCGGTGCCGAGGAAAAACTTGCTGCTGCCGCTGCTCGCCGCATCCAACAGGGCTTCCTGGTGCACGTTGCGTTTCAGAATGGGCAGGCAATAGAAGTGTGGGCGAATACCGCCAACCAGCATGTGATTGCGGTTGTACAGCAGATGATGGGCGGTGATGGTGGCGCCGACGTTCGCCGAAGCCGCGGTGACGAACTGCACGGCCTCGCGGGTGGTGATGTGTTCAAACACCACTTTTAGCGTCGGGAAACGTTCGACCACCCGGCTCAGCTGCTCGTCGATAAATACCTTCTCGCGATCGAATACATCGATTTCGCCGCGGGTGACCTCGCCGTGTACCAGCAGCGGCAGACCGACTTCGGCCATGGCTTCCAGCACAGGGAAGATCTTGTCGACGCTGGTGACGCCAGCGTCCGAGTTAGTGGTGGCGCCGGCCGGATAGAGTTTGGCGGCGTGGACGAAGCCCGAGGCCTTGGCCGCACGCACGTCTTCGGCGCTGGTGAGGTCGGTGAGGTAAAGCACCATCAGCGGCTCGAAACGGCTGCCGGCCGGGCGTGCGGCCAGGATGCGCTGGCGGTAGGCGTCGGCCTCTTCGGTATTGCGTACCGGCGGCACCAGGTTCGGCATGATGATGGCGCGGCCAAAGGTGCGCGCGACGTCGGCGACGGTACGCGGCAGTACTGCGCCGTCACGGAGATGGATGTGCCAGTCGTCGGGGCGCAGCAGGGTCAGGCGGTCGGTCATTGGGGGGATTCCAGGCGGGCAAAACTGCTGGGAATGCTACCGGAAAAGCCGCTCTCAGGCACTCGCTATCAAGTTTCGCCTGACTCAAGCGATAGCACCGAGGCATGCCGTTATTTCCTGTGGAGCCCGTCGGGCGCCAGCGTTATCTCGCCTTGCCCGGTCTGTTCGCCAGCCTGCCAGCCGAGGCCATCAGCGTTCAGACGCGTCTGGAAAAGCTTGAATGGACGGTGGAGGGCGATCAATTCGAGTGCCGCCTGTCGCAAAGCATCACCGATTTCGGGGCCGGCGAGTTCGTTCGGCGTGCTGGCGAGCAAGCCAGGTTCCGCCTCTACCTCCTGATCCTGCTTTAGCGGTCGCAGCGACGACAGGTTCTGTCGCTTCGTCATCACAAGCCGTCGCGCCTCTGTAAATCAGCCGGCGCGAGCAGTAGAATCACGGGTTTTCCGTACAACCCCGTGGAGTGATGGCATGGCGGACGTAAAGAAGGTTGTCCTGGCGTATTCCGGCGGCCTCGACACTTCGGTGATTCTCAAGTGGCTGCAAGATACCTATCAATGTGAAGTGGTGACTTTCACCGCGGATCTCGGCCAAGGCGAAGAAGTTGAGCCGGCACGCGCCAAGGCGCAGGCCATGGGCGTCAAGGAAATCTACATCGACGACTTGCGCGAAGAGTTCGTGCGCGACTTCGTCTATCCGATGTTCCGCGCCAACACCGTTTACGAAGGCGAGTACCTGCTCGGTACCTCTATCGCCCGCCCGCTGATCGCCAAGCGTTTGATCGAGATCGCCAACGAAACCGGCGCCGATGCCATTTCCCATGGTGCGACCGGCAAGGGCAACGACCAGGTGCGTTTCGAGTTAGGTGCCTATGCCCTGAAGCCGGGCGTAAAAGTCATCGCCCCCTGGCGTGAGTGGGATCTGCTCTCACGCGAGAAACTGATGGATTACGCCGAGAAGCACGCGATCCCGATCGAGCGCCACGGCAAGAAAAAATCGCCGTACTCCATGGACGCCAACCTGCTGCACATCTCCTATGAAGGCGGCGTGCTGGAAGACACCTGGACCGAGCACGAAGAGGACATGTGGCGTTGGACCAAGTCGCCGGAAAATGCGCCGGACGTGCCGACCTACCTCGAACTGACTTACCGCAACGGCGACATCGTTGCCCTCGACGGTGTCGAAATGAGCCCGGCGACTGTGCTGGCGACGCTGAACAAGATCGGCGGCGAGAACGGTATCGGTCGCCTCGACATAGTCGAGAACCGTTACGTCGGCATGAAGTCGCGCGGCTGCTACGAGACGCCCGGCGGCACCATCATGCTGCGCGCCCACCGCGCCATCGAATCGATCACCCTGGACCGCGAAGTCGCGCACCTAAAAGACGAGTTGATGCCCAAGTACGCCAGCCTGATCTACACCGGCTACTGGTGGAGCCCTGAGCGTCTGATGCTGCAACAGATGATCGACGCCTCGCAGGCCCACGTTAATGGTGTGGTACGTCTGAAGCTCTACAAAGGCAACGTCATCGTCACCGGGCGCAAGTCCGATGAGTCGCTGTTCGACGCCAACATCGCCACCTTCGAGGACGATGCCGGCGCCTACAATCAGGCCGATGCGGCTGGCTTTATCAAGCTGAACGCCTTGCGCATGCGCATCGCTGCCAACAAAGGTCGCAAGCTGTTCTGATAAGCTGAACAGCCTGAGCCTGACCACACAACCCCGGCCAAGCGCCGGGGTTGTTCGTTTCTGCGACCGTCACCAGCGGCACCGAATAAGGAGAAACCTGATGAGACTGCTGCACACCATGCTGCGCGTCGGCGATCTGGATAAGTCCATCGCCTTCTACACCGAGGTGCTGGGCATGACCCTGCTGCGCCGCAAAGATTATCCGGAGGGTCAATTCACCCTGGCATTCGTCGGTTACGGCAACGAAGCCGAGAATAGCGTGATCGAGCTGACCCAGAACTGGGGCGTCGAGCAATACGAACTGGGTAGCGGCTATGGGCATATCGCGCTGGAAGTCGACGATGTCTACAAGGCCTGCGAAGACATCCGCGCGCGAGGCGGCAAGATCACCCGCGAGCCGGGGCCGATGAAGCACGGCAGCAGCCTCTTGGCCTTTATCGAAGATCCGGATGGTTACAAGATCGAGCTGTTGTCACCGCACCGCGGTGATTGAGCGGCTGTGTTCTGTCAAGCCGGCGCGGCCAAGGCCGTGCCTGGCGTGAATGAAAAAGCCCCGCATCGCGGGGCTTTTTCATGGGGCGATTACAGATCGAAGTCGTATTCGGCCAGTTGTTTGTGCAGGCGACGCTCTTCCAAGAGGTTGTCGATGATGCGCCGCTTGGTCAGATTGGTTTTGGCGACTTCAACCGGAGTCTCGGCCGCATCATCCGCCTCATCGGTGCCAACGTCTTCGTCGAGTTCCAGGTCTTCTTTGCTAGTGCTCATGACGTTTACTCCCGGCTACAAGGGCCATTTGCGCACCTTATAGCGGCAAATCTTAGGCGGGTAAAAAAGATTTTTTCAATTGCTACACGAGGTGAAGCAATAGCGGCTCAATCGTCAGAGGTCTTGTGCTGGTATTCGCACAGATCTTCGATACGGCAGCTGCCGCAGCGTGGCTTGCGGGCCTGGCACACATAGCGGCCATGCAGGATCAGCCAATGGTGCGCGTCGAGCAGGAATTCTTTGGGGACAAACTTCATCAGCTGTTTTTCCACCTCCTGCACATTCTTGCCGGGGGCGATGCCGGTGCGGTTGCTGACGCGGAAAATATGCGTGTCCACCGCCATGGTCAGTTGGCGGAAGGCGGTGTTGAGCACCACATTGGCGGTCTTGCGCCCGACGCCGGGTAGGGCTTCCAGCTCTTCGCGGGTTTGCGGCACCTGGCTGTCATGCCGTTCGATCAGCAGGCGGCAGGTTTCGATGACATTCTTCGCCTTGCTGTTGAACAGGCCGATGGTCTTGATGTACTCGCTCAAGCCTTCGACGCCGAGGGCATAGATGGCTTCAGGGGTATTGGCTACCGGGTAGAGTTTGGCGGTGGCTTTGTTGACGCCGACATCGGTCGCTTGCGCGGACAGAATCACCGCGATCAGCAGCTCGAACGGTGACGAGTAGGCCAGCTCGGTCTTGGGTTCTGGGTTGTCTTCATGCAAGCGGCGGAAAATTTCTTTGCGTTTGGCAGCGTTCATCAGTGGTCGGTTTTCACGGTGAAGAGGTGGCGTCCGGCTGCCAGCAACAGGCCGAGCAGGATAAAGGCGCCGGGCGCGTGGGTGAACAGCTGGAGGCCGCTGAACTGGGCCAGGCCGAGTTGCCAATGGGTGGCGTTCTGGCCGAACAGCCAGTCCATATGGGCGAACAGCGTGCCGCTGCCGAGGGCTTCGCGCAAGGTACCTAGCAGCAGGGCGCTCAGGGCGAACACCAGGCCCAGTGCCAGGCCAGTCCTGGGGTGCTGCGGTTCGCCCTGGGCGAGTTGCAGGCAAGGCAGGATCAGCAGCGCCAGAAACGGCCCCAGCGCGCGATGCAGTTCGAAGGCGAAGGCCTGCATCAGCAGTTCGGCGCAGCTGAGTAGGGTGCAGGCGATCAGCAGCGCGGCCAGCCAATAGGCGGTTCCATTAATGCGCTTATGCACGAGCGCTAGCAACAGGCCAAAGCCGGCCAGCACCGGCAGGCCGGCTAGCGCGAGCCCCAGTGCCTTGACCAGCAGATCGCTGGCACCCAGCAGCGGGGCGAGGCCGAGCAGGCTAAGCGGGGTGCCGGGTAGGCGCCTCATGGCGCTTTCTCCGTAGGGGCTTGCAGCAAGCTCTGCCGGTGCGCGTCGAAGAAGCTCAAGGCCTGCTGCACGGCCTTCACCACGCCGCGTGAGGTGACGGTGGCGCCGGCGATCTGATCGAACTGGCCGCCGTCGGCACGCACCCGCCAGTCCGGCTCGGGCGAGGTGCGTAGCGACTTGCCGACGAATCCACGCAGCCAGGGGCGCTTGTCGGCCGCGGTCAGATCGCCGAGGCCGGGCGTCTCGCGCTGTTCGAGCACCTTCACGCCGAGCAGTCGGGCATCCGGGCCTATGGCCAGCAGCAGACGGATCGGTCCTTCGTAGCCGTTCGCCGTGGCTGGTAGCAACAGCGCGCTGGGTGCGCCTTGCCAGGTAGCGAGATAGGCGAACTCGGGCGCTGGCTGGCCGAGCAGGTCGCTGGCCGGCAGGGCGATGCGCCGGGCCAATGGATGGTTGTCGTAGCTGCCGGCCGGCAACAGGTCGAGCAGGGCGCGTTCGGCGGCGGCTTGACGTTCGCGCTCGATACGCTCGGCGAGCAGCTGTTGGATGCCGACCAGCAGAACCAGACCAAGGATGGCGAGCAGGGCCAGCGTCACGGCTTGCCGGCTAGTCATGCTGTGGCTCCCGCACTGCGCGCGGCCAGCCGTTCCAGCGCCGGCACCGCCAGGTTCATCAGCAGCACGGCGAAGGCCAGGCCGTCCGGGTAACCGCCCCAGGTACGGATGACATAGACCAGTACCCCGACGCCGACGCCGAACAACAAGCGGCCCCGCTCGCTGGCGGCGCCGGATACCGGCTCGGTGACGATAAAGAAGGCGCCGAGCATGGTTGCGCCGGAAAATAGGTGCAGCAGCGGCGAGCCGTTGGAGTCCGAGCCCGAGCCGTTCCAGCACAGCAGGCTGACCACGAACAGTGCAGCGAGCATGCCCAGCGGCGCCTGCCAGCGGATTACCCGCTGCTGCACTAGAAACAGGCCGCCGAGCAGGAAGGCCAGGTTGACCCATTCCGTCCCGCGTCCGCCGAAATGACCGAACGCCGGGTGAGCGGCGAACAGCTCGTCGATGGTCAGGCGGTCGTTGTGCTTGAGACTGTCCAGTGCCGTCGCCTGGCTCCAGCCATCCACCAGCCCGGAACCGAGGTCGAACACCTGTTGCAGCGCCGCCAGCAGGCCATGGCCGCTACCGGGCGCCGGCCACTGGCTCATCTGCACCGGGAAGGCCACCAGGACGAAGGCATAGCCGAGCATCGCCGGGTTGAACGGGTTCTGCCCGAAGCCACCGAACAGCGCCTTGCCGAACAGGATGGCGAAGGCGCTGGCGGCCAGGGTCAGCCACCAGGGCGCGTAGGGCGGCAGCGCCAGGGCCAGCAGGGTGGCGCTGACCAGCGCGCTGCCTTCGGCGAAGGCGCCGATGCCGAACAGGGCGTGCGCGTTGTCGAGTGGTTGGTGGCGCAACTGGCGCACCAGAGCTTCGCAGGCGAGGGCGGCGGCCAGGGCCAACAGCAGTTGCAGCAGGCTGCCCCAACCGTATTGCCAGAGCAGCGCCAGCGCGCCGGGCAGGCAGGCCAGCAGCACCAGCTGCATGCTGGGGCGCGGGTCGAAGCGGGGGAGGCCGCTCACTCTGTCGCCTCGCCATAGGTTGGCGATGCCCAGCATTCGGCGCCCAAGGCTAGCCAGCCGCGGCCCCAAGCCGGGTTATACCGGGGCGTATTCATGCAACTGCCGCTCGGCCTCGGCCAGCCGGGCCCTGGCCTTGGTCAGGGCATCCGCATCGGCCTCGCTGCGGCGTTCCAGTTTGCTCACCTCGGCGCGGGCGTAGGCCAGTTCGGTCTTGAGTGCGCGCAGGCGGGTATCGACCGGTTGCTTGTCGATTCGCACCAGCTCCGGCGGCGGCTTGCCGCTGGCTTCCTCAGCCGCGTGCAGCGCCTGCTCGGCGTCACTCAGGGCGGCGCGCAGACGCATCAGTTCGGTTTCCTCGACACCGTTGCGTTCGGCGCTTTTCAGCTCGGTGCGGCGGACGGCGAGGGCGATTTTGGCCTTTTTCAGCGCGGCCTCATCGGCGCTGGCGGGCGCTGCCGGTGAGGCCGCTTGCAGGGCCGCCTGCGCCGCGACGGCGGCTGCGCGCAGCTCGGCGACCTGGGCCTCGAGCGCCGGCGTACCATGGGTCGCCAGCTGCTTTTCGGCCTTGCTTAGCGCGACCTGGGCCATGGCGGCCTCGATCTTCAAGCGTTTCTGCTGGTCGGTCAGGGTGCCGGCTGCGGCCTTCTGCGCCTTGACCCGCTCGATCGCCGCTTGCACCGGGTCGCTCGCTCCTGCGCTCTGCTGCGTCTGGGGCTGCGCGGCGCGCTCGACGCGGGCCTGACGTTCAGCCTGTTTGCGCGCCTCTTCCCGTTCCAGTCGGGCCTGATGGGTTTCGAAGCGCAGGCGGAACTGGTCGGCGCGCTGGCGTTGGGCCTGAGCCTCAGGTTCGGGCAGCGGCAGGATATCGATGCAGTCCACCGGGCAGGGTGCGACGCAGAGTTCGCAGCCGGTGCATTCGTCGACTAGCACGGTGTGCATCTGCTTGGCCGCGCCGACTATGGCATCCACCGGGCAGGCCTGGATGCACTTGGTGCAGCCGATGCATTCGGCCTCGCGGATAAAGGCAATCTGCGGCGCAATCGGCGCAATCTCTGGCGGCAGCACTGGCACATCCAGCAGTTCGGCCAGCGCCTGGATGGTCGCGACGCCGCCGGGCGGGCACTTGTTGATCGCCTCACCCTCGGCAATCGCCCGGGCGTAGGGTTTGCAGCCGGGGTGGCCGCACTTGCCGCACTGGGTCTGCGGCAGCAGCGCGTCTATGGCTTCGATGCGGATCAGGCTGCTCATGGCGCACCTAGTCCATTGAGACCGAACCCATTGAAACCGAGCCCGTTGAAGCCAAGAAAGGCCAGGCCCATCAGACCGGCGGCGATCAAGGCGATGGGCGCCCCCTTGAATGGCTCGGGTATATCGGCTTGTTCGATGCGCTCCAGCAGGTCGGTGAACAGCGCCAGTGCCAGCCAGAAGCCCAGGCCGCCGCCGAGACCAAGGGCCAGCGCCAGGGCAAAGCTTGCTGCCGGCTGGCTGGCCAGCAGCATCGCGGCCAGGGCTGCGCCGTTACCGAGCAGCAGTGGCCAGAGCCCGTCCTGGGGCAGTTGCGGGCGCAGGCGCGCCAAGACCCTTAGGCTCAGCCAGGCGAGCGGCGCCAGCAGTGGCATGAGTACGAAGAGTCGCAGATAGCTGAGCTCGAGTGGCTCCAGCAGCAGGCTTTGCAGCAACCACGCCAGCGGCGTAGCGAGCAGGATCAGCAGGGCGCTGGCCGGGCCCAGCAGCCGCACGCGCCGGGTACGCAACGCATCGGCACCGGCGGGCAGGATGAGGAGGAGGTTGTTGACCAGTACTGCGCCGATCAGGGCGAGGAAGAGTTCGGTCATGACCGTACGCAGAGCCCGTTGAGTGAGATGGGTGAATTATCGGCGAAGGGTCGAGAAAGTGGTAATCGGCCGATGCTGGCTGTAGGAACGGCTTGCCGCATTTCCCACATCCATGTGGGTCACAAGCTCGCTCCTACGAAAAGCCAACTTACTTGACCCGCTGTCCCGGCTTGGCGCCGTTGTCCGGGCTGAGCAGGTAGATTTCCTCGCCACCAGGGCCGGCGGCCATGACCATGCCTTCGCTCATGCCGAAACGCATCTTACGCGGCTTGAGGTTGGCGACCATCACGGTCAGGCGGCCTTCCAGTTGGGCCGGGTCCTTGTAGGCGCTCTTGATGCCGGCGAACACGTTGCGTTGTTCGTCGCCGATATCCAGGGTCAGGCGCAGCAGCTTGTCGGCACCGTCCACGTGTTCGGCCTTGACGATCAGCGCCACGCGCAGGTCGACGGCGGCGAAGGTGTCGAACTCGATTTCCGCTGCCAGCGGGTCTTTCGCCAGTTCGCCGTTGCCCTGCTGTTGTGAGGCGTCGGCTTCGGTTGCGGCCAGGTCTTCTTTCGAGGCGTCGGTCATGGCGGCGACGGCCGCGGCGTCGATGCGGGTCATCAGCGGCTGGAAGGCGTTCAACTGGTGGTTGGCCAGCAGGGTCTTGTGGTCGGCCCAGGTCAGCGGCGCGACATTGAGGAACGCCTCGGCATTGCTGGCCAGGTTCGGCAGCACCGGCTTGAGGAAGATCACCAACTGACGGAACAGGTTGATGCCCAAGGCGCAGACGGCCTGCACTTCGTCCTGCTGGCCTTCCTGTTTGGCCAGGGACCACGGCGCCTTGTCGGCGATCCAGGCGTTGGCGCGGTCGGCCAGGCCCATGATCTCGCGCATGGCGCGGGCAAAGTCGCGGGCCTCATAGGCCTCGCCGATGCTCGGGGCGGCGGCGAGGAAGGCCTCGGTCAGCGCAGGCTCCGCGTTGACATCGACCAGCACTCCGGCGTTGCCCTTATGGATAAAACCGGCGCAACGGCTGGCAATGTTGACGACCTTGCCGACCAGGTCGGAGTTGACCTTCTGCACGAAGTCTTCGAGGTTCAGGTCCAGGTCGTCGACGCCGCGGCTGAGCTTGGCCGCGTAGTAGTAGCGCAGGTATTCCGGCGACAGGTGGTCCAGGTAGGTACGGGCCTTGATAAAGGTGCCGCGGGACTTGGACATTTTCTGCCCGTTCACGGTCAGGTAACCGTGCACGTTGATCCCGGTCGGCTTGCGGTAGCCCGCGCCTTCGAGCATCGCCGGCCAGAACAGGGCGTGGAAGTTGACGATGTCCTTGCCGATGAAGTGGTACAGCTCGGCGGTCGAATCCTTGCTCCAGTACGCGTCGAAATCCAGTTCCGGGCGCCGTGCGCAGAGGTTCTTGAAGCTGGCCATATAGCCGATCGGCGCGTCCAGCCAGACGTAGAAGTACTTGCCCGGCTCGCCGGGGATCTCGAAGCCGAAGTAGGGCGCATCGCGGGAGATGTCCCACTCCTGCAGGCCGGAATCCAGCCATTCGGCGATCTTGTTCGCCACGGCGTCCTGCAGGGTGCCGCTGCGGGTCCAGCTTTTCAGCATGGCGTCGAAGTCGGGCAGCTTGAAGAAGAAGTGCTGCGACTCCTTGAGCACCGGGGTGGCGCCGGAGATCGCCGATTTCGGGTCTTTCAGGTCGGTCGGGGCGTAAGTGGCGCCGCATTTCTCGCAGTTGTCGCCGTACTGGTCCTCTGCCGCGCATTTCGGGCAGGTGCCCTTGATGAAGCGGTCGGCCAGGAACATCTGCTTTTCCGGGTCGAAATACTGGGTGATCGCCCGGGTGGCGATATGCCCGGCATCGCGCAAGCGGGTGTAGATCAGGCTCGACAGCTCGCGGTTTTCGTCCGAGTGGGTCGAGTGGAAGTTGTCGAAGTTCACCAGGAAGCTGGCAAAGTCGGCGCTGTGCTCGGCCTTGACGTTATCGATCAGCTGTTCCGGGCTGATCCCTTCCTTCTCGGCGCGGAGCATGATCGCCGAACCGTGGGCGTCGTCCGCGCAGACGTACACGCATTGGTTGCCGCGGTGCTTCTGGAAGCGCACCCAGATATCGGTCTGGATGTACTCGAGCATATGGCCAAGGTGAATGGAACCGTTGGCGTAGGGCAGGGCGCTGGTGACGAGAATCTTGCGGGGCTCGGACATGGGGCTCGGCTACTGATCTGAGTGAAACGGAGGTCGGCCACTATAAAGGCCCGGCGGGTTTTTTTCATCCGTAGAGGTTCGCTGACCTTGCGCCTATTCAGCTTATGGGCGATAGCGGCGGTGCAGCTGCTTTTCGTTTTGCGCTTCACAGCCGGTGGGGGCTTATGCGCGAACGGGGTGCCTGGAGTAGGATAGCGCCCATCTGTTTTATGCCCGTCAGGATTTCCTTATGTCCACGATTACCCGTCAAGCAGTGGAAGCCGCGCTGCGCCAGTACACCGACCCGCATTTGAACCAGGACCCGGTCAGCGCCGGCTGTGTGCGCGATATCGCCATTAACGGCGAGCAGGTCAGCGTGCGGTTGGAGTTGGGTTATGCCGCCGGTCTGTTTAAAAGCGGTTGGGCGCAGATGCTTTCCATGGCCCTGGAAAACCTCGATGGGGTAGCCAAGGCCACGGTGCAAATCGACTCTGTCATCGCCGCGCACAAGGCCCAGGCCCAAGTGCCGGCCTTGGCCAACGTGAAAAACGTGATAGCCGTGGCTTCCGGCAAAGGCGGGGTGGGCAAGTCCACCACCGCGGCCAATCTGGCGCTGGCGCTGGCTCGCGAAGGCGCCAAGGTCGGCATCCTCGATGCGGATATCTACGGCCCGAGTCAGGGCATCATGTTCGGCATCCCGGAAGGCACCCGCCCGCAGGTCAAGGATCAGAAGTGGTTCGTGCCGATCAAGGCCCATGGCGTCGAAGTCATGTCGATGGCCTTCCTCACCGATGACAACACGCCCATGGTCTGGCGCGGGCCGATGGTGTCCGGTGCCTTGATCCAACTGGTGACCCAGACCGCCTGGGGCGATCTGGACTATCTCGTCGTCGACATGCCGCCTGGCACCGGTGATATCCAGCTGACCCTGGCGCAAAAAGTGCCGGTGGCCGGCGCGGTGATAGTCACCACCCCGCAGGACCTGGCCCTGCTGGATGCACGCAAGGGTGTGGAAATGTTCCGCAAGGTCAACATCCCGGTGCTCGGGGTGGTCGAGAACATGGCCGTGCACATCTGCTCCAACTGCGGGCATGCCGAGCACCTGTTCGGTGAGGGCGGTGGCGAGAAGCTGGCGGCGCAGTACGGCGTGGATTTGCTGGCCTCCTTGCCGCTGTCGATGGCCATCCGTATGCAGTCCGATGGTGGCAAGCCGACCACCATCGCCGATCCGGAGAGCCAGATCGCCATGCTGTATCAGGAAGCCGCGCGCTGCGTCGGCGCGCGCATTGCCCAGAGCGAGCAGAGTGCAACGGTGATGCCGACTATCAGCATCAGCGACGATTGAGACGCCCACCGGGGAAAGGTGCACGCCAGGGCGGGTGAGGGGCGCGGTGGATTGCAAGCGGAGCTACCGCGCTTTTTCCTCACCTCTTGCTCTCTCCCCGAGGGAGCAAGAGCCCAGACCTTTGCCCGCTGCCTTGCCTCCCGGTAAGATGCGCTCACTTTTTCACCAATTGCTATTCAGGACACCCCGCCATGAGCATCAAATCGGATAAATGGATTCGCCGCATGGCCCAAGAGCACGGGATGATCGAACCCTTCGTCGAGCGCCAGGTGCGCGGTGAAGGCGCCGAGCGGCTGATCTCCTATGGGGTGTCCAGCTACGGTTACGACGTACGTTGCGCCGACGAATTCAAGGTGTTCACCAACATCAACTCGGCCACAGTCGACCCGAAGAACTTCGATGAGAAGAGCTTCGTCGACGTCAAGAGCGACGTCTGCATCATCCCGCCAAACTCCTTCGCGCTGGCGCGCACCGTGGAGTTTTTCCGGATTCCGCGCGACGTGCTGACCATCTGCCTGGGCAAAAGCACCTACGCCCGTTGCGGCATCATCGTTAACGTGACGCCGCTGGAACCGGAGTGGGAAGGCCACGTCACCCTGGAGTTCTCCAACACCACCACGCTGCCGGCGAAGATCTACGCTAACGAAGGTGTGGCGCAGATGTTGTTCTTCGAATCCGATGAAGTCTGTGAGGTGTCCTATAAGGATCGCGGCGGCAAGTACCAGGGCCAACTGGGCGTTACCCTGCCGAAGGCCTGAGGTTCGAAGCGCATAAAAAAGCCGGGCATTTGCCCGGCTTTTTCATGGCTGTTGCAAAGGCCAGGGGCCTTGTTTGCCGTTGGCCGTGAGAGGCCGGCGGTGTTGGAGCCGTTCCAGGCAGCAAACGCCAGGCAAAAAAATAGGCGCCTAACTTGGCGCCCGGAGAAGCAAACGATGCATAGGTTCTGAGTGGCCTATGCCGGGAAAGTTCAAGGTTGATGCAATTTAGCCAGTATCGAGCGTTCCGGGCGCAGTGCGTGGCCTCGGGGCATGCTCAAGCGGCTTTGGCGCGGGCAAAAGAAAGGGCGCCCGAAGGTGCCCTTAAAAAGATCTATGGAGTAAGTCCACTTACTCAGAGCGAACCGCTGAGAGATTAGTTCAGCACTGGTCGACGAACGGTCATCATTTGCCCGGCGTCAGCAGCAGGCGCTTGCTGCCGTAGGTCTTGTCCAGGTTCTCTGATTGGAACGGGAAGCTCATGTAGTGACCCTTCAACCAGGCGTCGATGCCATCGGCGTAGTGCGGGCTGGCCGGGTTGCCGGACTGGCCGCTGCTGTTCAGCCCGATCATCGGCTCGGCGCGGCCGAAGTCGACGACGATGCGCATGGCCGGGATCAGCCAGGTGTCGAAGTCTTCACCCCAGTGGTAGGCCGCGACGTTCAAGGTGCTGTGATCGCCGCCGGCCGGGTAGGGGCCGCGGTCGAGGTAGCCCTTGATCGCATTGATGCCGGCCCTGTCGCTACTGCTCAGGTATTTCGCCATCTGGGTGGTTTCTGTGACCCAGGTGTAGCTGTGCAGTTTGCCCCACTGCCAGGCGTTGCGGTCCGCCCCGAGTTTGGCTTCGCAGAAGCTCACGGCGGCGACCAGGCTGCGGGCGAGGATGGCCGGTTTGTCTTCCTTTTGCGCGGTTTTCAGGTCATCCCAGAATGGGCTGTCCTCGCGGCCGAGCAGATGGTCGGACTGTGCCGAGTAGGAGAGGTCGGCGGTCTCGACTAGCGCTTGCCAAGCTGGGCTGGTTTCCGGGCCCAGTTCGTCGAGGAAGGTCTGCCGCGCGCTTTCCTGCAGGAAGGCCTCATACAGCGCCGCATCCGCAGAGTTGGCGGTCAGCGTGCCGTCGAAGGCCATCAGCCGGCTGTAGGCTTCGCGGGCTTTCGCGCGCTCGGCAGCGGGCAGGGCGTCTATGGCTTCTTGCAGCGGCTGGGCCATGCCGGGCGCTTCGAATAGGCTTTGCAGCTTGCCGACGAATAGCGATTTTTGGTCGTACTGCATGGCGATCATGCTTTGGCTGTCGTGTTTGCCGCCGCCGGCCAGTTGCGCAATCCGCTCGGCACGTTCCGGGTAATACCAGGAGTTGGATAGCTGTATGCCATAGCCGCGCGGCACTGTGCGGTGGTTGGCGGTGCCGAGCCAGCCTTGCGGCGGGTCCTGGTCGTAGGGGTGGAGCATCGGGTCGGCGTAGCCATCCCAGTCATATTGGCCATCCCAGCCGGGCGAGGGCAGCAAGCCGACTCCGGCGCGGCGATTGGGATAGCGCCCGGTGACTTGCCAGCCGATGTGCTGGGCATCGGCGAACACCAGGTTCAAGGGGATGGCACGGATTTCCCGAGTGGCCTCGAAGGCCTGCTCGACCGACTGCGCGCGGGACAGATTGAAGAAGGCATCGAGGGTTCGATCGCCCTCCAATTGCGCGCTTTGCAGCGCCAGGCCGTAGCCGCTGGCCAGCTGCAGGGGTTGCAGCAGGTGCTTGCGTTCACCGAGCACACTGTTCAACAGAGGGCCATGGCGGGTTTCGAAGATGGTTTCGCGGATTGGGCGCTGGCCTTTGATAAAGAAGGTTTCCTGACGTTCGCGCGCCGGCTGCCAGTTGCCGTCGGCCTGGTAATAGAGCCGGCTGCCCTGGCGTTTGATCTTCTCCAGGAACAGGTCCTGGTTGTCGCCCATGACCATGGTCATGCCCCAGGCCAGCTTGCCGTTGAAGCCGGCGACCACGGCAGGGACGCCGGCGATGGAGACGCCGGCGGCCTGGAATTTCGGTGCGCGGATCTGTACGAAGTTCCAGGCCGAGGGCATGGCAATCGGCAGATGCGTGTCGTTGGCCAGCAGGCTTTTGCCGCTGCGGCTACGTTGCGGGGCGATGGCCCAGTTATTCGACGCCGCGACACCGAGCATGTCGAGTTTGGCGATCTGGCTGGCGGCGGCGTTGACCGCACTCAGGCCCTGGATCTGCCCGCTGAGGGCCAGCCCCTTGAGTTTTTCCGCTTCCTCGAACGGCAGCGGTTCGTCCGGGTAACTCGGCGTCAGCCAGGCCAGTTGGTCGGTGCCGACTTTCTGCGCCAGCACCAGGGAGGCGATTTCTTCCTGCAGGTTCACCGCCAAGCCGAAGTTCATCAGGCAGAACACCAGCACCGAGTCTTCCGGCTTCCAATAGGCCGGCTTGTAGCCAGACTCGGCCAGATCCATCGGCAGCTTGTCCTGGTAGCGGAACAGGTAGGCGTTGATCCCGCGGGCATAGACCTCGAAGAACTTCTTCATCCGCGGCGAGGCATTCTTGTAGAGCACCTCGGCGCTTTGCTTGAGGTTCACCGTACGCATAAAGCGGTCGATCTCCAGAGCGCCGGGGCCGACCATCTCGGCCAGGCGTCCTTCGGCCATCAGGCGCATGCCGACCATCTGGCTCAGGCGGTCGCCGGCATGCACATAGCCGAGGGCGAACAGCGCGTCATGGAAGGTGGTGGTTTCGATCAGCGGCATGCCGAGGGCGTTGCGGCGGATCGATACGCTCTGCGCCAGGCCTTTCACCGGCTGGATGCCGGAGGTGGACGGCAGGCTGTCGGCATAGTGGCTGTCCAGCCAACTCTGGCAGCCGCTCAGGCTGAGCATGGCGGTGAGCGCGGTGGCAGCGAAACGGGGAAGGAAGCGCTGAAAGGCTGGCGAGGCCATGGCGTGAAGCTCCTGCGGGGGATGGCATTGGGCAGGCGCTACGTTAGTGAGGCGTCTGCCGCCGCGCAAGCGGCGACGAGCGTGCGGTGCGGCTTTATTGCCGGTTTACTGCTTGGCCGCGGCTGGATCGGCGCGAAACCGCGTTTACTCGCGTAGGGAGTCTTCTCTGCGGCGTATAAACCACCAGGCCCGCATTCGGCGGGCCTGGTGGAAGAACTGGCGGCGGATCAGGCGCCGTGACACTTCTTGAATTTTTTCGCACTGCCGCAGGGGCAGGGATCATTCCGGCCCACGTCTTTCAGCGCATTGCGTACCGGCTCTTGGTGGCCGTGGTTGCAGTCGGGGCCATGCACGTGGCCGTGATGATGATCGTGGTCATGTTCGTGCTGGCAATCGGGACCGTGGGTGTGGGGTTCTTGGCTCATGAGGCGTTACTCCGGAATAAGATCGCCGGGAATTATCTCGCCATTTCGCTTCAGGTGCACGCTGCGCCCGAACAGCAGGCCGGTTTTCACTTCGCCTTGTAAGCGATAGCGGATCGGCTGGTCGGGTTGCTCCAGTAGCTTGACGATGGTTTTCAGGTGGCGCCAGAGGTTGGTACGCACCGGTACCTCGAAGACCTGGTGGCCATTGGCGGGTACGGTGAACCAGACGTCGGACTCGCCTTCGGCCAGCTTCAGTTCGTTCAAGTACAGGCTGTAGTCCAGACCGCGGACAGGCAGGCTCACGGAGTTAGGGTTGTCGATGCGAAAGCGCAGGACAAACTGTTGCTCCAGCAGCTTAGCTTTGATGACATCAACTTTGATGAGGCGGACATCCGGGTCCTTAAAGTCACCTGTCAGCCAGGTGGAACATCCTGCGAGGCCTGAAAACAGGCCAAAAAACATCAATAGGCTGATAATTTTTATCATTTTCGCCTGGTACAGCATTCCAATGCTCCGTTCGACGACCCAGTGTGTAATAAGCCACTGCTTGGCTGCAACTTGTTGTTTATGGGAAAAAACCTACGCCATACTGAAGGCTAACTCGGACAGGAGTGTGACCATGAGTCGCTACGAGATCGCTTTTTCCGGGCAGTTGCTGCCAGGTGCCCAGTTGGAACTGGTCAAAGCCAATCTGGCCAAGCTGTTCCAGGCGGATGCCCAGCGCATCGCCTTGCTGTTTTCCGGGCGCCGACTGGTGATCAAGAACAACCTGGATGCCGCCGCTGCCGAGAAATATCGGGCGACTCTGGAACGTGCCGGTGCGTTGGTGGATGTGCAATCCATGGACGTCGAGATCGAAGAAATCGAGTTGGCCGCGCCGCCGTCTTACCAGGCTGCGCCAGCTGTCGCCGCCGCGACGCCCAGCGCCGGCGAGCCTCGTCGACTGGTTGTGGCGCCGCGCGATGAATACATGGCGGCTTTCGTCGATGTCGAGGCGCCGGATTTTGGCATCGCCCCGCTGGGTGTCGATCTGCAGGATGACAAGCCTGAGCCGGTGGCGCCGAGGGTCGATTTGTCGCAGTTCAGTCTGGCTCCGGCGGGGAGTGACATGGGCCAGGCCAAAGCTGGCCCCGCGAGCCCACCGCCGGACACCTCGCATCTGAAACTGCAGGAATAAAACAGCGAGGCCCGGATCTGCGGGCCTCGCTGATTCTGCTCAGTCAAAGCCCGCGCGCAGTGCGGGCGTCAGCCGCTTACACGAACCCGGCACAACACTTCTTGAACTTCAACCCGCTTGCGCAGGGGCAGGGATCATTGCGCCCGGCCTTGAATGCTACGGTGGAGTCGATGAAGTACCAGCGGTCGCTGTTCTGCACGAAGCCCGAATGTTCCCGGTGAGTGTGTTCGCCGCTGCTGTCGTGCCAGCGGGCGGTGAAGGTGACGAAGGCATGTTCGGGCTTGCCGCCGTGCACTTCGGCGCTTTCCACCTCGAGGCCGAGCCAGGTGCTTTGCGCGCTCCAGGCCCGCATGGCGGCCGTATCCAGCTCGGCCTGCTGTGCGGGTAGGGTGGTCGCCACCAGGTAGTCGATCAGGCCCAGCACGTAGGCGCTGTAGCGCGAGCGCATAAGGGTCTCGGCGCTTGGCGCAGGTATGCCGGTGTGGTAACGCCCGCAGCATTCGTCCAAGTGGTTGCCACTGCCGCAGGGGCAGGCCGGAGTCATGGGCTTACCACCAGTACTTGCCGAAGTTTTGCGGGTTAGCCCAGAACTTGGCGTTCAGCCAGTCGGGTACCTGTTTGTATTCGCGCAGATCGTAGGTGAACAAGGTCAAGGTCTGTTCTTCACGTTGGAAACGTTCACTGGCTTGCAGGGCGAGGGCGAAGAAATCGGTGTCTTGCCAGCCACAGGCGTTGAGATCGACCAGTACGGCCAGGCGGCTAGCATTGAGGTTGCGAATGCCACCGAGCAATTCCAGGCCGGTGCGTTTGGGTAGGTGCTCCAGGCAGTCGGCGATCAGTGCCAGGTCGAAGCGCTGGGCGGCCAGGTCTGCAGGGAGCGGGCCGGCAGCCGCGTGGGCAAGTTGGCTCTCCGGGTGCGCGTCTTGAAAGGCCTCCAGTGCGGGCAGGCCGCTGGCACCGACTAGCAACAAGCGATTGGGTGCATAGCGATCAAGCAGGGCGGCCAGCGCTTGTTGCGGGGTGCGAGAAGAAAAACTGTCAGTCATCGAAAATCCTCGATCAAGTCTGAGGAGACTAGCGCGGTGTGGCGATACGGCCTAGTGCTGGCGGATTTTAAAGGTACCGTCTTTACTTCCAGAGTGTCGGTTTGGGCCGATCCTATGAGGAGACTTTGCATATGAGCATCACAAGGACTGCATTACCCCTGATTTTGTTGACCGGCGCTTTGACCGGTTGTGCCGGCGTGCAAAAGACCGACTGG
The DNA here is from genome assembly GCF_005503735.1 of Pseudomonas sp. 2FE. Classification (NCBI taxonomy): domain Bacteria; kingdom Pseudomonadati; phylum Pseudomonadota; class Gammaproteobacteria; order Pseudomonadales; family Pseudomonadaceae; genus Pseudomonas; species Pseudomonas sp. 2FE. The sequence continues at coordinate 229,476 of NZ_SCMO01000004.1, read as the reverse complement.
CCGACCTGTGCGGCGGTCGGGGGCGTGGGCGGCGCCGCATTGGGCGCCATCGAGAGCAGTACCTGGGCAGGTTGGGGCGCAGTGGTTGGTGCAGGCACGGCTGCGGCCTATTGCTGGGTACATGGTGAGGGCGAGGAAGTGGCTGTCGTCATGGAGGAAGTTCCCCCAGCCCCTGAGCCTGAGCCTGCCGTACCGGTGCGCGTCGAGTTGGACGTGAAGTTCGACTTCGACAAGTCGAAAGTCAAAGAAGAAAGCTATGGCGACATCAAGAGCCTGGCTGACTTCATGAGCCAGTACCCAGCCACTTCCACCACTGTTGAAGGTCACACCGACTCCGTCGGTACTGACGCTTACAACCAGAAGCTGTCGGAGCGTCGTGCCAATGCCGTGCGTGAAGTACTGGTTAATCAGTACGGTGTAGGCGGCGAGCGTGTTAACGCGGTCGGTTACGGCGAATCCAGACCGGTTGCGGATAACGCTACCTCTGAAGGTCGGGCCATTAACCGTCGCGTAGAAGCGGAGGTCGAAGCCCAGCCGTAACCAGAGGTCCGCGCCGCTTGGGGTATGGCTTGTGCAACCTGGGCGGCGGGTCTTTACTCCTGAGTTACCGGTATTCGCCGGTGACTCAGGAGATTCCCACCATGAGGACGCTACTCTCACGGGCTGCGGTACCCCTTCTTCTGGTCAGCAGTGTTCTTTCTGGTTGCGCCTCGACTTCCAGTACGGGAGATGCGGTGCTTAACCAAGGGAACTGGCCCATTTGTAGTGTGATTGGCGGCTTGACCGGTGGCGGCCTGGGCGCAATTGAAAGTTCAGCGTGGGCAGCCGGTGGTGCTGCGATCGGTGCGCTGACTGGCGGCTTGGTCTGTTACGCACAAGACGGTGACGCCGACGCCGATGGCGTCTTTGACCGCCGTGATACCTGTCCGGATACCCCGCCCAACACTCCGGTAAATCCCAATGGTTGCCCCCTCCCGCAGTATCCGGTTGCAGCAGCGCAAGAGCCGATTCCCGTTGCGCAGGACGAGGTGATAGTCCTGAGTGATCTGGGCAATGTGCTGTTTGCCTTCGATTCAGCTGAGTTGACCGCGCAAGCTAAGGACTTGCTGGCGGATGTCAGTAATCGTTTGACCAGTGCCAACCTGATTGGTGTCAAGGTTGCTGGGCATACCGATAGTGTTGGCTCGACGGCTTACAACCAGGGCCTTTCCGAGCACCGGGCGCAAAGTGTGGCGGACTTCCTGGTCAGTCAGGGGGTGCCGGCCAATAAGCTCACGACTGTCGGCTACGGGGAAGGCCAGGCGGTGGCAGACAATGCAACCGAGGCAGGGCGTGCGCAAAACCGGCGGGTCGAGCTGCACGTCGATCGCTAGTGCTGGAGAGTGTGAACAAAACGGGGGCCTGTGGGTCCCCGTAGTTTTTTCCGCGGACGCTGGTCTCAGTTACCCCGAAGCAGTTAAGGTGCGGCAAGGCCACACAATAATAAACAAGGGGGCAGAATGAAGGTGTTTCTGAGGCTGGGTAAGGTAGTGGCCGGGCTGTTTTGGCTGGTAGTGCTGGTCAATCTGTTGAGTCCGTTCGCAAAACCTTTCGACCTGCTGCTTTATGTCCTCGGCGGAGTGATTCTGCTGGCCCATGTGGCCGAGTTGACCTTATTCAACTATCGCCTTCAAGGTCGCCCACAGCCTGGGTTGGATCGCTTGCAGGTGCTGTTGTTTGGGGTCTTTCACTTGCTCGGCTTGCCGCAGCCGGCAGTGAAGAGGGAGGCTGGGCATGCGTAGCCTCTGTTTGCTTGCGGTGCTGTGCTGCCCATTGGCGCAGGCTGAAGCGCTGGTCAAGGTGGAGTCCAATTCACTGCTGCGTTTGCCGACCACAACCAGCGTGCTGTTGCTGGATCGCCTGGAGGTCGCCGATCACGGCACCTTGTTGATCCCCTCGAGCCTGAATGAAATCCGTGTCGGCGAATTGCGCCTGGGGCGTGACGCGCGTATCGCGATTGCGCCGAGCGCGCAGGCGTTTCGTTTGCAGGTGGTACGTGCTGAATTCGGCGCCGGCAGTCATATCAACGCCCGTGGCGCCACGGGTACTCAACAGCAGCCGGCAATGGCTGGGCGCAATCTGAGCGTCCGCCTGGAGAGTGTCACGCTTGCCGAGCTGACCTTGGATGTACGTGGCGGCGTGGGGGCGCCGGGCTATCGTGGCCTGGATGGCGCCGATGGTGACTCGGCGGGTTGTGCCTGGGGCCAAGCCGGTCGTGGTTATGACGGGCAAAGCGGTGGCAATGGCCAGAGCGGCGCGACCGGTGGCCAGGTCCGGTTGGAGGTGCCGGAGGAGTTTCCGGCGCAGTTGCTGCATGTGCGCCTGGATGGCGGTGCCGGTGGCGCAGCGGGTGAGGCAGGTAGTGGCGGCGCGGGTGGCGCGGCCAAGGGTTGTTGGTTCTATCGCGCCGCCGGTGCTCGCCCGGGGCGCCCGGGTCAGCCTGGCCAGGCCGGTGTCGCTGGACGGGCCGGCGCCCTCGATGTGGTGCGCTTCTAAGCGCTGCTCCTACCAGAGCGTAGGCTGGGTTTCGCTGCGCTCTACCCAGCCTACGGCCCGCCTCTGCTTTAGAAACTCGGCCGGGCGGCGGCAATCGCCACCAGTGTCAAGCCGAGTAGCAGGTTGAAGCCGACCAGGCGGCGAATGCGGCCCAGTACCGCGCCACCGGCCGGCCAATCTTCCGCAGCCAGTGCGCGACGCAGCTCCGGCAGTTGCAGGGCTTGTACGCGAATGAACAGCGCGACCATGGCGATATACAGCCCCATCATGACTTGCACGTAACGCGGCGCCGCCTCGAAACCGCCAAAGCGCAGGTGCAGCATGCCGACTCCGCTGATCGGCAAGACCAGCACCGCCAGCCAGACCCAGACGAAGAAGCGCCGAAATACTTCGGCCCAGAGTTTCAGCCGGGCGGGTGCCTCGAGCACGCTAACGGCGGCGGGCCGCAGAATCATCCAGGCGAAGAACATGCCGCCGACCCAGATCAGGGCGGCCAACACATGCAGGGCGTAGACAAAAGCATAAGCGGTCATTCAGTAATCTCCAGTCGGCGGTTGGTGAAACGCGCGCTATCATAGCCGCCCGGTTAAACTACTGAAAATTTATCCAGCCTTTTGGCGCCCGCAGAATCCATGCTCAGTACCGAACTCAAGTCCCAGATCCAGGGCGCCTATTCCCGCTTTCTCGAAGCCAAAAGCCTCAAGCCGCGCTATGGCCAGCGTTTGATGATCGCTGAAATTGCCAAGGTACTGGGCGCGATCACGGTCGATGACGAAAACCGGCGTAACAGCGACCCCGCGGTGGTGGCAGTAGAAGCCGGCACCGGCACCGGCAAAACCGTGGCCTATAGCCTGGCGACTATTCCAATCGCCAAAGCCGCGGGCAAACGGCTGGTGATCGCGACCGCCACGGTGGCCCTGCAAGAGCAGATCGTCTTCAAGGATTTGCCGGAGGTGATGCGCAACAGTGGGCTGAACTTCAGCTTCGCTCTGGCCAAGGGGCGCGGGCGTTACCTGTGTCTGTCCAAGCTCGATATGCTGTTGCAGGAAGGCGAGGCGCAGAGCGCGACCGCCCAGCTGTTCGCCGAAGAGGGCTTCAAGATCGCAGTGGATGAGGGCAGCCAAAAGCTCTTCACCCAGATGGTCGAAAAGCTCGCCGGGAACCAGTGGGACGGCGACCGCGACAGCTGGTCGCAGGCTCTGGAGGATGCCGACTGGGCGCGCCTGACCACCGATCACAGCCAATGTACCAACCGCCATTGCCCGAACTTCCAGCAGTGCGCCTTCTATAAGGCGCGCGAGGGCATGAGCAAGGTCGACGTGATAGTCACCAACCACGATATGGTGCTGGCAGACTTGGCCCTGGGTGGCGGCGCCGTGCTGCCAGACCCGCGCGAGACGCTGTATGTGTTCGACGAAGGCCACCACCTGCCGGACAAAGCCATCGGCCACTTCGCCCACTACACCCGTCTGCGCGCGACTGCCGATTGGCTGGAGCAGACCGCGAAGAACCTGACCAAGTTGCTGGCTCAGCACCCGCTGCCGGGCGATCTCGGTCGTTTGATCGAACAGGTGCCGGAGCTGGCGCGCGAAGTGCGCACCCAGCAGCAATTCATGTTCAACGCTTGCGAACTGCTGGCCGACTTCAAGGCCGGCGAAGACATGGAGGGCCGCGAGCGCCCGCGCCATCGCTTCGTCGGTGGCTTGGTGCCGGAGCACTTGCGTGAGATGGGTATCGAGCTGAAGAAGGGCTTTTCACGCCTGACCGACGTCTTCACCCGTCTCACCGAATTGCTCAAGGAAGGCATGGATGAAGAGGGCTCCATCGGCATCGCCAGCCACCAGGCGGAAGAATGGTATCCGCTGTTCGGCAGCTTGCTGGCGCGCGCCCAGGGTAATTGGGAACTGTGGACGGCCTTCACGGTAGAAGACCCGGAAGACAGCCCGCCGATGGCGCGATGGCTGACCTTGGCCGAGAGCGGCGCGCTGTTCGATATCGAGGTCAACGCCAGCCCGATTCTGGCGGCGGAAACCCTACGGCGTAATCTGTGGAACGTCGCCTACGGTGCCCTGGTGACTTCGGCGACCCTGACCGCGCTGGGCACCTTCGAGCGCTTTCGCATGCGTGCCGGTCTGCCGAAAGTGGCGGTCACCGCCGTGGTGCCGAGCCCCTTCCATCATGCCGATGCCGGAGTGCTGCGGGTGCCGGACCTGAAGGCCGACCCGCGGGATGCCGCCGCCCACACCGCGGCGATCATCCGCGAGCTGCCGACCCTGGTCGAAGGTTCGCGCGGCACCCTGGTGCTGTTCTCCTCGCGCAAGCAGATGCAGGAAGTCTTCGATGGCCTGGAGCGCGACTGGCGCAAACGGGTGTTTATCCAGGGCAATCTGTCCAAGCAGGAGACCCTGAACAAGCACAAGGCGCGGGTCGACGACGGCGAATCCAGCGTGCTGTTCGGCCTGGCCAGCTTCGCCGAAGGGGTCGACCTGCCTGGCGCCTACTGCGAGCACGTGGTCATCGCCAAAATTCCCTTTGCCGTACCGGATGACCCGGTGGAAGCGGCGCTCTCCGAATGGATCGAGGCGCGCGGCGGCAACCCCTTTATGGAAATTGCCGTACCGGATGCCTCGTTGCGTCTGGTCCAGGCCTGCGGGCGCCTGCTACGCACCGAAGAAGATCGCGGCACCATTACTCTGTTGGATCGGCGGGTGGTCACACAGCGTTACGGCAAGGCGATTTTGAATGCCTTGCCGCCGTTTCGCCGGGAAATTGCATAAGGCACGGGCCTGCTTGGCATCATTGCGCAAGCCCGTGGTCTATTGGCTGGTTGTTTAGGAGAGCCTGTCACATGATTCGCCGTTCACTGCCTACTGTTTTTGCGCTGTTGTTTGCCGCGCCGGCGTTTGCCGCGTCGGCCGAGCAACAGACGCTGTTCAACTTTGTTAGCCCCACCGATGTGGTGCAGGTGACGACGCGAAATGCCAATTTGCCGGCCTTGACCGCCGAACTCGCGGCCGACAGCGAGCCGCTGCGGCGGGTCACCTTCAACCCGAGTGACAACCCGAGCCTGCGGTTGACGCCACAGAGTGGCCAGTGGGACTGGTCGCAAGCGGAGGTCATGAGTTTGCGCATCCAGAGTGCGATGGACTGGGCGCTGACCCTCGATGTGCATATCGAAAGCAGTGACGGTAAAGTCCTGACCAGCCGTATCGCACTGCCGGCCGGGCCGGCGCAGACCTTGCTGGTGCCGCTGTACGCCACTTCACCCCGGGCCCTGGGCATGCGCGCCGGCCCACCGATGCCATGGACGAATGCTGGCCAGCGCCTGTTGCTGGCCAGCACCGTAGAAGGTGAGCTGGACGCCAGCAAAGTCACCGCCGTGAGCCTCTCTCTGAGTCACCCGGATGTCGCGCAAAGCATTCTGCTTGGGCGTTTTGGCGTGCGTGCGGGGGACGATACGGAGCAGGCGCTGCTTAGCGGCATCGTCGATGCCTATGGTCAGTACAGCCGTGGCCAGTGGCCGGAAAAGGTCAGCAGCGATGCGCAGCTGAAAGCCGCTGCGGCGAAGGAAAAGACCCAACTGCAAGGTTGGCTGGCTAAACCACCGAAACAGGATCGGTTCGGTGGTCTGCTAGGTGGCCCGGAGTTCGAGGCCAAGGGCTTCTTCCGTACTGAAAAGCGCGACGGCCGCTGGTATTTGGTCACGCCTGAGGGGCATCCGTTCTATTCCCTCGGCGTCAACGCCGTGAGTACCGAGCACAGCGCAACTTACGTGGAAGGCCGCGAGGCTATGTTCAGTGCGTTGCCGAAAGAGGGCGAACCGCTGGCCGCGTATTACGGCAAGAGCAATCACCATAGCGATACCGGTGCGGCCAAAGGGCGCAACTTCGACCATGGCCGTTGGTTCGACTTCTATAGCGCCAACCTGCAGCGCACCTACTCCGAACAGAAGTGTGCCGAGACGTCCCCGACGCCGGCTGCTCCAGTCGCCGCGGCGGCTGAAGACGCCAGCGCCACCGAGCAAGCCCCAGCAGCCCCGGAGCCAGCTGCGCCCGCACCTGCTGTGGTAGCCAAAGCCGCGCCGTGCCCGACCAAGAGCTTCGATCTCGAACGCTGGACCAGCCATGCGCTGGAGCGTCTGCAGGGCTGGGGTTTCAACACCATCGGCAACTGGAGCGAGCCGGCGCTGCGTGACGAGAAGCGTGTGCCGTACACCATTCCGCTGTCGATCAGCGGCGATTACAAAACCATCAGCACCGGCCTGGACTGGTGGGGCGGCATGCCCGACCCCTTCGACCCGCGCTTTGCCATGGCCACCGAGCGCGCGGTGGCGATTGCTGCCCGCGACCATCGCGACGACCCCTGGCTGCTGGGCTTTTTCGCCGACAATGAACTGGGTTGGTCCGGTCCTGGCGACGACCCCAAGGCGCGCTATGCGCTGGCCTATGGCACGTTGCGGCTGACCACCGATGTGCCGGCGAAACGGGCCTTCCTCAAGCTGCTGCGTGATAAATACCGAAACCAGCAGGGCCTGTCCAAAGCCTGGGGTATCGAGCTGCCGGCGTGGGAGCTGATGGAGGACCCGGGTTTCGAGGCGCCACTGCCGAACCCCGAGCACCCGGCCATCGAGAAGGACTTCCAGCGCTTCCAGCGCCTGTTTGCCGACACCTACTTCAAGACCATCGCCGACGCACTCCACTGGCACGCGCCTAACCACCTGTTGCTCGGCGGGCGTTTTGCCGCCAGTACCCCGGAGGCGGTGGCTTCCTGCGCGCAGTATTGCGATGTGTTGAGCTTCAACTTCTATACCCGCGAGCCGCAACAGGGTTATGACTTCGCCGCGTTACGGGCGCTGGATAAGCCGCTGCTGGTGACTGAATTCCACTTTGGCTCGCGGGATCGTGGGCCGTTCTGGGGCGGGGTGGCTGAGGTGTACAAAGAGGAAGAGCGCGGCCCGGCCTATGCGCATTTCCTGCAGCGGGCGTTGGCCGAGCCCGCCATCGTCGGTTTGCACTGGTTCCAGTATCTCGACCAGCCGGTAACCGGCCGCCTGCTCGACGGTGAAAATGGCCACTTGGGCTTGGTCGGGATTACCGACCGGCCGTTCCAGGGCTTTGTCGAGGCGGTGCGCAAGGCCAACCTGCAAGTCGGCAAGGCCCTGTTGGCACCGCCAGCCAAAGTGCCGGAAGCGACTGCCGCAGCCGCCAAGCCCGTAGCAAAGCCAGCAGCGGCCCAACCCGCCAGCAACCCCGAGCCACAACCGGCTAAGCCATAGGTCTCCACTCGCGACGCCGAGCCTGCCTTTGGGCGGGTTCACAAGGGCGTCGCTGGCTGGAACAATGCGACCACTTTGTTGATGCTCTTATCGTTGAACATCTCGGCGTCGAACCATTCGCTCAAGGAGCCGCGCGTGCAGATTCAGGGCTATTTCGACCTTAACTTCGAAGCGGTGAAGGAGGCCTTCGCCGCGCTCTTCGACGACCCGCAGGAGCGCGGTGCCGCGCTGTGCATTCAAGTCGAGGGGGAGACGGTCATCGACCTGTGGGCCGGTAGCGCGGATAAAGCCGGTGAGCAGCCCTGGCACAGCGACACCATCCTCAATCTATTCTCCTGCACCAAAACCTTCACTGCGGTCGCGGCTTTACAGTTGGTCGCCGAAGGCAAGCTGACACTGGATGCGCCGGTGGCTGCGGTCTGGCCGGAGTTCGCCGCGGCGGGCAAGGAGCGGATCACCCTGCGTCAGTTGCTCAGCCATCGCGCGGGCTTGCCGGCCTTGCGCGAGTTGCTGGCACCGGAAGCGCTGTATGACTGGGACACCATGACCCGCGCCCTGGCCGCCGAGCAGCCCTGGTGGACGCCCGGTGAAGGCCACGGCTATGCCGCGATCACCTATGGTTGGCTGGTCGGTGAGCTGCTGCGGCGGGCCGATGGGCGCGGGCCGGGGGATTCCATCGTGGCCCGCACAGCACAGCCGCTGGGGCTGGATTTTCACCTGGGGCTGGCGGACGCGGAGTTTTATCGGGTCGCGGAAATCTCCCGGGCCAAGGGCAATCTCGGCGATGCCGCGGCGCAGCGCCTGCTGAAAGCCATGATGAATGAGCCGACCTCGATGAGCACCCGGGCTTTTACCAATCCGCCGTCGATCATGACCAGCACCAACAAGCCTGAATGGCGGCGTATGCAGCAGCCTGCGGCCAATGGCCACGGCAATGCCCGCAGTCTTGCCGGCTTCTACAGCGGCCTGCTCGCAGGGCGTTTGCTGGACCGCGAATGGCTCGGCGAACTAACGCGCGAGCACAGCGTCGGCGAGGATAAAACCCTGCTGACGCAAACCCGTTTCGGCCTCGGCTGCATGCTCGATCAGCCGGCGGTGCCGAACGCCACCTATGGCCTCGGGCCGCAAGCCTTTGGTCACCCGGGTGCCGGCGGCTCTATCGGTTTTGCCGACCCTGAGTGTAAGGTTGCCTTCGGTTTTGTCACCAACACCCTTGGCCCCTATGTCTTGATGGATCCGCGCGCGCAGAAGCTGGCGCGCGTGCTGGGTGACTGTCTCTAGGGTTTTCGATCCGTGGTGTCATCGACAGGGATTTGTTGTGGGGGGGCGCTGGTCAGCATTGCCAGCCGTCAACACCCGTTCGTGCGGGGCCGCTGACCCGTTTTTTATTATTTTTCGTTTGGGGGTCCAATGTTTTCTAGCAAGCCTGTAGCTCTCGTTCTGTGTGTCGCGTTCGCCGGTTGTGCCCATTCAGGGCAAAACACTGAAGCCCAAGCCGTCGCCAAGAGCGAAAGCAAGGCCGAAGCCACGCATTGGTGGTGGCCGTTCGGTGCCAAAAAGGAAGAAGCTAAGGCAGCTAAGGCAGCTAAGAAAACCGTCGCCATGCCAGACCCAAAGATCACCCAGGCTTGGTTGGACGAATACGAGCCGCGTCTGCGTGAAGCGCTGAAAGGCAGCAAGTTCGATCTGGAGCGCCGCGAGAATCTGCTGGTGGTCACTGCGCCGGTAGACTCCGCGTTCAATCCGGATCGCCCGAGCATGCTGATGCCTAGCACCCTCGGGCCATTCAGCCGGGTAGCCAAGATTGTTGAAGGCGATAACGAGGTCGCGGTGCTGATCCTGGGCCATGCCGACAGCACGGGCAATGAGTTGCGTAACCGTGAACTCAGCCTGGAGCGGGCGAGGTCGGTAACGGCGATTTTCCGTCTCAGTGGTTTGAAGAATAATCGTCTGATGGTCAGAGGCTTTGGTTCGGATTTGCCCCGTGCCGCCAACGACAGTCAGCAAGGGCGCGCGCTGAACCGCCGGGTCGAGATTCTGCTGACCCCCCTGGCCACCATGTCCGCCCTCTTGGCGAAGTACAACCAGCCAGCCAAGGCTCAGCCTGTCACCGAAGCCTTAGTGCAGAACGAGCCGAAGCCAAGCGCTCCGGTCAAAACCCAGTCCGTCCCGGCCAAGAGCGAGCCTGCCGTGGCAGCCAAAGCCAAAGTGGCTCCAGTCAAGGTCGCCAAAGCCAAGCCGGCTGTGCAAAAGTCAGTCAAAGACAAAGAAGTGGCCGCTGTAGAGCCGGCCAAGAAGCCATAGCCCTAGGAGCTTTAGCCTTAGAAACTCCAGCCTTAGAAACTTTAGTCTCAGGAACTGCGTCATGCCCCGGACCCTGGCCGATATGCGCCGCGACTATACCCGTGATGGTCTTACCGAGGCGCAGGCGCCTGCTGAGCCGTTCGCGTTGTTCCAGCAATGGTTTGCGGACGCGCGGAAGACCGAGCAACTGCCGGTCGAACCGAATGCCATGAGCTTGGCGAGCGTCGATGAGGAAGGCCGTCCGCATTGCCGGGTGTTGCTGCTCAAGGGGCTCGATGAGCGCGGTTTCACCTTCTTCAGCAACTACGAGAGCGCCAAAGGGCAGCAGTTGGCGGCCAGGCCGTTTGCCGCCATGACCTTCTTCTGGCCGGCCTTGGAGCGCCAGGTGCGCATCGAAGGGACGGTGGAACGGGTCAGCCCGGTGGAGTCCGACGCCTACTTCCAGGTTCGCCCGTTGGGTAGCCGCCTGGGCGCCTGGGCTTCGCCGCAGAGCCAGGTGATCGCCGATCGCACCGAACTGGAGAGCCTGTTGACGCAAACCGAGCAGCGTTTTCTCGACCAGGCGCCGCATTGCCCTGAGCATTGGGGTGGGTATCGTCTACTGCCCGAGCGTATCGAGTTTTGGCAGGGGCGCGTGAGCCGACTGCATGATCGCCTGAATTATCGGTTACAAGGCGCAGCTTGGCTGCGTGAGCGTCTGGCGCCGTGATAGGCGCGCAGGCAAGGTAGCTGTCAGTCCGTGCTGGTGCGGTAGTCGGTTGCCGCGCTCTCCAACCAGCGCGGCAAATCGCGGCTCTAGGCTAATGAAATAGCCCATGGGCGCTCCTGCCGCTGAGTGCTCACCCGAGCCAATCTCTGGCAAGTCTCCAAGCGGCTAGAATACTGGTGTAGAGAGTGCACTCGAGGCGTTTTCGCTGTTCTTGATTCGGCTGTCAGAAGGCTGAATGAAATGGATTTTTATTACGTCTGTCGTGACAGTGCTGGGCGCTGCGGAGTCTAATGGGGTATCTGATCTTTCGGGAGAAATGCTATGCGTAAGTCTGTTCTGTTGACCGCTTCGTTCACCGCAGTGGCGCTGGCCTTGGGCGGTTGCCAGTCCAGCTTGACTGGCGACTCTTACTCGCGTGACGAAGCGCGTACCGTGCAAACCGTGCGCATGGGCACCATCGAGTCCCTGCGTCCGGTGAAGATCGAGGGCTCGAAAACCCCCATCGGCGCTGGCGCCGGTGCGGTGGTAGGCGGGATTGGCGGTAGCACCATAGGCCATGGCCGTGGCAGCGCGGTGGCGGCGGTGATTGGGGCGGTGGCGGGCGGCTTGCTGGGCGCCGCCACCGAAGAGGGTTTCACTCGCACCCAGGGCGTGGAAATCACCGTGCGTGAAGACGACGGCACCATGCGTGCCTATGTGCAGGGCGTGCAGGAGAATGAAATCTTCCGCGTCGGCGACCGAGTACGCATCATGAGCGTCAACGGCACCAGTCGCGTTGCTCACTAAGCGTTCGCTCTGAACGAAAACGCCGGCCCTTTTCACAGCCGCTGGGGGCCGGCTTTTTTCTGCCTGCGGTTTAGCTCGTCTTGCGGCTGGCCATGGCGGTGATGGCGTAGCCGAGCACGGCTGCCAGGAATGATCCGGTCAGGATACCGACCCGATCCATCCCGACGTATTCGCTGACGCCTGGCGCAAAGGCTAGCGAGCCGACGAACAAGCTCATGGTGAAGCCGATGCCGCAGAGAACCGCGACGCCGAGCACCTGACCCCAGTTGGCGCCCTTGGGCAGCTTGGCGATGCGGATATTTATCGCCAGCCAGGTCAGGCCGAATACGCCAAGGGTTTTACCCAGCAGCAAGCCGGCAGCAATCCCCAGGGGGACTGGGTGCATAAAGCTGTCGAGGCTCAGCCCGGCCAGCGGCACGCCGGCGTTGGCAAAGGCGAACAGCGGCAGAATGCCGAACGCCACCCACGGCTGCAGCCCATGTTCCAAGGTCAGCAGGGGTGAATGCTCGCCTTTGCTGGGGCGCAGCGGAATGGTAAAGGCCAGCGCCACCCCGGCCAGCGTCGCATGCACGCCGCTTTTCAGTACGCAGATCCAGAGGAACAGGCCGATCACCAGATAGGGCCCGAGTGTGCGCACGCCTAGCCGATTCATCAGTACCAGGATGGCCAGGAAGGTGGCGGCCAGGATCAGCGACAAGGTCGACAATTCGTTGGAGTAGAACAGCGCGATGACGATGATGGCGCCGAGGTCATCGATGATTGCCAAGGTCATCAGAAACAGTTTCAGCGAGACCGGTACGCGTTTGCCGAGCAAGGCCAGCACACCGAGGGCGAAGGCGATATCGGTGGCCATCGGAATCGCCCAGCCACTGATAGCCGCCGGGTTTTCACGATTCAGTGCCCAGTAGATCAGCGCCGGCACGACCATCCCGCCGATGGCGGCGGCACCTGGCAAGACTATCTGCGAAGGCTGCGCCAGATGGCCCTCCAGCACCTCGCGTTTGACCTCCAGGCCAATGATCAGGAAGAACAGCGCCATCAGGCCATCGTTGATCCACAGCAGCAGAGGTTTGGCGATTTTCAGCGCACCGACCTGAGCCACCACCGGTGTGTCGAGCAGGCCGTTATAGAGGAACGCCAAGGGCGAGTTGTTGATGCTCAGCGCCAGCAGGGCGGCAGCGATCAACAACAGGCCGCTGGCAGCTTCAAGCTGGAAGAAGCGGGTGAGGGCGCTACGCAAAGACAAAATCGGTCTCCTGGTATGAGTCTGGGGAGGCTAACCCTACCCCGCGAAGCTGTTTCATAAAACAAAAATTATATTCGTTTAAGTTATATATGAAGGGTGTTCAGGCCCCGTTCAGCCAAGGTTCAGCCGGCAACGGAACAGTTGCAGGGAGGATAGCCGCTTCACTGTAACTGTGCGGGTGCTGGGCCGCTTCCTATACTGGCGACCTTACTGGGGAGGTGTGGCATGCAGCAGCGCGAAGGCCAGGCTCTGGCCTGGGGATGTTTGGTTTTGGCCATGGCCTTGTGGGGCAGCTCCTTCATTGCATTGAAGCTGGCCTTCCAGGAGATCTCGCCCATGTGGGTGATTTTTGGCCGCATGGCGCTCGGCAGCCTGGTGTTTCTCCTGGCCTGGCGGTGGCGCGGGCGCATCGACTACCGTGCCGGGGATTGGCAGTATCTGCTCGGTCTGGCGGCTTGCGAGCCGTGCCTGTACTTCATCTTCGAGGCCTTGGCGTTGCAGCGTACCAGTGCCTCGCAGGCGGGGATGATCACTGCGCTGTTGCCGCTGCTGGTGGCGGTGGGCGCCTTCTTGTTGCTGCGCGAGCGGATCAGCCGCACCACCTTGGCCGGTTTTCTTCTGGCCGTGTTGGGGGCCGTCTGGCTGAGCCTGGCGGGCGAGGCGGATGAGCACGCGCCGGCGCCGCTACTAGGCAATTTCTTCGAATTGCTGGCCATGCTTTGCGCCACCGGCTACACCTTGTTACTCAAACACCTGTCGGCGCGTTACTCGGCCTTCTTCCTGACCGCCCTGCAAGCCTTTATCGGCGCACTGTTCTTCTTGCCACTGGCGGCCGTGAGCGCCGCTGTTCCGGGCGAGATCAGCAGCCTCGGCTGGGGCGCGGTGATCTACCTGGGCGTGGTCGTCACGGTCGGCGCTTATGGCCTGTACAACTTCGGGGTCAGCCGCCTGCCGGCGAGTCAGGCGTCCGGCTTCATCAACCTGATTCCGGTGTTCACCCTGCTGCTGGCCACGGTGTTTCTCGGCGAGCGCCTGAGTCCTGGGCAAGTGCTGGCGGCCGGCTTGGTCTTCGTTGGCGTGGCGCTCAGTCAGTGGCGCAGTACGCCGCCGGCGCCCGCCGGCATTCTCGATTGAGGGGTCAGTGATGAGTGAGGCACGGCAGTGGGCGCGTGAGGCGATTCGGATCATCGAGGCGGATTTTCAGCGCAGCGCCGATACCCATCTGATTCCCCTCGATCTGCCCGGCTTGCCGGGCGTCGAGCTGTATTTCAAGGACGAGTCCAGTCACCCGACCGGCAGCCTCAAGCATCGCCTGGCCCGCTCGTTGTTCCTGTATGCCTTGTGTAATGGCTGGCTGAAGCCCGGGGCGCCGGTGATCGAGGCGTCCAGCGGCTCGACGGCGATCTCCGAGGCGTATTTTGCGCGCCTGCTGGGGCTGCCGTTTATCGCGGTGATGCCCGCGACGACCTCCCAGGAGAAGATCGCCCAGATCGCCTTCTATGGCGGCCAGAGCCATCTGGTCGAGGACCCGACGCAGATCTACGCCGAGTCCGAGCGGCTGGCGCAGGAGAGCGGTGGGCACTTCATGGATCAGTTTACCTATGCCGAGCGGGCGACCGACTGGCGGGCCAACAACAACATCGCCGAGTCGATCTTCCAGCAGTTGCGCTTCGAGCGTTTCCCCGAACCGAGCTGGTTGGTTTCCAGCCCCGGCACCGGCGGCACCACCGCCACGCTGGGCCGCTATGTGCGTTACCGCCAGCATGCGACCCGCGTGCTGTGCGCCGATGCCGAGCGTTCGGTGTTCTTCGATTACTACCGGAGCGGCGATGCCAGTCTGCGCCTGGAGTGCGGCTCGCGGATCGAAGGCATCGGCCGGCCGCGGGTCGAGGCGTCGTTCCTGCCACGGGTGATCGACGCCATGTGCAAGGTGCCGGACGCGCTGTCGCTGGCCGCCATGCACTATCTGGCGCAGCGCCTGGGGCGCCGGGTCGGCGGCTCCAGCGGGACCAATCTGATCGGCGCACTGCTGGTCGCCCGGCGCATGGTCGCGGCGGGAGAGCAGGGGGCGGTGGTGGCGATTCTCTGCGATGGCGGTGAGCGCTATGCCACCACCTACTACGACCAAGCCTGGTTGCAGGCCCAGGGGTTCCAATTGGCACCGCTGATCGACGCTGTGGCCGGTTGCGCCGAGCGCGGTGAGCCCTTGCCTGCAGGCGTGTTGCAGGCCGGACTCTAAGCGCCCTTGGTAGCGTTAAGCGTTAGCGCTGAGGCCGAGGATATTGCGCGCCAGCGCTTCGGCCACGCGAATCCCGTCGACCCCGGCCGAGAGAATCCCGCCGGCATAGCCGGCGCCTTCCCCCGCGGGGAACAGGCCTCTGACGTTGAGGCTCTGCAAGTCTTCGCCACGGGTAATGCGCAGCGGCGAGGAGGTGCGGGTCTCGATGCCGGTCAGCACCGCGTCGTGCATGGCGAAGCCTTTGATCTGTTGGTCGAACGCCGGCAGTGCCTCGCGGATCGCCTCGATGGCAAAGCTCGGCAGTGCCGTGGCCAGGTCGACCAGGTGCACGCCGGGCTTGTACGAAGGCTCGACGCTGCCCAGTGCGGTGGTCGCTTTGCCGGCGATAAAGTCGCCGACCAACTGCCCAGGCGCTTTATAGGTGCTGCCGCCGAGGACGAAGGCGTGGGACTCCAGACGCTCCTGCAGCTCGACCCCAGCCAATGGTCCACCCGGATAATCCACTTCCGGGGTGATGCCGACGACGATGCCGGCGTTGGCGTTGCGCTCGTTGCGCGAGTACTGACTCATGCCGTTGGTGACCACCCGATGCGGTTCCGAGGTGGCCGCCACCACAGTGCCGCCCGGACACATGCAGAAGCTGTAGACCGAGCGGCCATTCTTCGCGTGATACACCAGCTTGTAGTCGGCGGCGCCGAGTTTCGGGTGGCCGGCGAACTTGCCCAGGCGTGCCCGATCGATCAGCGATTGCGGGTGTTCGATGCGGAAGCCCACCGAGAACGGCTTGGCCTCCAGGTACACGCCGCGGCTGTGCAGCATGCGGAAGGTGTCGCGGGCGCTGTGGCCGAGGGCGAGCACCACATGCTCACTGCGAATCTGCTCGCCGCTGGCCAGTTCCACGCCGCGTAGCTGACCGTCTTCGATCAGCACATCGGTGACCCGCTGCTCGAAGCGGATTTCGCCGCCCAGCGCCTCGATCTGCTGGCGCATGTGCTCGACCACGCCGGTCAGACGGAAGGTGCCGATGTGCGGTTTGTTGACGTAGAGAATCTCTTCCGGCGCGCCGGCTTTGACGAACTCATGCAACACCTTGCGGCCGAGGTGTTTCGGGTCCTTGATCTGGCTGTAGAGCTTGCCGTCGGAGAAGGTGCCGGCGCCGCCCTCGCCAAACTGCACGTTCGATTCCGGGTTCAGCACGCTCTTGCGCCACAGGCCCCAAGTGTCTTTGGTGCGCTGGCGCACCTCTTTGCCGCGCTCGAGGACGATCGGTCGGAACCCCATCTGCGCCAGCAGCAGCGCGGCAAAAATCCCGCAAGGGCCGAAACCGACCACCAGCGGCCGGTTGGCCAACTCCACAGGCGCCTGGCCGACGGGCTTGTAAGCGGTGTCGGGGGCGACGTTGATGTGCCGGTCAGCGCTGAACCTGGCCAGCAGCGCGGCTTCATCGCGCAGCGTCAGGTCGATGGTGTAGATAAAGCACAGCTCGGCGGATTTCTTGCGCGCGTCGTAGCTGCGTTTGAACAGGCTGAAGTCCAGCAGGTCGCTGTCGGCGATGCCCAGACGCTGCACGATGGCGGGGCGCAAGGCCTCTTCCGGGTGATCGATCGGCAGCTTGAGTTCGGTGATGCGTAGCATGAGGCAGTCCAGTATCAGGGCCGGAGGCAACCCGGCAGCTTTTCACGAGGCGGCGATTATACCCGTGATTGATCAGCCGTCGGAGCCAGGCGGTCGGCTAACAGGCTCAAGGCTTCAGCCAGGCCAGCAACACATCGAGCATACGGTTGGCGAAAGCCCACTCGTTGTCGTACCAGGCCAGCACCTTGACCAGCTCGCCCTGCACATGGGTGTGGCTGAGGTCGACCACGCAGGAGACTGGGTAACCGCTGAAATCGCTGGACACCAGCGGGAGCGCGTTGCATTCCATCACGCCGCCGGGCAGTTGCGCCGCGCCTTGTTGCAGCGCGGCATTGACCGCTTCGCGGGTGGTTGGCCGTTCGGCGCTGAAGGTCAGGTCGAGCAGCGAGACGTCTGGCGTTGGCACACGGACGGACAGGCCATCGAGACGCCCCGCCAGTTCCGGCAAGATCAGGCCGATGGTCTTAGCCGCGCCGGTACTGGTGGGGATCATCGACAGCGCCGCGGCGCGAGCGCGATAGAGATCGCCATGCGCCTTATCCAGCAGGTTCTGGTCATTGGTGTAAGCGTGCACCGTATTGATCAGGCCCTGCCGTATGCCGACCGCCTGGTGCAGCACCATGGCCAGCGGCGCCAGGCAGTTGGTGGTGCAGGAGGCATTGGAGACGATTTGCTGGCTACCCAGGAGGTCATGATTGACCCCGTAGACCACGGTGAGATCGGCGCTTTCCAAGGGGTGCGAGAGCAATACCCGGGGGGCGCCGGCGGTGAGATGGTGTTCCACCTGGGCGCGTTTTTTCAGCTTACCGGAGCACTCCAGCACCACATCCACACGAAGCTGGGCCCAAGGTAGATTGACCGGATCGCGTTCCTGTAGCAGCTTGATCGGCTGACCGTTCACCAACAGATGTTCATCGATCAGGCTGACATGGCCGGGGAAGCGACCGAAGGTGGAGTCGAAACGGGTCAAGTGCGCCAGAGTCTGCTGATCGCCCAGATCGTTGATCGCTTCGATACGAATTTTGTGTTCCAAGCCCCGTTCGAATAGGGCGCGTAAAACTGCGCGGCCGATACGGCCATAACCATTGAGAGCAATACGCAGCATAGGGTGTCTCCTGCGGTGGTGTTGCTCTCAGCTTAGGCGGCTCGGCGTCAGGCTGCGCTTGGAACTGTGGCAAAAGGTCTCGGTTTCAGCATTGGAAAAACGCAAAACCTGTAGGAGCGGGCCATGCGCCCTTCAGTCGTTGCGTGCGCCGCCGTAGTAGGCACAGCCGCGTTGAGTTTTGCCATTCAGGCGCAGCTCGGCAAACAGGTGCTGCACCGCGCCGCTCATGCCATCGGCGC
This sequence comes from Pseudomonas sp. 2FE, assembly GCF_005503735.1. Classification (NCBI taxonomy): domain Bacteria; kingdom Pseudomonadati; phylum Pseudomonadota; class Gammaproteobacteria; order Pseudomonadales; family Pseudomonadaceae; genus Pseudomonas; species Pseudomonas sp. 2FE. Next base: position 211,403 of record NZ_SCMO01000004.1, on the reverse strand, counting down.
AGCGCTGCGGGGCCACCCACAGCTCCAGGCGTTGGCCATTGGCTTCGCTGGTGAGGTTGAAGCGGCCGTCCGGCAGTTGTTCTTCCAGGTAGGGCAGGGCCTGCGCTTCTTGGCCTGGGCGCTCGAGCACCAGGCCTTTGCCGCTGACGCTCAGGCTCCAGTCGGGTTCATGGCCGCTGGCGCGCAGGGTCAGGTGCTTGAAGTTAGGGTCGTCGCAACTATGCCCTTCGTGCTGTACGCGATACAGTTGGTCGAGGTTCAGTTGACCATCGACGCCGGTCACCTGACTGCTGCCGAGGCTGCCGCGCAGGTCGGCAAACAGTGGGCCCTTGCCGCCGTCCAGCAGTGCCGCCGCTTCTTGCAACAGGCCGGTGTGGCCGCTGTCGTTGATCACGAAGCGGCGTTGTTCTCGACAGGGACGCAACAGTAGCTGGCCGGCGCTGACGCTTAGCTCACCTTGCAGACGCACCACGCTGGCCGTTGGCGTGGTCGGTTGCTCGCCGAACATTTGGCAACTGGCGAGCAGCGGTAGTAAGGCAAACAATAAGGGACGGGCAGCACGCATCGTGGGTCTCCTGGCAAGTGCGGCCACGTTACCCACGCGGATAGACGATCACAAGGGTGGAGCGGCAGATGATCCGGTGCAAAGGTGTCTACGCGGCGCCAGCGCGCGAAGAGGGCTTTCGCGTGCGGGTCGATCGTCGGCCGCCCGCTCGCTCGCCGGTCTGTTATGCCGGCGAGCGCATGAGCCGATCAGCCGACGCGGTAGACCTGTCCGGTCTGGGCACCTTCCACGCTTTTTGCGTAAGCCAGCGCCACCTCCGCCGCCGGCACCGGTTTGAAGCCGCGGAAGAATGGCCCATAGCTGCCCATCGACTCGACCAGCACATTCGGGCTCACCGCATTCACCCGCAGGCCGCGCGGTAGCTCGATCGCGGCGCCCCGGACGAAGCCGTTGACGGCGGCGTTGACCATGCTCGCCGAACTGCCGGCGCGGATCGGGTCCTCGCTGAGGATGCCGGAGGTCAGGGTGAAGGAGCCGCCATCATTGATGAATTCACGGCCGATCAGCAGCAGGTTGACCTGGCCCATCAGCTTGTCTTTGAGACCGATGGCGTATTCCTTCTCGGTCATTTCTGCCAGCGCGCCGAAGTGCAGCTTGCCGACGGCGCTGACCAGCGCATCGAAGGGGCCGACTTTCTCGAAGAGGGCGCGAATGGACCGGCTGTCGGTGATATTCACCTGGTAGTCGCCGCTGGAGTGGCCGACCCGAACGATTTCGTGGCGGTCTTTCAGCTCGTGGTCGATAGCTCTGCCGATGGTGCCGCTGGCGCCGATCAAAAGGACTCTCATGGACGTGCTCCTGGATAAAGTGATTACGACGAGGTTCAGTGTAGAGTGCGATTTGTCGCCGATAATCCGGCTAATCAGAAACCTTTGGTTCTCAATAGGAAACAGTCTTGAGCGAGATGGATGATCTGGCCGCCTTTGCCACGCTGCTCGAGGTCGGCAGCTTTACCCGCGCCGCCGAGCGCCTGGGTTGCAGCAAGGGGCAGCTGTCCAAGCGTATCCGCCTGCTGGAGCAAGGGCTGGGCATGACCCTGCTGCACCGCACCACGCGCCGGCTTTCCCTGACCGCCGCCGGCGCCGCGCTGCTGCCGGAAGCCCAGGCGCTGACCGCCCAGGCCATGCGCGCACGGCAGACCCTGGCGCGGCTCAAGGATGAGGCGGCCGGCACGGTGCGGATCACGGTGCCGGTGTCCCTCGGCGAAACCTTCTTCGATGCGCTGCTGCTGGACTTCTCCCAGCGCTATCCCCAGGTGCGGATCGAACTGGAGCTGAACAATGGGTATCGCGATCTGCTGAGCGATGGCTTCGATCTGGCGATTCGCTCCGGTTTGCAGGCGGATGATCGGCTGGTGGCGCGGCCGTTGTTCGCCATGCAGGAGCTGACCTGCGCCAGCCCGAGCTATCTGCAGCGACACGGCGAGCCCGCGCTGCCAGAGGACCTGAGTACCCATGTCTGTTTGCTGAACAGTCACTACAGCGGCCCTGAGGAGTGGCTGTACCACCGCCAGCACGAACTGTCGCGGGTGCGGGTGACGGGGCCCTTGGCGAGCAATCACTACAGCCTGCTGAAGAAGGCCGCGCTGGCCGGCGCCGGCATCGCCCGCCTGCCGTCCTACCTGCTGCACAAGGAACTGGCGAACGGCAGCCTGGTCTGGCTGCTGCGCGATTATCAGACCCGCAGCACCCCGGTGTTTCTGGTGCACCCCTACCAGAGCGGGCTACCCAGGCGTACGCAGGTGCTGGTGGAATATCTGCTGGCCTGGTTCGAGCAGAGCCGACGGGCGCTGGATGGCCTTTAGGGGCGGAGCGGACCTGCCTCCAGTACCTTCGCTCTTGTAGGAGCGAGCAGGCTAGCGGTAGTGCTTGGCGATGAGGTGGTCGATAGACAGGGCTCCGGGCCCGCGGGCGACCAGGTAGAGGAGTACGGCGGCCCAGGTGCCGTGGGTCGGGTAGGCGTCCGGGTAGACGAACAGCTGGATCGTCAGCGTCATACCGAACAGGGCCAGCGCCGAGAAGCGCGTGGCGAAGCCGAGCAGGATCAGCACGGGGAACAGGTGCTCGCCGAACGCCGCGAGGTGCGCCGCCAGTTCGGGTGAGACCAGGGGCAGCTGGTACTCACTGCTAAACAACGGAATGGTCGAATCGGCCAGCCGCGGTACGCCCAGCTCGAAGGTCCCGGACACCAGGTCGATGGCCAGGCCTTCGATCTTGGTCTGCCCGGATTTCCAGAACACCGCGGCGATGGAAAAGCGTCCGAGGAAGGCGATCAGGCTGTGCGGGATAGCCTGGCACAGGTCGATGAGCCTGCCGATCAGGCGGGCGGGAAATGCGGCGGTTTCGAGCCGTGCGGGAGCGTTCATAGCGGTGGCCTTGTGCTGGTCTGGAGAGGCTGGTGCAAATGGCTGATGGCGCCCGCGCGGATCAGCAGGGCCAGGCAGGCGCTCAGGTCGAAGGCGGCCTCGGCGGCTTGTGCCTGTTCGGCGGCGTGACCCAGCGTCATGCCCTGTTGCAGGCAGCGGATGAACTGCGCGTTGCCGGTCGGCACGGCGATGACCATGACTTGCAGATCGCTGCGTAGCACCAGGGCGTATTCCGGCTGCAGCGGGTCGACGCTCTCGAGCGCCAGCTCGCCCTGATGGGCCGCCCACAGCGAAACCACCGCAAAGGCCGAACCGAGCACGCCGAGCGAGGGGTGCAGCTGGAACCGCAGTTCGCCCAGGCATTCCGGTGCCGCCAGCGCGGCGGCGATCTCCTGCACCGCCAATGGCGCGCGGTCGGCGGCATGGTAGGCCTGCACGCGCAGGGCTTCGAGGCGCGCCACGTCGGCCAGGTAGGGCAGGCTGCGGGCGGGCTCGAAGCCCTCGATAAAGGCTGCGAAGTGCTCGCCATAACGGACCAGGAGGCGCGAGCGCGGCGGATGGACCTGCACGTAGGCATGGGCCATGGCGCGAAAGAAGGTCTCGCCCACCAGCTCGTGGACCACCGGATAGCTGTCCGCCAGGGCGTCGATCAGCGAATTGAACAGGTTATTGCGATAGACCGCGAAGCGGCTGGCCGGGTCCGAGCCGTTCCAGGCTGTCAGACCGCTCGGGCAGGGCCGGGCGGGGTCGAGCAGGGCGGCGGCGAAGGCGGACTGAGTGTTCATGCCAGCACCTGCGGCCGGTTCGCCGGCGGCTCGTGCAGCAGGCGTTCGGCCTGGCGCGCCTCGGCGAGCAGCACCTCCAGGGCCGGCACCTGGTTGTCGCGCTCGATCAGCGTTGGTGTCGGGCCGATCAGCTGCAGCACCTGCGCATAGAGTGCCCACACCGCGCTATCGACCGCGGCGCCGTGGCTATCGATCAGCAGGCGGTCGCCGGCGCCATCGATATCCTCGGCGAAACCGGCCAAATGAATCTCGGCCACAGCGCTCAAGGGCAGGGCACGGATGTAGGCGAGCGCATCGCGGTGGTGATTGATGCTGGACACATAGGCGTTGTTGACGTCGAGCAGCAGGCCGCAACCGCTGCGCCGGACTATCTCGGCGATAAAGGCCGCCTCATCCATGCTCGAGTGGGCAAACTCGACGTAGGTGGCCGGGTTCTCCAGCAGCATGGGGCGTTGCAGGCGGGTCTGCACCCGGTCGATATGCTCGCAGACGCGGCTCAGTGTGGCCTCGTCGTACGCGACGGGGAGCAGGTCGTTGAGAAACAGCTCGCCATGGCTGGACCAGGCCAGGTGTTCGGAAAACGCTTGGGGCTCATAGCGCTCGATAAGTGCGGCGAGACGATCCAGATGGCTTTCATCGAGCGGCCCTTCGGCACCGATGGACAGGCCCACACCGTGCAGCGACAGCGGGTAGCGGGCGCGGATCAGGCCGAGGAAGTGGTGGAAGGGGCCGCCTGCCACCATGTAATTCTCCGCATGTATTTCAAAGAAGCCGATGTCGGCCGCGGTCTCGAGTATTTCCCGGAAATGCTGGGGCTTGAGCCCCAGCCCGGCGCGTGCGGGCAGGCTGGCCGCGCACGCGGGTGCAGCGCGCTGCGCGGCGAGGGACGGCGAATCAAACTTCATCGTCTGCACACTTCGTCATCAACCAGGGCCTGGGGCGATCAGGCCTTTTCCTTGTAGGCCTGGAGCTGGCCGAAACCGGTCGGCGAAGTTGGCACGGCGGTCTTCTCGCAAGTGCCCTTGGGCACCAGCTTCCAGGCGTTGCCCTGATGGTCCTTTTTCGCGGTGCCGGCACAGGTGGTGCCAGCACCCGCGGCGCAATCGTTCTTGCCTTTGAGCGCCACGCCGAAGCATTTCTCGGTGTCGGCGGCCTGAGCCGTGAGCGGCGCGGCGGCGATGGTCAGTGCGCTGCCCAGAGCCAGTGCCAGGGCTGCCGCTTGAAGGGGGCTGGTGGAAGTGGTTTTCATCATGTGTTCTCTTTTCAGGGATGGGTGGTGGAGTCCAGGCTTATATCGAGCGGGTCTGGTACTTCTACGCAGCCTAGACCGCAATGGCTGCAATGCCGCGTCGATCGTACCGGGGCCATGTCGCTCGCCTAGCCATGTAGAGAGGGCTACGCCGGCTTTGTTACAGCGCAATTTGAAAATGGCCAAATAATCGGCCGATTTCGGCTTCGGCTTCGGCTTCGGCATGGGCGGCCGGCACGCGGTGGTCTGCCTAGCCATGGGTGGACGGTTCGGTAACAACCTCTCGGCCTGCGTTAAAGACGGCCGTCGGCCTTCAACAGCGTTTCCAGGCAATGCTCGTCGATGCCGTAGAAGCTCTTGATCCCCTGGATCTTCTCCAGCAGCTCGGCCGGGTTAACCGGCTCGGCGCGTTTCACCGCGAGGATCATCTTGTTCTTGTTGGTGTGCTCCAGTGACACGAACTCGAACACCTTGGTGTCATAACCGCAGGCTTCCAGCAACAAGGCGCGCAGGCTGTCGGTGACCATCTCCGCCTCCTGCCCCAGGTGTACGCCGTATTGCAGCATGGGCCGCAGCAGCGCCGGGCTGTGCATCTGTGGGCGTATTTGCTTATGGCAGCAGGGCGAACACATGATGATGGCGGCGCCGCTGCGGATGCCCAGGTGGATCGCGTAATCGGTGGCCACATCGCAGGCGTGCAGGGCGATCATGATGTCGATGGCCGCGGGCGTATAGGTGCGCACATCGCCGTGCTGAAAGGACAGGCCCGGCTGCTCCAGGCGCGCGGCGGCGGCGTTGCACAGTTTGACCATGTCCTGGCGCAACTCCACCCCGGTAACCGTCGCGTTCAGCCCCAGGCTGCTGCGCAGGTAGTCGTGCATGGCGAAGGTCAAATAGCCTTTGCCCGAGCCGAAGTCGGCGGCATGGATGGCTTGATCCTGGCGCAAGGGCGAGGCGCTCAGGGCGTGGGAAAACACCTCGATGAACTTGTTGATCTGCTTCCACTTGCGCGCCATCGCCGGGATCAATTCATGCTTGGCGGTGGTCACCCCCAGATCCGCCAGAAACGGCCGGTTCAGCTCGAGAAAGCGCTTCTTCTCGCGGTTGTGTTCGGCGCTGGGCGCCTCACGCTGCACGGCCTGGCCGACAAACAGACTGCTCTTGTCCTTCTTGCCGAACACCAACTGGATCTCATCGGTCAGCGACAGCAGGTGGGCATTCTTGAACGCCGCAGGCAGCAAGTCGGCAATGCAGGCAAGGGCCTCAGTTACCGGCAGGTTCTTGGTGATGTCGCGGGTCTTGTAGTTGTAGACAAAGGACAGGCACGGCTGCTCGCGAACCGTGACCAGGCGCGCGACCACGCGCTGCAGATCCACCTCGTCGCCACGGTATTTGGCCAGCACCAGTTTGACGAAGGTGTTCTGCGTGAGGCTGGTTTCCAGTCGCGCCAGAAACTGCGCACGCTGATCGTTCGTGGTGGTGGCGGGCAGGGAATCGACTGACATGACGGGGGCCTCGAGCGAGCGCTCTGATTGCGGGGGCGGAATAAGGGTTGCGGCTATTTTAGGTTTTTCCGCGGCGCCTGGCGCGGGCTTATTTGGTTGTGGGGGTGCCGACTGGATGGCGCTCTATTGCGAAGGCTACGCTGGCGCGGGGTAATTCTTCGTTGGCGGGAGCCAGGGCGATTGAGCGTCGATCCTAGGACTTGTGGCTTGGCGTGATAGGCGGCAATCGGCCAAATGCGGACATCTGAGAGGTGCGGTTAGCTATCTGGAAATGTCCGGCCATCGCCTGGTCAACGGCAAGGCGCCGCTGTTTGTGCCGTTGCGTGGTCAATCGACCGACGCCGGCATCAGCGCCAATGGCATCTATGTCCTGGTGGGTAGTTACGCGAAGACCGCCGGCATCGAGGTCGCCGGTCTGGGCGTGCACGACCTGCGGGCCATGGCCGCTACCAATGTCCTGGAGCGCGAGGCCGACATTGCCAAGGTTCAGGCATGGCTGGGCCATGCCAATATCAGCACACTCCGAATTTATGATCGCCGGCAGCAGCGGCCGGAAGAGTCCCCCACCGTCAAAGTTCGCCACTGATGGCAGCGATCAGGCACCCGATCACAAAAATAATTGGGTCTATCTACGAACTTCGGCGCCCCTCTTCCCACACCCTACACCCTATAGCACGGTGAGGACATCGAGCACGCTGAGTACGATCAGCACACAGAGCACCGAATAACAAAAATAAAATTATGCATTTCAGTATGTTATAGATTTTTTATGCGCGATATCGCGGAATTCAGCTACCTGATATAGCCTTAAATCACGTATGTGAATGGCCTGTATCGTCCATTCACATACTTGAAGATGCAGGATATGAGCGTCTAATGACGGTTTGTCATGGTCAGCGGATACCGGGAAACTGGGCTCAACAGAAATCGGATTAGGGCTAAGAAATGGCCAACGCTAAACAATCAGCAAAGCGCCGTTTGACGATGTCGGAGCGGGCTCAGCAATTGATGCTGGTGCACTTCCCAAACATTTCAGACGCTTGGAAATGGACGCGCAAGACCCACGATGGGTTTAGCACGATCCCTCGAACCCTCCCCATTGCAATGCAAGCCATCGACGCCCAGTCAAAGGGACAACCTGCCGGGCATGTACTGTTTTGTCTATGGGCTCGATCGCCAGATCATCCCGTGATCACTATCGAAAACCCCAGCACGTTTGCCGCTGAGGCGGGGTTTCTCGGTGAGCGCGCTGTGGATACCTGGCGCCGCCGAATGAAGAAACTTCGTGAACTGCAGTTCATCGTTACTAAGCCAGGGGCGTCAGGCGAATTTCACTACGTGATGCTCACAAACCCTAACGCAGCAGTTGAATGGATGCGAACCCACAGCTTGGTTCAGGATGGTCTCTACAGCCGTTTCATTGAGCGACTTCCCGAGATCGGCGCCTACGGAGATCTAGAGGCTATCCGCGGCCATTGGGAGGCAGAGCGAGCAGCCGCCGCCGCCGCAGTTGCTGCTGAAGCAGCAAAGAATTCCGTTCCTGCCCCACCTCCACCAGCTCCACCAACTAAACCCAAGCGGATCAGGAGGACGAAAGCAAATGCGTAGGAGAAGAGCTAAGGGTACCGAGTGCCGATCCACCCACCTCGGTGCCCTCAAATTAAGACCCCCGGACCAGTTGAGGGTCGAGTCTTGACTGGTTAGAGCTGTGGTGGTGCAACGCGATGCTGACGACCGGACGATAGGAGGCCGTATGCGGACAAAGATGAGAAGAGCTAGGGGCATCGAGTGCCAATCCGCCCACCTCGATGCCCTCAAAATTAAAGCCCTGGACCAGCTGAGGGTCGAGTCTTGACTGGTCAGGGCTGTGGTGGTGCAACGCTTGGGGTGCTAGATCTCGGCTAGAAGTCTAGCACCCCCCTGTCACGGAAACACTGGGAGCAGTGAATCGCCGCTAGCTTCGTAGATACCTCCAAGCCTAAAGTGAAGTTCTTCTGTCAGAGACAGGCCAGTCCGCTTTTGGCCGATAGCTGCTGGTCGCGAATGAGCGGAGCCGACCCTGAACCGCCATTCATCGAAAGGGCAAATTCAACGCGAAGGCTGGAGGTTCTAATCAACGGGTATAGCGAGCTATACACCCTCCACACATCCACTCGCCGTCATCGTAGATTCCACCTGTCATGTCTGTTCTTTGATGGCACCAGCCGCATTCCGAGTAAATGGCATTGTCCTCGTATCTGAACCGGTCTGGCTCCCTGTAGCCCTTTAAGTTGGACGGCAGTAGCTTGGAATCAGGTGGAGTGGCAAACCTCCCGCAGTTGCTGCACCAGTGACCTCCATGGTGCTCAATTGTGCTGGCAGTCTTGCAGTTAGGGCAGACCACCAGGTCTGGAGCCACCACTGGCACCACATTGGCAGGAACAAGCTCAGCAATGCTCTCAACACGGCGGCAACTCATGCCATTGGCATTAAGGTGATTCAGAAGCGGATCGAAGCCCTTGTCGCCACTCAGGACGAAGCACTGGGTATCTGGAGCTCTCTCAAAGGTCCGGCCAAGCTCAAAGGCAATGTGGAAGTCCAAGGCGTTCTTCCCTGCCCCTGAGATCTTCAGGAAGTCCACCCGACTGAACCTGTGGGCCGTAGCAGGCCTCTTTGCGGCCTTAGGTGGGTGCTGATTGGCACCCACGAAGATGATGGCCCTGTAGCTCTCGTCCAAGGGGGACAAATCCACCTTGTGCTTGTTCTCCAGATCAACGAGTAAGAGCTTCTTGGTCATGGCGTCAGATTACTTCGCTGGCAAGTATCTGCCCGTCCCAATGATGGTGAGGGACTTCGCTCCACGAGTCATCGCGACATACAGATCCTTGGCGTTAAGTACGTCCGCATCGAGGATGACCGCATGATCATATTCTAGGCCTTTGACCAGCAGCGTTGTCCCGATGAGCTTTCGGTGGCTGATAGGCCGTCCCGTTTGCCTCATCTCGCGCTGGTACATGTTTGCAGCCTCTGAGAGAGTTGCCCCTTCACCGTCAATGTGTATCTTCAGCACGCTGAGGAAGCGATACAGTAGGTCACGACGATAGGCCGACGTCTCTGGGTTAGCCTTCAACGCCAGGAAGAATGACTTGAGGTGGCTGCTGGTTGGGTTGTTCAGGTATGCATTTGCTGCATGCAAGACCAAGGGGTACTTGGTCCCTTTACTTTGTTTCGCCACTTCGCCTCGTTTGGTGCCGGCCGTCAATGCGTCGCCCACGCCAGTGAAGCACTTCTTCGCAAACTCCAATGCGAGAAGGAAGCCTGTCTGGACGGTCTTCGCGGCTCCGAACTTCTTGAGGAACGAGTGAAGAACCTTACCTTCAACTTCTTCAATGGAGGAAAACCGGCCTGCCATGGTTTTGGCCAAGAGGTGAGTCTTGTTCTTGGACTGCTGATCCCCACCATGCAGAGCAATCACACTCTCGTTGTGACCCAGCAGATCACAGAGCGATGAATACTGTTTTGAAGCGAGGTATTCGCGACTGGTGTAGACACGAACCACACTGGGTGGCCGCTCGCCAAGCAGGTCAATCTTCTGGCCCTGTTCTATTTTCTTTCGCGCCTCCTTCAGCCAGGCACCAAGCTTTGGCTCCCCCGCTTTCTCCCACCGCCAAGGAGTCTCCAACTGCCCCAGACATCCGAAAGAGGGATAGATGCTTGCATCCCAGTCCACAGGCTTGCCTTCGTCAAAGTCAAAGATGGCTTGCATGGGATCGCCCAGGATCCGGCTGGGCAGGAACTCTGCCAAGGCGCAGACCAATGAGTGCTGCAGATCGGAACAGTCCTGATACTCGTCTACATAGACGCCAGCGTAGGTGGCTGCTACGACATGACGAATGAACTTCTTCCCCAGCAAACCAGAACAGCACTCATAAAGCTTGTTCCACTGCTTGCTGGTCGGGTTTTCCGACTTCCACCCCGAAGTCTTGGGGTAAGCCAAGCAAAGGCGCAGCGACCAGCTTGCAATCGTGTCCACCTGATATTTGGAGGCAGGAACACCAAGTGCGGTCATCTTGGTCTTGATCGAGTTCACGCCCGCAAAGGTGTGGGTCAAGATCAGTTGCCTGCCGCTAGACGCCCCCACTGCCAATGCAATGAGATGCGTCTTTCCATACCCAGCAGGCGCGATCACATACCCTTTGGTTGTGCAGTCGTTGAGCTTGATTGCCAACTGCTCAGACATGCTCTGCCCAAGCCCATAGGTTGCCGAGTTCAATCGCAAGGTTCGTCTTGCCGAAGGCCGCGTCTTGGAAGGCCGGGCTTATAGCCTTGAACCATAGGTCGCCTCGGGTGGTGTCCTTGAACCACTTGGACTTATTCGCCGTAACACCGATGGCAGTCCGTAGCTTGGGACTGTCCTTCCACGTGCCAATATCCTTGTCCAGCTCTTCGAGAAACCTGGATCGCACCTGGTCGTGCGCAGAGAGGCCCAGCTCATCTTGAGCGAGCTTCACACTGACCAACACGTTGGCCCACGGCAGATCTTGGAAAGCCCGCTCTTCCAGTGAAAGCTTGTCGCTCCACACCTGGACCGGAACTCCCAACTTAACAAGCTCTGCCTCATCGGCGGGAGAAAACTGATCCTCAGCGTCGCCATCAGCGAGCACCGACACCTCATAGCAAAGCGATTTGAAAGCCATCGCAAGTGCCTTCACCTTGCTGGCTCCCCTCGCATCTAGCAGCGCTACGCTGTGGAAGGAAAACGGATCCTTCTTGTTCTCTACCTGGTAGTCGTCAAAGCCTCTTAGGAAGCCGACCTCTGTAGCGCCTTCGCACACCACAACCTTCTTCGCCAGAAATGCTTCGGTGCTTGACCGAATCTTCCCCTGCATCTCGTGCTCTTCAAGGCCCTCTTTGGCAGCAGAAATGATCTGAACCACACCACTCTTGTTGTGAACGATGTGAAGCTCTTGCACTGTGAGTTCGCGCAGCACGATTGGCGAATGGGTCGTGAGGAAGTACTGCCCGCGCCTGTCTTCTCTAATGTGCTTGATCAGACGGGTGATCCGATGCGGCTCCAAGCCAAACTCCACCTCATCGAACAAGGTGATATGGCCTTCTTCCAGGCCCACCGTCTGAATGCCACACAGAAGCATGCGGCGCGATCCAAGGCCCAACTGACGCAGCGGCATGTCGCCGTCATGCAGGGCCAGTCCGCCCACCTTCAGGTTTATGGAGGTCAGATCGAGGTGAGCCTTGTAGGTGTCCAATACGGGGACACCCAGCAGCTTGGCCATCTCCTGCGACTTCTCAGCCGCAGCGTCAAAGTTCTTAAGGGTGACAGGCCGGTCAACGTCCAACGAGTTTCTGGCAGTTCTTGAGGCGTTCGCCAACAGTTCATTCAGGCTCTGTGCTTCAGTCAGCTTGGCCAGCGCGGTTCCAGTCGCCCACGAAAGCTGCCTCTCACTGTATGCACCGATGAGACCCACACTGATTTTGTTTCTGTCGGCTTGCTTGAACGGAACACCTTCGGGACAGCGGTCACAGACCACGATCCACTTCGGTTCCAAATCCTTCTCAACCGTTAGTCGCACGGTCAAAACACGCTCCAGATGGTCATCCGGCTCGTCCGTGAGCTCCAGTGCTGCTGCGTCCCAGCCCCGGAGGTGGTTGCCGTACTTGTTGAGCGAGCAGAATTCTTCAACCAGGTCGCCAATCGTGACCTCGATGGCGATGGAATTCTCAACCTTGCATTGATAGAAGTCCGAGTCGCTGAGGGTGAGATTCCATTGGGGGTAGAACGCATATCGGATTGCTTCCAAGATGGTTGACTTGGAAGAATCGCCTTTCCCTATGAGGCAGAAGATGTCGGCTGTTGGAAGGGTCCAGTCAAGCTCCTTCACCCCACGAAAGTTCTTGATCGTTATCTTTCTAATTTTCACCGAGCAACGTCCCCCATAACTTCACCCATGAAAACGGGCGAACTCTTGATGTAGCGCTCCGACTGGCTCTCCTGAGCACAGCAAGGACAGCCTTTCGCCCTCATCCCCATCATAGATTCATCTTGGGACGCGAGAAACAAGACGCACCACGACATGCTTGCAGCCGCTACTCATGCCCAATGTTGAAGGGCCGTATTTTACGCCTGCCGACGGCTGCTTTTGGCCGGTTCCTGTCCTTTGCAACCGGCCGCTTTGGGGCGTTCTGAACCGGCCGTGACCGGCTCAGTTCGGCCAAAAACGGACGTACGAAGATTTTCGCCGCATAAATATATCAGCCCCCTTTCCCCCCGCGATCCTAGGCAAGGTGGTGTTCATCCTGAAACCCAACGTACCCACCAACTGGACTCCCCTTGCCGATAGCTGATACCTCATTGCAACAGCAATTCCCTATCGCGACCACCCTCTATGGCAATGCTAGCGCTTACTGTACGCTCTCAGTTTTCTTGAATATCCAGTGATCAGCACAGGGAGAGTCACAGTGAATTTAATATCTGCGAAGGTTGGGCCGTTCCGCTCTATCAATGCTGCTCAAGATGTTGACATTGATCGAGATGTCACCGTTCTGGTGGGTATGAACGAAGCCGGAAAGACCGTGTTCCTCAAAGCGTTGCATAAAGCTCAAGATGCACTGGGTCGCGAAAAATTTAATCCCACTGATGACTATCCGCGCAAAGACTACACGTCCTACATGAGGCGCCATGCGGAAAAACCTGAGACTGCTGTTGCATTGACCTATCAGCTAGACCAAGAAGAAATTGATGAGATCAACACTGATCTCAACACAGCCATTAAACCAGGCTTCACATTTTCAATTTCCTATCTGTACAACAACTCAAAGACCATCAGCATCAACGTAGATGAGGCCCCGGTAATAGCTGCACTGGCCAGCACTAGCGGTCTCAGCAGTGACGCGGTGGCTGCCATTAAAAAAGCTTTAACCCTAAGAGATGCCCTTGATCAGTTGAATGGCATCGACCGCAACGACGCGGATGATGCGTTCTTAGCAGACCTTAAGGCACAGGTTGAAAAATCGGATTGGGCAAACGTCGTGCAGTATGAGGTTTGGGGGCACCTCTCAAGTAAGCTTCCTAAATTTCTTTACTTTAGTGACTACGATTTGCTTCCCGGCAAACTGAACCTAAAAGATCTCGCTACTCGAGTCGCGAACGCCAAGGCTGATTCAAACAATGCATCCAAACAGATCCAGCCGAAGCACCAAGCAGTACTCGCCCTGCTACGCATGGCTGACGTAGATATAGGTGATTTTTCAGGCAGCACAGGCTATGAAGAACTCAAAGCCAAGGTCGAAGCTGTATCGATCAGCCTGACTGATCAGGTACTGGAGTTTTGGAAGCAGAATGAAGACCTCGAGGTCGAGGTAGATATCCGGCCTGACGCGACTGATGAAGCACCGTTCAACGACGGTCCCAACCTGTATTTACGCATCAAGAACCGTCGCCATCGTGGTGTGACAACACCGTTTGATCAGCGTAGCCGAGGCTTCATTTGGTTCTTCAGTTTCCTCGTCTGGTTCGACAGTGTTCAGCAGCAGCTTGATCCCTCTGGCGCAGCCAAACACAATCAGCTAGTACTGCTTCTTGACGAACCCGGCCTTGCACTGCACGCCTTGGCTCAAGCCGACTTCCTACGCTATATCGATGCATTGGCCGAAGATCACCAAGTGATCTACACCACGCATTCACCTTTCATGGTGCACTCGGACCGCCTACACCAAGTACGAGTCGTCGAGGATAAGGCGACTATAGGGACCGTGATCTCCGATAACCTTTCGGGATCTGATGCGCGAACAATCTTTCCGCTGCAAGCCGCTCTAGGCTGGAATCTTGCGCAGAATCTGTTCATCGCAAAGCGAAACTTGTTGGTTGAAGGTCCTTCGGAGCTTGCCTACCTTCAAGCTGCATCCGCGCTGGTTGAAGCGAGTGGCGGCAAGGGTCTACCGGAAGACGTTACTATCGTTCCGGTAGGCGGCCTCAACAACGTCGCGACTTTCGTATCACTGCTGGGGGCAAACGGTCTTGACCTCGCGGTGTTGCACGATTACAGCGGGAAGCCGGAGCAAAAGCTTGATGGACTAATTCAACAAAAGCTGCTGGCAAAAAAATCAGTATTCAACGCATCGCAGTTCCGCGACCCAGCAAGCATCGGTCAGGACAGTGTTCCAAGTGATATCGAAGACTTGTTCAATCCTGTGCTTTACCTTGGCTACTTCAACAAGGTTTATGCGAAAGCATTAAATGGTACGCCCATCCTCGAATCGGATCTTCCTGCCGGCGACCGTATCGTGTATCGCATTGAGCGCGCTCTAGAAACAAAAAAAATCAATGTGCGTCCATCAGGCGGCTTTAACCATTACGCAGTGGCCGCAGCCTTCTCCACTTCCCCCCCCGAGCAACTCGACTCAGATACCCTCGCTCGGTTTAATGCTCTTTTCGAAGCAATTGGCAGCGCCTTATAACGCTGACTTAAGCGAAGTAGCTTGGATGACCATTGGTGGAAAACGCTTCGCGGTTGTCCCCCTACGCTGACTTGCGCTACGGGGGCAACGCTTTCTTATCCACCCGATTCTGCGACTGACTGCAATGGGTCGCTTCCAGCCATTGAGCAAGGCATCGAAGACGCTTCTGTCGGAAGGGAACCCTTGCCGGCAGGGCCGGCAAGGGGAGGGGGGCTTAGCCGCCGAGGTAGGCGTCGCGCACCTTCGGGTCGCTGAGTAGGGCCTCACCGCTGCCCTGCATGACGATCCGACCGTTCTCCAGCACATAGGCGCGGTCGGCGAGTTTCAGCGCCTGGTTGGCGTTCTGCTCGACCAGGAACACCGTCACGCCATCTTTGCGCAGCTGTTCGATGATCTCGAAAATCTGCTGGATGATGAGCGGAGCCAGGCCCAGAGAGGGCTCGTCGAGCAGCAACAGCTGCGGCTTGCTCATCAACGCACGAGCGATGGCGAGCATCTGCTGTTCGCCGCCGGACATGGTGCCGCCGCGCTGATTGAAGCGTTCTTTCAGGCGCGGGAACAGTTGCAGCACCTTGTCCAACTGCTGCTGATAGTCGGCTTTGTCGGTAAAGAAGCCGCCCATCACCAGATTCTCTTCCACCGTCAGGCGGGCGAAGATGCGCCGGCCCTCCGGTACCACGGCGATGCTTTTACGCATGATGTCGCAGGACTCCAGGCCGATCAGCTCCTCGCCCTGGTAGCGTATGCTGCCGCTGGCCGCTCGCGGCGAGCCGCAGAGGGTCATCAGCAGGGTCGACTTGCCGGCGCCGTTGGCGCCGATCAGGGTGACGATTTCGCCTTTCTGCACTTGCACGCTGACGCCATGCAGCGCCTGGATCTTGCCGTAGAAGGTGGAAACGTTATCGAAATACAACATAGGTTACGCCTCCCCCAGATAGGCTTTGATCACGTCCGGATTGCCGCGAATCTGCTCCGGTGTGCCGTCGGCCAGGGGCGTGCCCTGGTTGATCACCACGATGTGGTCGGAAATGCTCATGACCAACTTCATGTCGTGCTCGATCAGCAGCACGGTGACGTTGTGCTGATCGCGCAACATCGCGATCAGCGCCTTGAGGTTTTCCGTCTCATGGGGGTTGAGGCCGGCAGCCGGTTCGTCGAGCATCAGCAGGCGCGGGCGGGTCATCATGCAGCGGGCGATTTCCAGGCGGCGCTGCTGACCATAGGCCAGGGTGCCGGCCGGGCGGTTGGCCACCTCGGTCAGGTTGACCTGCTCCAGCCAATGCGCGGCGAACTCCATCGCCGCGTGCTCGCTCTTGCGGAACCCCGGGGTCTTGAACAGGCCGGCGAGGAAGTTGGTGTTGAGGTGCCGATGCTGAGCGATCAGCAGGTTCTCCACCGCGGTCATTTCCTTGAACAAACGTACGTTCTGGAAGGTCCGCACCACGCCCTTGCGGGCGATCTGGTGGCCAGGCAGGCCCTGGATCGCCTCGCCATCGAGCAGGATGCTGCCGGCGGTGGGCGGGTAGAAACCGGTCAGGCAGTTGAACACGGTGGTCTTGCCGGCGCCGTTCGGGCCGATCATCGAGACCACCTGCTTTTCTTTTACCGTCAGGCCCACCCCGTTGACGGCCAGCAGGCCGCCGAAGCGCATGGTGAGGCCGCTTACCTCGAGAATCGGGCGGCTCATTGGCGCAGCTCCAGGTGGGGGCGTTGCATGGGCATCAGCCCCTGCGGACGCCAGATCATCATCAGAACCATCATGGCGCCGAACATCAACATGCGGTACTCGCTGAACTCGCGCATCAGTTCGGGCAACAGGATCATCACGATCGCCGCCAGAATCACCCCCAACTGAGAGCCGAGCCCACCGAGCACTACGATGGCGAGAATGGTCGCCGATTCGAGGAAGGTGAACGACTCCGGGGTCACCAAGCCCTGGCGCGCGGCGAAGAAGCTGCCGGCGAAACCGGCGAAGCACGCGCCCAGGGTAAAGGCCGAGAGCTTGATCACGGTCGGGTTGAGGCCGAGTGCGCGGCAGGCGATTTCATCCTCGCGCAGCGCTTCCCAGGCCCGCCCCAGCGGCATGCGCAGCAGGCGGTTGATCACGAACAGGGCGAACAGCGACAGCAGCAGGGCCACCAGGTAGAGGAAGATCACCTTGTTCACCGAGTTGTAGGCAATGCCGAAATACTCGTGGAAGGTTTGCAGGCCTTCGGCGGCTTTACGCTCGAAGCTCAGGCCGAACAGGGTCGGCTTGTCGATGTTGCTGATGCCGTTAGGGCCACCGGTCAGCCAGGTCAGGTTGCGCAAGAGGAGGCGGATCATCTCGCCGAAGCCGAGGGTGACGATGGCCAGATAATCCCCGCGCAGGCGCAGGACCGGGAAGCCGAGCAGGAAACCGAAGAGCGCGGCCATGCCCCCGGCGATCGGCAGGCAGACCCAGAAGCCCAGGCCGTAGTAGTGCGAGAGCAGCGCGTAGCTATAGGCGCCGACGGCGTAGAAGCCGACGTAACCCAGGTCCAGCAGGCCGGCCAGACCGACGACGATGTTCAGGCCGAGGCCGAGCAGCACGTAGATCAGGATCAGCGTGGCGATATCCACCGCGCCTCGCGAGCCAAAGAACGGCCAAACCAGACCGAGCAGGATCACCGCGAGAACCGCCCAGCGTTGGGTCGAGGGCAGAGTCAGGCGGTTGCTGACGCTGACTGGTACGCTCGGCAGCTTCGGCGTGCTGTCCCAGGCCGCGCCAATCTGCGCCCGGAACAGCTGCCAGAAGAACATCGCCACCGCGCCGGCGCCAATGGCCCACAGGGTCATGGCGCTGGCACCATGCACCTCCAGGCCGATGCCGACGATGGTCAGCTTCAGGCCGAGTATCGGGTAGGCGACGGCGAGCACCAGCAGGGCGCTGAAAAACGCGGTCTTGAGCCGATTGTTAATAGACGCGCTAGTCATACCTTCTCCACCTCCGGGCGGCCGAGGATGCCGGTCGGCCGTAACAACAGAACGAGCACCAGCAGACCGAAGGCCACTATGTCCTTGTACTGGTCGCCGAACAGGTCGGCGCCAAAGGCTTCGGCGACACCCAGCACCAGCCCGCCGAGCATCGCGCCGGGGATGCTGCCAATGCCGCCGAGCACCGCGGCGGTGAAGGCCTTGATCCCGGCGAGGAAGCCCAGGTTCGGGTTGATCACGCCGTATTGCATGCCCAGCAGTACCGCCGCGACGGCGGCCAGGGTGGCGCCAATGACGAAGGTCAGGGCAATGATGTTGTTGGTGTTGATGCCGAGCAGGTTGGCCATCTTGATGTCTTCGGCGCAGGCGCGGCAGGCGCGGCCCAGACGGGAGCGGGAGATGAACAGGGTCAGGCCGAGCATCACCAGGAAGGTCACGATAAAGATCAGCACTTGCATATAGGAGATCACCACACCGTTCATGGTGCTCTCGCCGAATACAAAGTTGCCGGGGATCAGGTTGGGAATCGCTTTGTCTTTGGAGTTCTGCGCGAGCAGGACTTCGTTCTGCAGAAAGATCGACATGCCGATGGCCGAGATCAACGGGATCAGCCGGTTGCTGCCGCGCAGCGGCCGGTAGGCGACTCGTTCGATGCTGTAGCCGTAGGCGCTGGCGACGATGATGGTGGCCGCGAAGGCGGCGATCAGGATCAGTGGCAGGCTGTCCAGACCGAGCATGGTCAGTCCGGCAATGACGATGAAGGCTATGTACGAGCCCAGCATATAAACCTCGCCGTGGGCGAAGTTAATCATGCCGATGATGCCATAGACCATGGTGTAGCCAATGGCGATCAGGGCATAGGTGCTGCCAATGGTTAGACCATTAACCAGCTGTTGTAAGTAATGGTAGATATCAGGCATCACAACTCTCCTGAAAAACCTACAAAACCTGTTGTGCGACTCGAGAGCGGCGTCAGGTCCTCGTTCAAACCGCGCGGTACATTCTGTACTGCGACCCACGGGGTGGTGGGAAATGTCGTTTGCGTGGTAACGCAGGCGAGCTTCGGTTGTTACTCGGCTCCTTCACGAAGCACATCCTATGCTTCGCCCCTCTCGGGGCCGGCTTGCGCCGTTCAAATTTGCTTGGGCAAATCTGCCTTGCTATCTAGCTTGCGTGTGGGGTTTTGAGGGCTTTCGCGTGGGCTTTGGCTCATTGCTTGTGGCTGAGCTTGCGCCCGGTTACCTCTTAAAACAAAGCCCACCGCAGGTGCAGTGGGCTTTGGGTTCAGGCGGGACGCCCTCTTGTTACTTAAGAGGGGCTTCGGTCTTGGTGCCGTCGGCGTGCCAGTCATAGACCACGAAGCTGAAGTCCTTCAGGTCACCCTTGGCGTCGAAGCTGAGGTCGCCGGTTGGGGTGGCGAAGGTGTTGGCGCGCAATGCGGCGGCTACCTTGGCGGTGTCGGTGTCGCCGGCTTTCTTGATGCCATCGGCGATCACTTGTACCGCGGCGTAAGCTGGGAACACGAACGGACCGGTTGGGTCTTCGTTCTTCGCTTTGAAGGCGGCGACCAGCGCCTGGTTTTTCGGGTCCTGGTCGAAGGACTTCGGCAAGGTCACCAGCAGCCCTTCGGAAGCCGGGCCGGCAATCGCGGACAGCTCTTTGTTACCCACGCCTTCTGGGCCCATGAAGCGAACTTTCAGGCCTTTCTCAGCCGACTGACGCAGCAGCAGGCCGAGTTCCGGGTGATAGCCGCCGTAGTAGACGAAGTCCACGCCAGCTTGTTTCAGCTTGGCGACCATCGCGGAGAAGTCCTTGTCGCCGGCATTGATGCCTTCGAACAGCGCCACCTTGACGCCTTTGCTTTCCAGCGTCTGTTTCACCGAAGTGGCAATACCTTCGCCGTACTGCTGCTTGTCGTGGATAACTGCGACTTTCTTCGGCTTGACGTGATCGGCGATGAAGTTGCCGGCGGTTGGGCCCTGCAGGCTGTCCAGACCAATGGTGCGGAACACCAGTTGGTAGCCGCGGGCGGTGATGTCTGGGCTGGTGGACGCCGCGGTAATCATCAGAATGCCTTCGTCTTCGTAAATGTCGGACGCCGGCTGAGTGGAGCTGGAGCAGAGGTGACCCACCACGAATTTGACTTCGTCGTTGACGATTTTGTTGGCTACGGCAACGGCTTGTTTCGGATCGCAAGCGTCGTCGTAAACCAGGCCTTCGAGCTGCTGGCCGTTAACCCCGCCGGCCTTGTTGATTTGCTCGATGGCCATTTTGGCGCCGACGAATTGCATCTCGCCGTACTGGGCAACAGCACCGGTAACCGGGCCTGCCAAACCAATCTTGATGGTGTCAGCTGCTAGTGAATAGCTAGCGACGCCGGCCATAGCCATGGCGGCAAACAGTTTGGAAATCTGCTTAGTAGCCTTGTTCATAGTGCTCCACTCTTATGTTTGTCGTTGTTGTTAGTCCTGGCGGCCTAAGCTGCAGAACCGGGTAGAAAGCCCGGTCATACCCCCGGCAACTGTACCGGCGCAGTGTAGAGCGCCGATTTGTGCCTTGAAAAGCCGCTACTGGAGGGATGCAAGGGCTGATGTCGCTAAAATGTAATAAACGTATAGAAAAACGGCGTGCCTCGCAGCCGACTATCGGCGTCAGGCCGGCTTGCTTGCCAGATGACCGAGGCTATCATTGCGCCGGTCTGCAATTCAGCCATTCACAACCTCAGCCATTCACAACAGAGCACGCCATGACAGAACCCGCCATACCAGAACAAGCTAGCACCCTCTACGCCAAGCTGCTTGGAGAAACGGCGCCGATCAGTTGGCAGGAACTGCAACCGTTCTTCGCCCGCGGTGCCTTGCTGTGGGTCAGTGCGACTATGGATCTGGTCGAAGTCGCACTGGCGGTGGCGCAGAACGAGCAGGCGAAAGTCACGGCTTGGCTTGCGGCAGAGCAGGTCAGTAAGGTCGAAGAGCGGCGTGCCGAAGACTTGTTGGCACGTGACCCCAAGCTGTGGGCAGTGGTGGTGGCGCCCTGGGTGTTGATCCAGGAGCGAGCTGAGCAACCCCAGTTGCACAAGGGCAGGCTAGACTGAGCGGGCCTACCGATACCTTCAAGCTGCCAGCGGCGCAGCCCTGTGCCGCGAACCGCTCGGATCTGCACAGAGCCGAGAGTCCTCCATTCTTAGGAGCACCGTCATGTTTGAACCTGGTCATCTGCACCGCGCTGGTTTGCCTGGCTTGGCCGGGCAGCCGGAGTTTTCCATCGACCTCTACTACGAGGTACGTAACGATCCTAAAGAGGGGGCGCTGCTGCACTTCCGGATGCTCGGTGAAGTCGCGGGGAAGACCTTCGAGGAAGAGTTTGAGTTGCGCCGTGACATGGCCTTCAACTTCGCCAGCGTCGCGACGCGCATCGCGGCCAAGCACGGCCTGCACCCGAGATTTGGGCCGATCCTGCGCGACCATAAAGAGTTCGATGAGATGTTCGAGGATATCCGCGCGAAACTGCATGCCCACTCCGGCGAACCGGTGGACCTTGATCGTCTGCTGAAGGGCGACCTCTAAGTTCTGAGGTTTGTGTTGCTGTCAGACCGTAGGCTGGATAGAGCCGTTCTTTGGTGAAACCCAGATGGGGCTGCTTTTCGTATGGAAAATTAAGATGGCAGGGTTGCCACTGCTATTTGGAGTCTTGCATGAGCGCCGTTTTACCCTCTCTCGCCTTCGCCGGCATTGGTCTGATGGGCCTGCCGATGTGCCAACGCCTGCTCGCTGCCGGTTATCCGCTGGCAGTCTGGAACCGTTCGCCAGACAAGTGCGCGGCGCTGGTGGCCGCCGGTGCGCGGCAAGTGTTCAGCCCGGCTGAGCTGTGTCAGGCGGCTGATGTGGTGATGCTCTGCCTGGCCGACACGCGCGTGGTAAGGAAGGTCGTGTTCGGTGCCGGCGGGGTGGTCGAGGGGGCGAAGCCAGGGCAACTGCTGGTGGATTTTTCCAGTCTGGAGCCGGCGGCCACCCGTGAGATGGCGGCCGAGCTGGAAAGCCGCACCGGCATGCACTGGTTGGATGCGCCGGTGTCGGGCGGCACCCCGGGCGCCGAGGCCGGTACGCTGACGATCATGGCCGGTGGCCGCGTGCAAGACGTGGAGCGGGTACGGCCGATTCTGTTGAACCTGGGCCAACGCCTGACGCGCATGGGGGCGGTCGGTGCGGGCCAGGTCACCAAGGTCTGCAACCAGATGATCGTCGCCTGCAATGCGCTGGTGATCGCCGAAGTGCTGGCCTTGGCGGAGAAGTCCGGGGTCGACGCCAGCTTGCTCGCGCCCGCCTTGGCCGGCGGCTTTGCCGACTCCAAACCGCTGCAGATTCTCGCCCCACAGATGGCGGAAAGTCGCTTCGAGCCGATCAAGTGGCATGTCCGCACGCTGCTGAAGGATCTCGATACCGCGGTAAAGCTCGCCCGCGAGCATGATTCGGCCACGCCGCTGAGCGCCCTGGCGGCGCAACTGATGCGCCTGCACGGCAGCAGCCAAGGCAACCTCGAACGCGATCCGGCGACGCTGGTGGAGCTGTATCGGGAGAACAAAGCGTGAAGATTGCCGCCAATCTGTCCCTGCTGTTTACCGAGCTGCCGTTGCTGCAGCGGGTCGCCGCAGCGGCAGAGGCAGGCTTCGATGGGGTGGAAGTCCAGTTTCCCTACGAGCTGCCGGCGGCCGAGCTGAAGGCGGCCTTGGCGGCAGCGAGCATGCCGCTGGTGCTGATCAACCTGCCGGCGGGGGACTTGCTCGGCGGCGGCGCTGGGCTGGCCGCCGTGCCGACGCGCCAGGCCGAGTTCAAGGCCGCGCTGGAGCAGGCGCTGGCCTATGCCGCCGTGGTGCGCCCGGCCTGCGTCAACGTACTGCCTGGGCGGCTGGCCGAGGGCTGCGGGCGCGCACAGGCACTGACTACCCTGGCCAGCAATCTACGTTGCGCCGCCGAGGCGTTTCAGCCGTTGGGTATCCGCGTGCTCTGTGAGGCGATTAATCCGCTGGATATGCCGGGCTTTCTGATCCATACGCCGCAGCAACTGGATGAGTTGTTGCGTGCGGTCGATCACCCCAATTGTGCGGCGCAGTTCGATCTCTACCATATGGCCCGGCAAGGGCTGGATCTGCCCGCGAGTATTCAGCTGTTGGCGGGGCGGATTGGCCATGTGCAATTCGCCGATTGCCCGGGGCGTGCCGAGCCGGGTAGCGGGCAGCTGGATTTTAGTGCCGTGCAGCAGGTGTTGGCGGCGATAGGTTATAGCGGTTGGCTGGCGGCGGAGTATCGGCCGAGCAGCGCCAGTCAGGACTCGCTTGGCTGGCTCGCGGCCTGGCGGCGGCAGGGGCCTGCGGCGCGCTGAAGCCCAGGGTCGGCATTTTGTTGCAGTCGTCGAGAACCCCGCTGTGCTCACCCTGGCGGGAGAAACAGCAGCCCGAGGTCAGTTGCTAACGGGTGCAGGCTCGGCGCTCAGGGGCGCCGTGCTGAAGCTATGCAGCAGCTCCTGCAGCGGCAGTGGCCGGCTAAGCAGATAGCCCTGGATGAAGTCGCAGCCGTACTCACGTAAAAACTCCAGCTGTTGTGGAGTTTCCACGCCTTCGGCGACCACCTTGAGTTTCAGGGTGTGGGCCATGCCGATAATTGCCTGAACGATGTCCATGCCCTGCTGGGATTCCGGGATGTCTTGGACGAAGGAACGGTCGATCTTCAGGGTGTCCAGCGGCAGGCGCCGCAAGTAGGCCAGCGATGAGTAACCGGTGCCGAAATCGTCGATCGAGAGGGCTACGCCAAGCTTGCGGATCTGCTGCAGCAGTTCTGCGGCGCGGTTGATATTGCCCATCAGGGCGTTCTCGGTGACCTCCAGTTCCAGTCGCTGGGGCTGCACCCCGGTGCTCAGCAGGGCGTCCCGCACCTCCTGCACGAGTTCATTGCGCCCGAGGTTGAGCGCCGAGCAGTTCACCGCGATTTTCAGCTCGGCAAAGCCCGCGTCACCCAGCAGTTTAAGGTCGTGGCAGGCGTGGCGTAGTACCCAGGCATCCAGCTCGGCGATAAAGCCGTTGGCTTCGGCGATGCCAATAAAGCGATCCGGCGTCAGCAGGCCATGCTGCGGATGCTGCCAGCGCACCAGGGCTTCCAGCTTGCTGAGCTGGCCGCTGTGCAGGTCGAGAATCGGCTGATAGTAGAGTTGCAGGCCATTGTCTTTCTGCAGCGCGTCATGCAGTTCCTCTTCCAGTTGCAGCTCGAGGGAAACCTTGGCTTTCAGGTGCGAGCTGAAGAAGTGCAGGCTGTTGCGCCCGCTGCCTTTGGACTGATAGAGCGCCAGATCCGCGTGTTTGAGCAGCTCCTCGCAGGTTTGGCCGTCCTCCGGGAACAGGCTGATGCCGATGCTGGTGGTCATCACCAGGCTGCGTCCAGACAGGGCAATCGGGTCTTTCATCTTCGCCATCACCCGCTGCGCCAGTTGCCGTGCCTCATCGCCACTGCGCAGGCTGACCAGGATGCAGAATTCATCGCCACCGAGACGGGCGATCACATCGTGCCTGCGCACGGTGCTGCGCAGGCGTTCGGCGACCACCTTGAGCATCTCGTCGCCGGCATCGTGACCGAGGCTGTCGTTGATCCGTTTGAAGTGATCGATATCGAGAAACATCACCGCCAAGGCCTGGTTACGCTGGATATGCTCTTGCAGCTTTTCCGCGAAAAGCTGGTTGAGGCCGTGGCGGTTGAGGAGGTTGGTCAGCGCATCATAGTGGGCGGCTTGCTGCAGCGAGGCGCGGGCGTGCTCGAGCTGGCTGAGCAGGGCGTTAACCCGCAGCAAGTCGCGCTCCTTGCTCTCCAGTTTCCTGTCCGCCCAGGCGGCGCTGAGGCCGCTACCGATGATCAGCAGCGCTATCAGGCCGATGGTCAGACCCAGTTGTAGGCCGTTGTCGTTGGTTTGCAGTTGTAAGGGGGTGCCGAGGGGAACCACCAGGCTCAGTGACCACATGCCGGTGAAGTGCATGGAGACGA
Source organism: Pseudomonas sp. 2FE (assembly GCF_005503735.1). Taxonomy (NCBI): domain Bacteria; kingdom Pseudomonadati; phylum Pseudomonadota; class Gammaproteobacteria; order Pseudomonadales; family Pseudomonadaceae; genus Pseudomonas; species Pseudomonas sp. 2FE. Next base: position 186,500 of record NZ_SCMO01000004.1, on the reverse strand, counting down.
TGGCCGCGCCCATCACTAGGCTGGCCAGGTACTTGCGCATCTGGTGGAGAAAACCATCGCCCTTGCGCAAATACCGGGCCAGCAGCAGGGCGATAAGGCTGGTGGCGATGGCAATCAGGATCGACAAGGCGAACAGCCAGGGCTGGTAATACTGGCTGGCGGGGGAGCGTACTGCCGCCATGCCGCTGTAGTGCATGGCGGCAATGCCGAGGCCAATGCAGAAGGCCGCGAGCAAGTACTGAGGTGGGCGCAAGTGCTCGTGGCCGAGTGCGTGCATGGCCAGCAACGCGGCAATGAAGACGATCAATAGCGAGGCTACGGTAGTCGGGATGTCGTAGTGGATCGGGACCGGAGCCTGGAAGGCCAGCATGCCGATAAAGTGCATGGACCAGATGCCGCCGGCCAGGCAGAAGGCGCCGACCCAGCGCCACAACAACCGTGCACCGCGGCGTTCGGCATGGCCCACGCGTTCCGCTAGGTTAAGGGCGGAAAAGCTGGCGGCCGAGGCGACCACATAAGCCAGGAGGACCAGTAAGGGACTGTAGCTACAGTGAAGAATGAGCAGCCCGCCTGCGGGCAGTTCAGAGACAAAATGCAAGCCCAGCCAGTCCATAGCGCACATGCTCCTGAGGTTTTGCAGCCAGCACCATCTGGCGGCAGGGCTCGTGGCAACTTGGCATCAGTATAGAAGGTGCGCGGGTTCTGCAAGCTTTGACGGGCTGGCGATGCCAAACATCTGGCAATCATGGTTATATCCAGTCGATCTAAAGCGTTCGCAACAGGTATTCGGCATCGGTAAGGCGCTGGCTCATTAGGTTGGCTGTCGAGCTTGCCTGCACTGTTGCATGCTCTTGCATCTATGTCGCGAATGGTCGCAGACAGGCTGCGGCGAAGACTCTAGTGTGCTGTCTCAATGGTTCGCTTAGGCGGCTACCCGGGTAGTTCTGCGCTATAGCGAGCCAGTTAAGAACAACAAGAGAGCCCGATCCATGCCGCAAGCTCCGCAAGCCGCCAATGCCTGGCGCATTTTGTTCCTGCTGTTTCTCGCCAACCTGTTCAACTTCTTCGACCGCACCATCCCGGCCATCATCATCGAGCCGATCCGGCTGCAGTGGAGCCTCAGCGATTTCCAAATCGGCCTGATCGGCACCTCCTTCACCATCGTTTATGCCATGGCCGGCGTGCCGCTGGGGCGTCTGTCCGATACCGGTGCGCGGCGCAAAATCATGGGCTGGGGGTTGCTGGCGTGGAGCGGGATGACCGCGCTGAACGGTCTGGCCTGGAACTTCTGGAGCTTTCTGCTGGTGCGCATGGGCGTGGGCATTGGTGAGGCCAGCTACGCGCCGGCGGCCAACTCGCTGATTGGCGATCTGTTCCCGGCGCACAAGCGGGCGCGGGCGATGGGCATGTTCATGCTGGGCTTACCGCTCGGGTTGTTGCTGGCCTTCTTCAGCATTGGCGCGATGGTTGAAGCCTTTGGCAGTTGGCGGGCGCCGTTCTTTATCGCCGCGCTGCCCGGCGTGACTCTCGCGCTGTTTATGTTCTTGATCCGCGAGCCGCAGCGGGGTGCGGCTGAGGCGGTAAAGGTGGCGGTAGCTCCGGTCGATCGACCACTGCGGCGGGTGCTGACAATCCGCACCTTCTGGTGGCTGGTGGTCGCCGGGTTGACCTTTAACTTCGCCACCTACGCCTGTAACTCGTTCATGGTGCCGATGCTGCAGCGCTACTTCCTGCTGCCGTTGGGGCAGGCGGCGGTGGCGACTGGGGTGATTGTCGGCCTGACCGGCCTGGTTGGCCTGACGTTGGGTGGCTGGATCGCCGATCGTTTGCACCTGAGGTCCGAGCGTGGCCGGCTGTTGTTCGGCGCCGGGTCGATGCTAGTCGCGGCGTTGGCCACGGCTTACGCCTTGCTGATGGGGCAGACCAGCATCGGTGTGTTTGTTGCTGTGTTCAGCATCGGCTGGTTGTTCGCCTACAACTTCTACACCTGCGTCTATACCGCGATTCAGGATGTGGTCGAGCCGCGTTTGCGCGCGACTGCCATGGCGCTGTTCTTTGCCGGTTTGTACCTGCTCGGTGGTGGTTTGGGGCCGGTGGTGGTTGGGCTGCTCTCCGATCATTTTGCCCATTCGGCGATGGTTGCCGCCGGCGCCACCGAGATGAGCGAAGCGTTCAAGGCGGTGGGTTTGCACGGTGCCCTGTACCTGATCCCGATCGCGTTGTTCCTCACCATGCTCGCGCTGTTCCAGGCCTCCCGCTGTTTCGGTCGCGATGCGGCGAGCATGCGTCAGGCGCTGGCCGACGCCGCAGCAGCTTGAGCCAGAAACGACCAGGCCCGCATCTGCGGGCCTGGTCGTTTGCGACATCCGGGTAGGGCGGACATGGCCGAGCCTTGTCCGCCACATTCGGTGGACAAACCGCTGCGCGGCATGTCCACCCTACGCATGACTTAGCCCGCCACCAGCACGCGAATGGCCTCCAGGCGCAGGGCGGCTTTGTCGAGCATGGCCAGGCCTTGCTCGCGCTGCTGGCGCAGGGTTTCCAGCTCGCTGTCACGCACGCTCGGGTTGACGGCTTGCAGCGCGGTCAAACGGGCCAACTCTTCTTCGGTATCCGCCGCCAGCCGGCGCTTGGCTTCGGCGACCCGTTCGGCATGCCGTGGGCTGATCTTCGCTTCGGCGGCATTGATCTGCGGGTTAAGCGAATCACGCTGGGCCTGCACGAACTTGTTGGCGCTGACGCGGGGCACGGTCTCCAGTTGGTCGTTGAGCTTTTCAAACGACACCTTGCTCGCCAGGTCGTTGCCGCTGCTGTCCAGCAGGCAGCGTAGCGCCGCCGGCGGCAGGTAGCGGCCCAGTTGCAGGGCGCGTGGGGCGACCACTTCGCTGACGTAGAGCAGTTCGAGCAGCACGGTGCCGGGTTTCAGCGCCTTGTTCTTGATCAGCGCCACCGCGGTGTTGCCCATCGAACCGGAGCGCACCAGATCCATGCCGCCTTGCACCATCGGGTGTTCCCAAGTGAGGAACTGCATGTCCTCGCGCGATAGCGCCTGATTGCGGTCGTAGGTGATGGTCACGCCTTCGTCGTCGCCGAGCGGGAAGCTGGCGTCGAGCATTTTCTCGCTGGGGCGCAGTATCAGGGCGTTTTCCGAGTGGTCTTCGCTGTCGATGCCGAAGGCCTCGAACAACTCTTCCATATAGATCGGCAGGGCAAATTCGTCGTCTTGCTCGTGAATCGCTTCGGCCAGCGCTTCGCCTTCACCGGCGCCGCCGGAGTTGAGCTCCAGCAGACGGTCACGCCCAGCGTGCAGCTCGCCTTCGAGGCGTTCGCGCTCGGCTTTGGCCTCCTCGACCAGGGCTTGCCACTCGTCGTCATCGCCACTTTCCAGCAGCGGCAGCAGGCGCGGGCCGAACTGGTGCTGCAGGGCGTTGCCGGTCGGGCAGGTCGCCTGGAAGGCATTCAGCGCCTGGTGATACCACTGGAACAGGCGCTCTTGCGGGCTGCTTTCCAGATAGGGCACGTGCAACTGAATGGTGTGTTTCTGGCCGATCCGGTCGAGACGGCCGATGCGCTGTTCCAGCAGGTCCGGGTGCGAGGGCAGATCGAACAGCACCAGATGGTGGGAGAACTGGAAGTTGCGGCCTTCACTGCCGATCTCGGAGCAGATCAGCACCTGGGCGCCGAACTCCTCGTCGGCGAAGTAAGCGGCGGCGCGGTCGCGTTCGAGGATGTTCATGCCTTCATGGAACACCGTGGCGGGGATGCCGGAGCGCACGCGCAGGGCGTCTTCCAGGTCCATGGCGGTCTCCGCGTGGGCGCAGATCACCAGCACCTTGACCCGTTTGAGCATCTTCAGGGTATCGATCAGCCAGTCGACGCGCGGGTCGAAGCGCCACCAGCGCTCTTCCTCGCTGGTCTCCGGCTGCGCCTGGTAGCTGACTTCCGGATAGAGGTCGGCGTGCTCGCCGAGCGGCAGTTCCAGGTACTGATCCGGGTTTTCCAGCGGATAGGGGTGCAACTCGCGCTCGGGGAAGCCCTGCACCGCGGCACGGGTGTTGCGGAACAGCAGGCGGCCGGTGCCGTGGCGATCGAGCAGCTCGCGAATCAGGCGCGGCGAAGCTTCGCTGTCGCCGGCGTTGACGGCGGCGAGCAGCGTCTCGCCTTCGGCGCCGAGGAAGTCATGGATGGTCTGGTGCGCCTCGGGCGAGAGGCGGCCCTGATCGAGCAATTCCTGCACCGCTTCGGCGACCGGCCGGTAGTTGGCGCTTTCGGCACGGAAGGCTTTCAGGTCGTGGAAACGGTTCGGGTCGAGCAGACGCAGGCGGGCGAAGTGGCTGTCCTGGCCGAGTTGTTCGGGGGTGGCGGTGAGCAGCAGGATGCCGGGGATGACTTCGGCCAGTTGCTCGACCAGTGCGTATTGCGGGCTGGCTTGGTCCGGGTGCCAGACCAGGTGGTGCGCTTCGTCGACCACCAACAGGTCCCAGCCGGCGGCGAACAGCGCATCTTGGGCGCGCTCGTCTTTGCACAGCCATTCCAGGGCCACCAGGGCCAACTGGCAATCCTCGAAGGGGTTGTCGGCATCGCTTTCGATGAAGCGTTCGGCGTCGAACAGCGCGACTTCCAGGTTGAAACGCCGGCGCATCTCCACCAACCACTGGTGCTGGAGGTTTTCCGGCACCAGGATCAACACCCGGCTGGCGCGCCCGGAGAGCAGTTGGCGGTGGATGACCAAACCGGCCTCGATGGTTTTGCCCAGGCCGACTTCGTCCGCCAGCAAGACCCGCGGGGCGATGCGGTCGGCCACTTCGCGAGCGATATGCAGCTGATGCGCAATCGGTTGGGCACGCACGCCACCCAGGCCCCAGAGCGAGGACTGCAGCAGGCGGCTGGTGTGTTCGAGGGTGTGGTAGCGCAGGGCGAACCAGGGCAGCGGGTCGATCTGCCCGGCGAACAGGCGGTCGCTGGCCAGACGGAATTGGATGAAGTTGGACAGCTGGGTTTCCGGCAGGCTGACGCTTGTGTGCTGTCCGTTGAGGCCGTGGTAGACCAACAGGCCGTCGACGTCATCGACTTCCTGAACGGTCAGCTTCCAGCCTTCGAAGTGGGTGATTTCATCGCCCGGGGAGAAGCGCACCCGGGTCAGCGGAGCATTGCGCGTCGCATACTGGCGGGTCTCGCCAGTGGCCGGGTAGAGCACGGTGAGCATGCGGCCGTCCTGTACCAGGATGGTTCCCAAGCCCAACTCCGCTTCGCTGTCACTAATCCAGCGTTGCCCCGGTTCATACTGCTGCGCCATGCCTGTCTCCCGCGATGAAAAAGCCGACTATGGTAACGGAACGCTGCGCCCAGGCCAAAGGCGCTATAGCACTTGCCGGCGAGACTTAAGTCAAAAGTGTAGCGAGCGCAGTCTCGAGTCGGCGTCCGAACGGCCGACAGTCTGACCAAAGGCGGGCTGCAAAGAGGTGCTGATAGGTTGCCACTCATTCCCCACGGCATGCTGGCGGTGACCGCGCAGCATGATCCGCTCAAGCCGCGGCCAGACATTCCGCCGGTGAGAAAGCGCGGTCGTCCGGGATAGACGCCATCCGCAGGAGGCTGAAGTTTCACAGCATGAGGAGCAGCGCCGGCGGGCGTCGTCAGCGGCATGCTTAGACTGTCGAAGAGTTGGCCGAAGGCGAAGGGGCGGCCGAGGATCGGGCGCTGCTCGAGGAGTGGCCACGCCAAGACCGGTGGGTGGTTAGGCGGCGGATACTCAGTCGCGTCGCCGCATTCATCATTCTTGCGGCATGTTTTGTGAGTCCGCGTGGATCTATTTGCCGATACCCCCCCCAGCGTTTTGCCCAATGCCGAACTACGCTTTACGCCTGACTGGCTGAATGCCGCCACGGCAGATCGCTGGCTCGCTGGGTTGTTAGCCGAAACCCCATGGCCGCAGCCGCAGCTGTTCCTGCACGGCCGCTAGCATCCGGAGCCGCGGTTGCTCGCCTGGGATGACGATGCCGAGGCGGGTTACCGCTATTCCGGCCTGATTCATCAACCCTTGCCCTGGGGTTCTCATACTTTCGGGTCATGGTCGCAGTCCCGGAGCCGTTAACTTTCAAGGTTGGGACGGTAGTTCGGAAGTAGCGCTTCATGCCGTTCCTATTCCTGATGCGAGCACGATGACGAATGGCCGTTCCGGGGTCGTAAATACAGGTTGAAACAGAGAAGTGATTTTCTGCGACAGAATCGGCTGCGTACGACTCTCCGGCAGCAAAAATCTGCAGTCAGACAGAGGTTTTACGACACCAAAGCGCATTCAACTGGGTGCATTCTGGATTGCACCTGAACTCGAGTTGGATAGCCTTTATCTGATTCGATTGAACTGGGGTATCCCGGTGTGATGTTCGGGTGTAACACGAGGCACAACAAAAACAGGCCGCTTCGGCAGTTCGTGCTTCAGAGGTTTTTCTGCTCCTGTCGAAAAGTGTGGATCAACGCATCATTGACTCACGATAAATCTAATCAAACCTGGGACCCTACTCATGAAAAAAATAAAATGGTTGGCCTTGTCTGCAATTGCTCTTGTGTTTTCCTCCGGCGCTACTCTTGCTAACGAGTGGAAAGAAATACGCTTTGGCGTAAATCCGGCCTATCCGCCGTTCGAATCAACAGCCGCGGATGGTTCGTTGCAAGGGTTCGATATCGATCTGGGCAATGCCATCTGCGCGGAACTCAAGGTCAAGTGTGTGTGGGTTGCGAATGACTTCGACGGTCTGATTCCTGCGTTGAAGGCGCGCAAGATCGATGCGGTGCTGTCTTCGATGACGGTAACTGAAGTACGCAAGAAGCAAATCGACTTCTCTGACCGTCTGTTCTCTGGCCCGACTTCGATCGTCACTCGCAAAGGCTCTGGACTTGAGCCAACCGCTGAGTCACTGAAGGGCAAGGCTATCGGTTTCCAGCAAGGCACCATCCAGGAGACCTATGCAAAGGCCAAGCTGGCCCCGGGTGGCGTGCAGCTGAAGGCCTATCAGAATCAAGATCAGGTGTATGCGGATTTGGTTTCCGGCCGCCTGGACGCATCCATTCAAGACCTGCTCGCGGCTGAGTTGAGCTTCCTCAAGTCGCCGCAGGGTGCGGACTTCCAAAGCAGCAAGGGTATCAGTGACCCCCTGGTGCCCTCGGACATCGCCATCGGTATCCGTAAGGGTGACGATGAGCTGAAATCCATGCTCAACACGGCCATTCAGGCCATGCACGAAAACGGCACCTACGAGCAGATCCAGAAGAAGAACTTCGGCGATCTCGATCTCTACAGCAACTGATAGTCGTAAGCCGTCTGCTTGGGAGAGATCCGCAGTCCTCCCAGGTAGAACGGTGTGTCGTAATGTATCGAGTTAGGTAGCCCCCATGAACAACCTCATCCAACACTTGGGCCTGGACGCACTGGGCTTGCAGGGCTTCGGCCCATTGCTGCTGCACGGTACCTGGGTGACCGTCAAGTTGTCCGTACTGTCGTTAGCGCTGAGCATCCTTATCGGACTGCTCGGCGCCGCAGCCAAACTTTCTTCGCTGGCCATCCTGCGCATCCCGGCAACCCTGTATACGACCCTGATTCGTGGAATACCCGACCTGGTACTGATGCTGTTGATTTTCTACAGCTTGCAGGGCTGGCTGAGCAGCCTCACAGAGGCTATGGGCTGGGCCTATATCGAGATCGATCCATTCGGTGCCGGCATCGTAACCCTTGGATTCATCTATGGTGCCTATTTCACCGAGACCTTCCGGGGCGCCATTCTTTCCGTGCCGCGGGGTCAGCTGGAGGCGGCCACCGCATTTGGTCTTAGCCGTATCCAGCGGTTCGTCCATGTGCTCTTTCCCCAAATGATGCGCTATGCCTTGCCCAGTCTGGGCAATAACTGGCTGGTGCTGCTCAAGGCCACTGCTCTGGTCTCGATCATCGGTCTTTCCGATGTGGTCAAGGCGGCCCAGGACGCCGGTAAGAGCACCTTCAACATGCTCTATTTCCTGATTCTTGCGGCACTGCTTTACCTGCTTATCACCAGTGCTTCCAACCTTGTGCTGCGTTGGCTCGAGCGGCGCTACAACCGGGGTGTCAGAGGGCATAGCCATGATTGAGTTGCTTCAGGAATACTGGAAACCCTTTCTCTACAGTGACGGTTACGACATCACCGGTCTGGCGATGACGCTGTGGTTGCTGTGTTTCTCGATCGGCGTTGGCTTCCTGCTGTCGTTGCCATTGTCGATCGCGCGCACATCGGAAAGTCGAGTTCTGCGTTGGCCGGTGCAGTTTTTCACCTATCTGTTCCGGGGCACGCCGCTCTACGTCCAACTGCTCATCATCTACACCGGTATCTACGGAATCGCCGAGGTGCGTTCGCAGCCTCTGCTCGATGCTTTCTTCCGCGATGCGATGAACTGCACGCTGCTCGCCTTCACCTTGAATACCTGCGCTTACACCACGGAAATCTTTGCCGGTGCGATTCGCAGCATTCCCCATGGCGAAGTCGAGGCGGCGCGTGCCTATGGGTTGAGCGGTTGGCGTCTGTACGTCCGCATCATCATGCCTTCGGCTTTGCGTCGCTCCCTGCCGTATTACAGCAATGAGGTGATCCTCATGCTGCATGCGACGTCCGTAGCCTTCACCGCTACCGTGCCGGACATCCTCAAGGTTGCCCGAGATGCTAACGCTGCGACCTTTCTGACCTTTCAGTCGTTCGGCATCGCCGCACTTCTCTACCTGGGGCTTACCTTCGCTCTGGTCGGGTTGTTCCGTGTCGCCGAGACGCGTTGGATGGCCTTCCTCGGACCGGTCCGCTGAGTCGAAATCTCCTCCGGTGGGGCCCAAGCGGCACCCACCCAAACCTACAATTACAGTGCTGTGCCGTTAGGGGCACAGCAGCAGGAGTGCGTTATGTACAAGCTGGCCGTTGAGTCTCTGCACAAGCGTTATGGCGACAACGAAGTGCTCAAGGGGGTCTCGCTCAAGGCAAAGTCCGGTGATGTGGTGAGCATGATCGGCGCGAGTGGATCTGGAAAAAGCACCATGCTGCGCTGCATCAATTTTCTCGAACAACCCGATGAAGGCGCCATCACCCTGGACGGTGAAACCATTCGTATGCGTGGGCCTGCGGGAGCCATGCGTCCTGCTTGCGACACTCAGCTGCAGAAACTGCGCACCCGGCTGGCGATGGTCTTCCAGCATTTCAATTTGTGGAGCCACCTGAGCGTGTTGGACAACATCACGTTGGCGCCCTGTCGTGTCCTAGGCTTAAGCAGGGGTGAAGCTGAAGAGCGTGCGCGTGCCTACCTGGATAAAGTGGGCCTGCCGCAACGCGTTGCCGGACAGTACCCGGCGTTCCTCTCGGGTGGCCAGCAACAACGGGTGGCCATCGCGCGCGCTCTGGCAATGGAGCCGGATGTCATGCTGTTCGATGAGCCTACCTCGGCGCTCGATCCTGAACTGGTTGGGGAGGTGCTCAAGGTGATTCAAGCGCTGGCCGAGGAAGGCCGCACCATGCTCATGGTGACCCACGAGATGGAGTTCGCGCGGCGGGTTTCCAGTCAGGTTCTATTCTTGCATCAAGGCCGAGTCGAGGAGGAGGGCGCTGCCGACATGCTCGATAACCCGCAAAGCGAACGGTTGCAGCAGTTCCTCTCCGGCCGTTTGAAGTGAGGTAAGCCGTAATGATGGAACCAGGGGACTCGTCGATCGCTCTTGACCGCATAGATCAGGCGATCATCGAGGTGTTGCGCCACGAGGGGCGAATTACCTACCAGAAACTCTCGGAACGAGTCCACCTGACTCCGCGGCCCTGTCTGGAGCGTGTCCGCAAGTTGGAGCGGCTGGGTGTAATCCGCGGTTACTCCGCCATCATCGATCAGAAAAAACTGACGCCTGGATTGTCCCTGCTGGTGTTGGTGGCGCTGTCGAACCAGAGTGGCAGGGCGGCGCAGAAGGCATTCGAGGCCTGTGCCCGCAGCTGTCCGCAGGTGCTCGAGTGTCGCTTGATTAGCGGGGCGTTCGACTACGGCCTGCGCATGCGCTGCCGTGACATGGAACACTATCGTGTGCTCACCGAGGTCTGGTTCAACGACCCCGAGTTGCATATCGACAAGCTGGTCAGCCACCCGGAACTGGCCATAGTCAAGACGGCAGTGGAGTAGCCCGGCATTAGTGTGTCGCCCAGGATCGCTGGCTACGCCGCAGCTCCAGTGCAAGGGATAAGAAGGAAGCGCCTCAGCGCTTCCTTTCGCAGCCTGTATCCGTCGACCACTCTTGGGCCTTGAGTACTTTCGGGTTTCCACCTCGCCCACCCCCGGCACTGCGCCGGCGCATAAGGCGTCCGCCTTTATCACGGCACAAATCTGACGCTTGCCGACTACCGCCTCTTTGAACCTCGCCCATAGCCTCTGGATGGCGACCTTGTTTGCGCATGCGCGCTGACTTGCCTCGCACTCAACAGGCGCAAGGCTCTGCTCGGGGCTCATGTCCTGAGTCGCCAATCAGGGGCGGTGGCACGGATTGACCCTGGGTTTCGCAGGGGCAGCCAATGCGTCTGGTTGTTGGGGAGCCTTGTAGGGGGAAAGCAAATGCGCTTACCTAGTTCCCCTGCCGGGAGAGGGAGGCCGGATCGAATTCCACGGTACTTCGGTAAAAGCCGAATCGGCTGTGCAGATGCCTCCTTCGGCGTTCTTGGTCGCATGCCCAATCAATATCAGCCGGGTCCGCCGCACCAGTGAAGAGAAAATGGACGCCTCACTCTCCACCCACGAAGCGGCTCCCATGCAAACGACCAATACCGTCCTGATGATTCGGCCCACGCGGTTCTCCTTCAACCTGGATACCGCCGAAAACAACCGGTTCCAGCAGCGCGCACTAGCGCCAGAAGAGGCGCAGGCCCGTGCGCTCGAAGAGTTCGACGGCTACGTCGCAGCCCTGCGCGAACAGGGCGTCGAGGTACTGGTGGCCCAGGATAGCGTCGCCCCGCATACCCCGGACTCGATCTTTCCCAACAACTGGTGGAGCAGCCATGTCGACGGCACTCTGGTGCTCTATCCGATGCAGGGGCACAACCGCCGCTTGGAACGCGATAAAGGCGTGCTGGAGTCTTTGCTCCAAGACTACGTGATCGAGCGGGTGTTCGACTTCACCGCGCTGGAGGAGGAAGAGGAGTTCCTGGAAGGCACCGGCAGCATGGTGCTGGATCGCGAGCAGCGCATCTGCTACGCCGGCTACTCGACCCGGACCCATGCAGCGGCCCTGCGCAAGTTTGTTGACAGCTTGGGTTACCGCCTGTGCGCCTTTCACGCCGTCGACCGCGGCGGGGTGGCGATCTACCACACCAATGTGATGATGAGTGTCGGCAGCCGCCTGGCGGTGGTCTGCCTGGAGGCGGTAAGCGATGCCCAGGAGCGCGCCGATCTCGAGGCGCAACTGCGCTCCAGTGGCAAGGAAGTCCTCGCCTTGACCTGGGATCAGCTCGAGTCCTTTGCCGGCAACATGCTGGAAGTACACAACCGCGAGGGTGAGCCGATTCTGGTGATGTCGCGCACCGCATGGAACTCCCTGGATGCCGGCCAGCGCCAGCTCATCGAGCGCCATACCCAGCCGCTGCCGGTGAACATCGACACCATCGAACGCATCGGTGGCGGTAGCGCTCGCTGCATGCTGGCCGAAGTGCATTTGCCGCGGCGCAAGGACCGGGCACCGGTCGGCCGGGACGACTTCGACCGCGTTATGGTGCCCAACTACGCACCGGCGCCCTTTATTCCGGTGCGCGGTGAGGGTTCGCGGGTGTGGGACCAGAGTGGCCGTGAGCTGATCGATTTCGCCGGTGGCATAGCGTTCAACGTGGTCGGCCATGCCCATCCTGCGTTGGTAAGTGCGCTCACCGAGCAGGCGAACAGGCTTTGGCATATCTCCAACGCCTTTACCAACGAGCCGGCATTGCGTCTGGCGCGAAAGATGGTGGAGGCGACCTTCGCCGACCGAGCCTTCTTCTGCAACTCCGGGGCGGAGGCCAACGAGGCCGCATTCAAGCTTGCCCGGCGCGTGGCGCATGACCGTTATGGCGAGCAGAAATGCGAAATCATCGCAGCGCTGAACAGCTTCCACGGCAGAACTCTGTTCACCGTCAATGTTGGCGGCCAGCCCAAGTATTCCGAGGGCTTCGGGCCGAGGATCGAAGGGATCACCCATGTACCCTTCAACGATCTTGAAGCGCTGCGGCAGGCGATTTCGGAGCGGACCTGCGCCGTGGTGCTCGAACCGATACAGGGGGAGGGTGGCGTGCTGCCGGCGGAGCGCAGCTACCTGCACGGTGCTCGGCGCCTCTGCGACCAATTCAATGCACTGCTGATTTTCGATGAGGTGCAGACCGGGGTGGGGCGCTGCGGGGAACTGTTCGCCTATCAGCATTTCGGCGTTGCGCCGGACATCCTGACCAGCGCCAAGAGCCTGGGCGGCGGGTTCCCGATTGGCGCCATGCTGACCCGTGAGGATCTGGCTCAACATCTGGTGGCGGGTTCCCATGGCACCACCTACGGTGGCAACCCGCTGGGCTGTGCGGTAGCCGAGGCGGTATTCGACCTGGTAAAGGACCCGGCACTGCTCGACGGTGTCAAACAGCGCGCGGAGCATTTCAACAGTCGCCTGGCGCAGTTGGCTGAGCACTATGGAGTGTTCGGCGAAGTACGCGGGCTCGGTCTGCTGATCGGCTGCGTGCTCAACGACAGCTGGCGCGGGCGAGCCAAGGAAGTACTGAATGCGGCTGCCAAGGAAGGCCTGTTGATGCTGCAGGCCGGCCCGGATGTGCTGCGCTTCGCCCCCAGCTTGATTGTGTCTGCGGCCGACATCGACGAAGGGTTGGCGCGATTCGAGCGTGCGCTTTCCAGCCTAACCAGCACCGCGGGTCGGGAGTGAGCCCATGCGCATCATTCGACCGGCACGCATGGCCGACCTGCCGCAAGTAGAGAGTCTGGCAAAACAGAGCCTGTTAGGGGTCGCCTCGCTGCCGAATGACCTTGCCGCCCTCGAGCAAAAACTGCGGCATTCGCAAGCGTCATTTCAAGACCCTCAAACCGCAGGAGACGAAGCCAGCTATTTCTTCGTGCTGGAGGATTTGGCTAGCGGCGAGTTGCTCGGCTGTTCTGCGTTGACGGCAAGAGTGGGGGTACTCGAGCCGTTCTATAGCTTGCGCAACGAGGTCTTCGTGCATGCCTCTGCGAAGTTGCAGGTCAAGAACAAGGTGGGTGTCCTAGCGCTGTGCCAGGACCTCAGCGGCAGCTCTCTGTTGAGCAGTTTCCACGTGCAGGATGAGCTGGTCGGCGGGCCATTTGCCGAGCTGACCTCGCGGGCGCGACTCATGTTCATCGCCGCACAGCCGCAGCTGTTCAGCCGCAGGATAGTCGCAGAAATGGTGGGGCAGAGTGACTCGAGTGGCAACTCGCCGTTCTGGGAAGCGCTGGGGCGTAACTTTTTCGACATGGATTACGCAAAAGCGGAACTGCTGTGCGGGCAGGGCAAACGTACCTTCCTGGCTGAATTGCTGCCGCGCTACCCGATCTATGTGCCCTTACTCAGCGAAAGCGCTCAAGCGGTACTGGGGCGGGTCCATCCGCAGGCGCAAGCGACCTTCGAGTTGTTGCGGCGTGAGGGATTCGAGACCGAACGCTATGTCGACATCTTCGACGCCGGGCCGACCTTGCAGGCCCAGACCTCGACGCTTCGCAGCATCGCTCATAGTCGCTTGGCCACCGTTCGCCTGGGCCCCGTGGCAGCTGATGGCAAAGCCTACCTGCTGAGCAACCAGAAGCTCGGGGAATTCCGTGCGACTGTCACGCAATTGCACTGGCAGGAAGGGGGGCCGTTGACCCTGTCGCCGTCCATGGCGGCGGCGCTTTTGCTCGCTGAGGGCGACTCCATTCGCTTGATAGCAATGGAGGAAGCAGCATGATCGTTCGTCCCGTGTGCCGTGCGGATCTGCCGGCTTTGCTCGAGTTGGCGCGCAGTGCCGGCACGGGCCTGACCACGCTGCCGGCTGATCCAGCGCGCCTGGAACACCGGGTCAACTGGGCGGAGAAAACCTTTGCCGGAGAGGCGGAGCGAGCGGATGCCGACTATCTCTTCGTGCTGGAAAGCGATGCCGGCGAAGTAGTCGGCATTTCGGCCCTGGCAGGTGCGGTGGGCCTGCGCGAGCCCTGGTACAACTTTCGCGTGGGCCTCACCGTGGGAGCCTCGCAGAGCCTGAGCATCAATCGACAAATGCCCACCCTGTTCCTGGGCAACGACATGACCGGGAACTCCGAGCTGTGCTCACTGTTCCTGCATGCCGGACACCGCAGCGGACTCAACGGTCGGCTGTTGTCGAAGGCGCGCTTCCTGTTCCTCGCCGAGTTCCCCGAGCTGTTCGGTGACAAGGTCATCGCCGAGATGCGCGGTTACTCCGATGCCCAGGGCGTATCGCCCTTCTGGGAGGGGTTGGGCCGGCATTTCTTCAAGATGGATTTTTCCCGCGCCGACTACCTGACCGGCATCGGCAACAAGGCCTTTATCGCCGAGTTGATGCCCAAGTTCCCGTTCTACACCTGCTTCCTGCCGGAAGCCGCCCGGGCGGTAATTGGCCGTGTGCATCCCAACACCGAACCCGCGCTGGGCATGCTCAAGGCCGAAGGCTTCAGGCATCAGGACTTCATCGACATCTTCGACGGCGGCCCGCTGATCGAATGCGAGACGGCCAATATCCGTGCGGTCCGGGATAGCCGTTCACTGGTGCTGGCGATTGGCACGCCCGGGGAGGATGCCCCCCCCTATCTGATCCACAACCGTCAGTTGGCCGGTTGCCGGATCACCGCCGCTCCTGCGCGAGTCGCGGCCGGCACGCTGGTGGTCGATCAGCAGACCGCCAAACGCCTGCAACTCACCGCCGGCGATCAAGTGCGCGCAGTGCCGCTGTCGGCCAGAGCGCCCGCGAACAAGGAGCTGATTTAATGAGTACGCATTACATTGCCGGCACCTGGCAAGCAGGCCAGGGCGAGGCGCTGGAGTCGTTGAATCCGGTCAGTCAGGCCGTGGTCTGGTCCGGTCGCGGCGCCAGCGCCGCGCAGGTCGAGGCTGCCGTGCAGGCCGCCCGCGCGGCTTTCCCGGCCTGGGCCAAACGCTCGCTGGAAGAGCGCATCGGCGTGCTGGAACGCTTTGCCGCCGCGCTTAAAGCGCACGGCGACGAACTGGCCCGCAGCATCGGCGAGGAAACCGGCAAGCCGCTGTGGGAGTCCGCCACCGAAGTGACCAGCATGGTCAACAAGGTCGCCATCTCGATCCAGAGCTACCGCGAGCGTACCGGCGAGAAGAGCGGCCCGCTGGCCGATGCCACCGCCGTGCTGCGCCACAAGCCCCATGGCGTGGTCGCGGTATTCGGCCCCTACAACTTCCCCGGCCACCTGCCCAACGGCCACATAGTGCCGGCGCTGCTGGCCGGCAACGCGGTGATCTTCAAGCCCAGCGAGCTGACCCCGAAAGTCGCCGAGCTGACGGTGCAGTGCTGGATCGAAGCCGGCCTGCCGGCCGGCGTGCTCAACTTGCTGCAAGGCGCCCGCGAGACCGGCGTCGCCCTGGCCGGCAACCCGGGTATCGACGGGCTGTTCTTCACCGGTTCGAGCCGCACCGGCAACTTGCTGCATCAACAGTTTGCCGGCCGCCCGGACAAGATCCTGGCGCTGGAGATGGGCGGCAATAACCCGCTGGTGGTCGATCAGGTGCAGGATGTCGACGCCGCGGTCTACACCATCGTCCAGTCGGCCTTCATCTCCGCCGGCCAGCGCTGCACCTGTGCGCGCCGCCTGCTGGTGCCGCAAGGCGCCTGGGGCGATGCCCTGCTGGCGCGTTTGGCCCAGGTCGCCAGCCAGATCAAGGTCGGCGCCTTCGATGCGCAGCCGGCCCCCTTTATGGGCTCGGTGATCTCGCTGGCGGCCGCGCGGCATCTGCTGCAGGCCCAGGAACAGCTGCTCGCCAAGGGTGCCACCGCGCTGCTGGCGATGACCCAGCCGCAGGCCGGCGCCGCGCTGCTGACTCCGGGCATTCTGGACGTCACGGCCGTGAGTGAACGCCCGGACGAGGAGTTCTTCGGCCCGCTGCTGCAAGTGATTCGCTACGCCGATTTCGACGGTGCGATTCGCGAAGCCAACGCCACCCAATATGGCCTGGCCGCTGGGTTGCTGTCGGATTCCCGCGAGCGCTATCAACAGTTCTGGGTCGAGAGCCGTGCCGGCATCGTCAACTGGAATAAACAGCTGACGGGCGCCGCCAGCACGGCGCCCTTCGGCGGAGTCGGCGCCTCCGGCAACCACCGCGCCAGCGCCTACTACGCTGCGGATTACTGTGCCTATCCGGTGGCCTCATTGGAGAGCGAATCTCTCAAGTTGCCGAACGAACTACCCCCTGGACTTAGTCTGTAAGCCTTAGGGCCTAACGCTGTCTCTATTGTGACTCCTGAAGGGGGGGCGAAGTCAGTGGCCCTTCTGGCCAGCGGGGGCGATCAAGAAGCCTGGCAGGGGCGAGTTTTCGTCATCACAGGCTGATGTTGCTGGTAGAGCCCTGCTCCAAGGCTTGCAGCAGGCAGTCGGCAGCCAGGCTGCGTTCCGCCATCAGGCGCAGCAAATCGTCGCAGGCCTTGGTCGGTTCGATCTGCGGAGCTGCGGCCAGACGCGCATCGAGCACTCGTTGGCACTGGGCCACGGATCTCTGCTGGTCATGGCCGGCGCGACGCAGCATCATTGGCAGCACCCAGTCGCGAAGACGTGCCAAGCCTGTGCGCCGCGCCTGAATCTGACTTTCCGCCTGAGCCGGTCGTAGATATGAGCCACGATGACAAGCTGATCGACTTCAGCGCCGAGCGCGACAAGCGCATCCATGATCTCCATGAAAAGCGTCTGAACGAAGTGCGCCAGGCGTTCGAGCAGGCGCTGCCGCTGTCCAGAGCGAAGAAAAAGCCTAAGGGTAAACCGAAAAAGCGTTGACCCTGCGCCGGCTTAGGGTGCTTTGCGTGCACGAAAGGCTGATCGGTTGATCCAGATCAGTTTTTCCTCAGTGCCACTGCCCGGCCCCGGGCAGTATTGATCTCGATCAATTTTCCCGCCCGCGTCTCTGCGTACCCTGCAGCTATTCCTTTCAGGGTTAGCGCAGGAGGCCGTCATGTTCGTTGATGTAGTGGTACTCGCAGGGATCGGCACCGTCGGCCTGATTCTCGCCTTCTTCGGCGGTTTTGCTTATTTCATCTGGAAAGACTCGCACAAGCGCAAATCGCGCTAGTCGTTCCAGCCCCCAGGCACGCAAGGCATTTGGGCGACTTCGGTCGCCCTTTTTTTAAATGCCCTTCTTCCTCTGGGCGGAGGTGACCCGCTGGGCATGCTTGGCTATTCCCGCCTGCTCCCCAGCGGGTGAGGGCGCTCAGGCTTACACGGCGCAGCAGCGGCCAATCAGCCGATGGTGATCGGCGGCAGCTCGGTCAGCTCGACGGTCTGCAGTGTGCGCGGGGCGAGGATTTCCGCTTCGCCGTCGACCACCAGTTCGTCGCGCTGGTTGAATACGCGGGTGGCGATGCGCACGCGGAACTTCGGCAGTTTTTCCAGGATTTCCAGGCGCACGGTCAGGGTGTCGCCGAGTTTCACCGGTCTGGTGAAACTCATGGTCTGGCCGAGGTAGATGGTGCCTGGCCCCGGTAGCTCGCAGGCCACCGCGGCACTGATCAGGGCGCCGCTGAACATGCCGTGGGCGATGCGTTCCTTGAACAGGGTGCCGGCGGCATATTCCGCATCCAGGTGCACCGGGTTGTGATCACCGGAGACGGCGGCGAACAGCTGGATATCGCGCTCTTCCACGGTCTTGCTGTAGCTGGCGGTTTGTCCGACTTCGAGGGCTTCGTAGGGGGTGTTGGTGCTCTGGCTCATGCGGTCTCCTTGGTTTGTGGTTGGCGGCGCCGGCCATGGGTCAGGGCCTGGTTCAGCCAGTCGATCAGGTCGCTGGTCACCTCGTCACGGTTGCTCTCGTTGAGCAGCTCGTGGCGGGCGTCCGGATAAATTTTCAGTTGTACATTCTGCTGGCCGGCCTGGCGCAGGGCCGCGGCCAAGTCTTGCAGGCGTTTGCCGGCGCTGACCGGGTCACGCGCGCCGCCGATCACCAGCAGCGGCAGCTCGGCGTCGATCTGCGCCAGACGCTTCACCGGGGTGATCTGCTGCAGGCCGTCGAGCAGGTCGAGCCACAGCTGATTGGTACAGCGAAAGCCGCACAACGGGTCGTTGACGTACTTGTCGACCTCGGCTGGGTCGCGGCTCAGCCAGTCAAAGGTAGTGCGGTTGGGCTTGAAGGCCTTGTTGAACGAGCCGAAGGAGAGAAACTCGAGTAGCGCGCTGCGCCCCGTCGGACCTTGGCGCCAGCGCTCGAAGCGGGCAATGGCGGCGGCCGCGCGGTACAGGCCAAGCGGTTGGTAGTTCGAGCCGGAGAGGATCGCCCCCTGCAGGCTGCAACTGTGCTGCATCAAGTAAGCCTGGCCGATGTAGCTGCCCATGCTGTGGCCGAGTAGAAAGATCGGTACGTGCGGGTGCTGCTGGCGGATATGGTGGTTGAGGCTGGCCAGGTCATTGACCACCCGCTGCCAGCCCGCCTGCTCGGCATACATCCCCAGCACGCCACGTTGGGCCGTCTTGCCGTGGCCGCGTTGATCGTGCGCGTACAGTTCATAGCCGGCCTGCACCAAGGCTTCGCCCAGGCGTGCGTAGCGACCGCTGTGCTCGGCCATGCCGTGGGCGACCATCACCACCGCTTTCGGCGGTTGCTCGGCGAACCAGCGATTGACGTACAGTGGAGCGGCATCGCTGGCGGTTAGCCAAAAATCATCGTGAAGCATGGCGAATCCTTATGCCCTGAGGGTTCGGCATTGTAGAGCCAGCATGTGGCGTTGTCCCAGTCTGTCCTGAGTTAGTCTAGTTACGCCGCTTGAACCAAGATTCACGCGGTCAATGACGCATCCCTAAGTATTTGCGCTAGCGCCCAGAGCTGCTAAGTTCCCGTCAGCCCCGTCCGCGCGGGCCAGACATTTTCAGGTAATGAGGATAAGAACAATGCAACCTGATTTCTGGAGCGACAAACGCCCGGCCGGCGTACCCAATGAGATCGACTTGGGCGCCTATAAGTCGGTGATCGAGGTGTTCGAGCGCTCGTGCAAGAAATTCGCCGACCGCCCAGCGTTCAGCAATATGGGCGTGACGCTGACCTACGCCGAGTTGGATCGTCTGTCCGGCGCCTTCGCCGGTTATCTGCAAAAGCACACGGACCTCAAGCCCGGCGACCGCATCGCCGTGCAAATGCCGAATATCCTGCAGTACCCGATCGCCGTATTCGGCGCGATGCGCGCAGGCCTGGTGGTGGTCAACACCAACCCGCTGTACACCGCCCGCGAGATGCGTCACCAGTTCAAGGACGCCGGGGTACGCGCGCTGGTGTACCTGAATATGTTCGGCAAGCTGGTCCAAGAGGTGCTGGCGGACACCGAGATCGAATTCTTGATCGAAGCCAAGATGGGCGACCTGCAGCCGGCACTGAAGGGCTGGCTGGTCAACACTCTGGTGAAAAAGGTCAAGAAGCTGGTGCCGGATTACCAGCTACCGCAGGCGGTGGCGTTCAAGGACGCGCTGCAGCAGGGCCAGGGCCAGCCGCTGAAGCCGATCAAGGTGACGCTGGACGACATCGCGGTGCTGCAATACACCGGCGGCACCACCGGGGTGGCCAAGGGCGCGATGCTGACCCACGGCAACCTGGTCGCCAATATGCAGCAGATCGACGCTTGCCTGTCGCAGCACGGCGCGGACGGTCGGCCGCTGATGAAAGAAGGGCAGGAGGTGATGATCGCGCCGCTGCCGCTCTATCACATCTACGCCTTCACCGCGAACTGCATGTGCATGATGGTCAACGGCAATCACAACGTGCTGATCAGCAACCCGCGGGACATTGCCGGCTTTATCAAAGAACTGAAGAAGTGGCGCTTCTCTGCGCTGCTCGGCCTCAATACGCTGTTCGTCGCGTTGATGGAGCATCCAGAGTTCAAGAACCTGGACTTCTCCAACCTCAAAGTCACCAACTCCGGCGGTACGGCGTTGGTCAAAGCGACCGCCGAGCGCTGGCAGGCCATCACCGGTTGTCCGGTGACGGAAGGCTACGGGCTTACCGAGACCTCGCCGACGGCCAGCGTCAATCCCTATGGCTCCAAGGCCCGGCTGGGCACGGTCGGCATGCCGGTGCCGGGCACCGCGTTCAAGGTGATCGACGACGACGGCCACGAGCTGGGTCTGGGTGAGCGCGGCGAGCTGTGCGTCAAGGGCCCGCAGGTGATGAAAGGCTACTGGCAGCGCCCGGACGCCACCGCCGAAGTGCTGGATGCCGAAGGCTGGCTGAAGACCGGCGACATCGCGGTGATCGACCCGGACGGCTTCGTGCGCATCGTCGACCGCAAGAAAGACCTGATCATAGTCTCCGGCTTCAATGTCTATCCCAACGAGATCGAAGACGTGGTCATGGCCCATCCGAAGGTGGCCAGCTGCGCGGCGATCGGGGTGCCGGACGAGAGGTCCGGCGAGGCGGTCAAGTTGTTCGTGGTGGCGCGCGAGGCGGGGCTGACCGCGGAAGAGCTGAAGGCCTACTGCAAGGAAAACTTCACCGGTTACAAGGTGCCCAAGCACATCGTCTTCAAGGACGCGTTGCCGATGACGCCAGTGGGCAAGATCCTGCGTCGCGAGTTGCGCGATATCGCCTAAGAGCCTGTTCATGATCTGCTGCGCGTCGGCCAAGCGGCGTTGAAATCGGGCTAAAAATGCTCATTTACTACGTGTAAATTGCGCTTTTTTACCCGATTGACTCGCTATGCTCGCCCTGCGGGCCAGCCTTTGGCTGTTACTCCGCTTCGCTGCGTTGCGCCTTGTGACCCACATGGATGTGGGGAATGCCGCTACCCGTAGGGAACGGGTGCGGCCCTGACCTTAGCTCGCAAGATCGTGAGCAGGCTCTAAAAACGGCGAGGCATGGCCGTCCATCGGCTTGCACGAGGGTTTGCTTAATAAATGACCGGTGACTAGTCTCCGGTCATTTTTTTGACTGGTGAGGCCGTGTTTGGTGCTAGGCGCTCTCTGGCAAAGCTGCTACGCTCGGCCCGCTTTTTTGCTGATCAGTCGACACAAAAGCCAACAAAACACAATAAACAACCGCCATTGCGCGGTGAAGATTAGCTGTTGCTTAGGAGTGGGCTTCCATGACCGAAAACTTCTGGAAGGATAAGTACCCTGTTGGGGTTGCTGCCGAAATCAATCCCGATCAGTACCCGAATATTCAGGCGGTACTGAAACAGTCTTGCGAACGCTTCGCCAACAAGCTGGCCTTCAGCAACATGGGCAAGTCGCTCACCTATGGTGAGTTGTATGAACTGTCCGGAGCCTTTGCGGCTTACCTGCAGCAACATACCGACCTGCAACCGGGCGACCGTATCGCCGTGCAGCTGCCGAACCTGTTGCAATACCCAATTGCCGTATTCGGTGCCCTGCGCGCCGGGCTGATCGTGGTCAACACCAACCCGCTGTACACCGCGCGGGAGATGGAACACCAATTCAATGACTCCGGCGCCAAGGCGCTGGTGTGCCTGGCGAACATGGCTCATCTGGCCGAAGCCGTTGTGCCGAAAACCGGGATCAAGCGCGTCATCATCACCGAAGTGGGTGACCTGCTGCCGCCGCTCAAGCGCCTGCTGGTCAACAGCGTGGTCAAGTACGTGAAGAAGATGGTGCCGGCTTTCAATCTGCCGAGCGCCGTCAAATTCAATGAGGCCTTGGCCAAGGGCCGCGGCCAGCCGGTCAAGGAAGCCAACCCGGCCAGCGGCGAGATCGCCGTGCTGCAATACACCGGCGGCACCACCGGGGTGGCCAAAGGCGCCATGCTGACCCACCGCAACCTGGTGGCCAACATGCTGCAATCCAAGGCGCTGATGGGCGCCAACCTGAATGACGGTTGCGAGATCCTGGTCACCCCGCTGCCGCTCTACCATATCTATGCCTTCACCTTCCATTGCATGGCGATGATGCTGATCGGCAGCCACAACCTCCTGATCACCAACCCGCGCGACCTGCCGGCCATGATCAAGGAGCTGTCGCGGTGGAAGTTCAGCGGTTTCGTCGGCTTGAACACCCTGTTCGTCGCCCTGTGCAACAACGAGGAGTTCCGCAAGCTGGACTTCTCCGCGCTGAAGGCCACCCTCTCCGGCGGCATGGCGCTGCAACTGGCCACCGCCGAGCGTTGGAAGGAAGTCACCGGCTGCGCCATCTGCGAAGGTTACGGCATGACCGAGACCAGCCCGGTGGTGTCGGTGAACCCGCTCCAGAACATCCAGATCGGCACCATCGGTATTCCGGTGCCGTCGACCCAGTGCAAGGTCATCGACGATGCCGGCAACGATCTGCCCATGGGCGAGCGTGGCGAGTTGTGTGTCAAAGGCCCGCAGGTGATGAAGGGTTACTGGCAGCGCCAGGACGCCACCGACGAGATCCTCGACGCCGCTGGCTGGCTGAAGACCGGTGACATTGCGGTGATTCAGGACGACGGTTATATGCGCATCGTCGACCGCAAGAAGGACATGATTCTGGTGTCCGGCTTCAACGTCTACCCGAACGAACTGGAAGACGTGCTGGCGACCCTGCCGGGCGTGCTGCAGTGTGCGGCCATCGGGATTCCGGACGAGAAATCCGGCGAAGCGATCAAGCTCTTCGTGGTCGCCAAGCCCGGCGCTACGGTGACCAAGGAGCAGGTGATGGAGCACATGCGCGGCAATGTCACCGGCTACAAGGTGCCGAAAGCCGTGGAGTTCCGCGAGGCGCTGCCGACCACCAACGTCGGCAAGATCCTGCGCCGCGAGCTGCGTGACGAAGAGCTGAAGAAAATGGGTAAGAAATAAGCTCGAATCCGCCTCTGGGCTGACGACACAAACGCCACCTTCGGGTGGCGTTTTTGATGGCGCGGAGCGCCGTAGGTAGGGCGTACTCGCCGACGGCAGTACGCCAGTGATCGGGAGTACGCCACGGATTGGCGGACTGCCGCTGCGCGCCGAGTCCGCCCTACCGATACGAGTCTGCCCTACGCGAGTCCTGGTTCAAACTCGGCTACCCTTGGCCTACACCCAGCGCGTCATGGATGACTGCGATGCCCGACTACCGTCGTTTCTGGTGCCCGGGCGGCACCTATTTCTTTACCCACACCCTGCTCAGGCGCCAAGGCAACGACCTGCTCGTGCGGCATATCGAGCCATTGCGCGAGGCGGTGCGCATCGTGCGGCAAAGCCATCCCTTCCATATCCACGCCTGGGTGGTCCTGCCTGACCATCTGCACTGCGTGATCCAGCTGCCGTCAGGGGATAGCGATTACGCAACGCGCTGGCGCCTGATCAAACTGATCTTTTCGCGCCGCCTCCCCGTCGAGGAGCCGCGCTCTGCGGTACAACAACGGCGGCGCGAGCGCGGCATCTGGCAGCGGCGCTATTGGGAGCACCTGATTCGCGACTCGGACGATCTGCGTCGCCACCTCGACTACGTGCACATCAATCCGTTTAAACACGGTCTGGTCGAGCGGGTACGCGACTGGCCTTATTCGACCTTTCACCGCCTGGTGGCGCAGGGCATTTATCCGGCCGATTGGGCCGGAGAGGCTGGCACGGCCCCGCTGCCATACACCGATTAGGCGAGGAACGTAGGGCGTACTCGAGGCGCGGCGTACTCGACGTAGGGCGTACTCGCCCGCAGGGCAGTACGCCATGGTTGGCAGGTTGTCGCGGTTTTGGCGGACTGTCGCTGCGCTCCGAGTCCGCCCTACGTTCGGGTTGTCGCGTCGGGCTCCATGTAGGGCGTACTCGCCCGCCGGGCAGTACGCCAGGGAGTTGGCAGGGCGCCGACGGTTTGGCCGCCTATCGGCGAAATCTGCGACAATCGCGGCCTTAACGAAACCGTTCACGGCTGCCTGATGACCGACCCGATTCCCGCCTTCGACTCCTTGCTGAAAAACCTCGAGCAGACCCTACTGGCCGATCGGCATCGCCTGCGTCGCCAGTTGCACGAACTGCGCAAGCAGCCGGACGAAGCCAAGCAGGCGCAATGGCTGGAGCGCTTCCAGCAGTCCTGCGCCAAGGTCGAGGCGCGCCGGCTGAGCGTGCCGGCGATCCGCTACGACGACGCCTTGCCGATTGCCGCCAAGCGCGACGAGATCAAGGCGGCCATCGAAAAGCATCAAGTGGTGGTGATCGCCGGTGAAACCGGCTCGGGCAAAACCACCCAGTTGCCGAAGATCTGCCTGGAGCTGGGTCGTGGCCAGCACGGCCTGATTGGCCACACCCAGCCGCGCCGCATCGCCGCGCGCAGTGTGGCCACGCGGGTCGCCGAGGAGTTGGCGACGCCGCTGGGCGCCTTGGTCGGTTATCAGGTGCGTTTCGAGGATCAGAGTGACGCCAACACCCTGATCAAGTTGATGACCGACGGCATCCTGCTGGCGGAAACCCAGCACGACCGCTACCTGGAAAAGTACGACACCCTCATCGTCGACGAAGCCCACGAACGCAGCCTGAACATCGACTTCCTCCTCGGCTACCTGAAAACCCTGCTGCCGCGTCGCCCCGACCTGAAAGTCATCATCACCTCGGCGACCATCGACCTGGCGCGTTTCTCCCAGCATTTCAACGATGCGCCGATCGTCGAAGTCTCCGGGCGCACCTTCCCGGTCGACACCTGGTATCGCCCACTGACGGCCGAACAGGACGAGGAGGGTAATCGGCTCGAAGAGGATTTGTCGGTCGATCAGGCGATCCTCGCGACCCTGGATGAGCTGGCGGCGCTCGAGCGCAGCGAAGGCAAGCGCCCCGGCGATGTGCTGGTGTTCCTGCCCGGCGAACGGGAGATTCGCGATGCGGCGGAGATGCTGCGTAAAGCTCAGCTCAAGCACACCGAAATTCTGCCGCTCTATGCGCGCCTGTCGCCGGCCGAGCAGCAGCGGATTTTCCAATCGCATCCGGGCCGCCGCGTGGTGCTGGCCACCAACGTCGCCGAGACCTCGCTGACCGTGCCGGGCATTCGCTACGTGATCGACAGCGGCACCGCGCGGATCAGCCGCTACAGCTACCGCGCCAAGGTTCAGCGCCTGCCGATCGAGGCGGTGTCCCAGGCCAGCGCCAATCAGCGCAAGGGCCGTTGCGGGCGGGTCGAGCCGGGGCTCTGCGTCCGCCTGTACAGCGAAGAGGATTTCAACGGCCGCCCGGCCTTTACCGACCCGGAGATCCTGCGCACCAACCTGGCGGCGGTGATCCTGCAGATGCTCCATCTGCGCCTGGGCGAGATCGATGCCTTCCCCTTTATCGAGCCGCCGGATGGCAAGGCCATCAGTGACGGTTTCAATCTGCTGCAGGAGCTATCGGCGGTCAACCGCGAAGGCCAGTTGACGCCACTGGGTCGCCAGCTGGCGCGCCTGCCGGTGGACCCGCGCCTGGGCCGGATGCTGCTGGAGGCGGCCAAGCAAGGCAGCCTGCAAGAGGTGCTGGTGGTCGCCAGTGCGCTCTCGGTGCAAGACCCGCGCGAGCGGCCACCGGAACGTCAGCAGGCCGCCGATCAGGCGCACGCGCAGTGGAAGGATGCGGACTCCGATTTCGCCGGGCTGGTCAATCTCTGGCGTGGGTTCGAGGAGCAACGCCTGGCGCTGGGCTCCAGCGCGCTGCGCAGCTGGTGCCGGAAGAACTTTCTGAACTACCTGCGCCTGCGCGAGTGGCGCGACTCCCATCGGCAGTTGAGTCTGATCTGCCGCGACTTGCAGCTGAGCCTGAACCAAGAGCCGGCGGATTTCCCCAAGCTGCATAAGGCGGTGCTGTCGGGTTTGCTCAGCCAGATCGGGCAGAAAACTGAAGACGGCGATTACCTCGGCGCGCGCCAGCGGCGTTTCTGGGTTCACCCCTCATCCGGCCTCGGCAAGAAGCGCCCGCACTGGCTGATGGCCGGCGAGTTGGTGGAAACCACCAAGCTGTTTGCCCGCCAGGTGGCGAAGATCGAACCGGACTGGATCGAACCCCTGGCCAGCCACCTGATCAAGAAGAATCACTTCGAACCCCATTGGGAGAAGAAGCGTGGGCAAGTCGTCGCCTACGAGCAGATCACGCTTTATGGGTTGATTGTGGTCGGTCGCCGCCCGGTGCATTACGGGCCGATCGACCCAGCGGTGTCGCGCGAGCTGTTTATTCGCGAAGGCCTGGTGCGCGGCGAAATTCAATCCCGCGCCAAGTGCCTGAGCGCCAATAAAGAGCTGCTGGAACTGCTCGATGAGCTGGAAGCCAAGGCCCGCCGGCGCGATATCCTGGCCGACGAGGAAACCCTGTTCGCCTTCTACGAGGCGCGCCTGCCGGCCGAGATCCACCAGGCCGCGACCTTCGAGAGCTGGTACAAGATCGAGAGCGCGAAGAACCCGCAACTGTTGATCATGCGCGAGGAAGATGTGCTGGCGCGGGACGCCAGCGAAGTCACGGCCGCGCACTACCCGGACAAGCTGCGCCTGGGCGAGCTGGAACTGCCCTTGACCTACCACTTCGAACCCAATCACCCACGCGATGGCGTGACCCTGCGGGTGCCGGCGCCCTTGTTGCCGCAATTACCAGCAGAGCGTCTGCAGTGGTTGGTGCCGGGCCTGCTGGAAGCCAAGTGCATCGCCCTGGTACGCAACCTGCCGAAAGCCATGCGCAAGAACTTCGTGCCGGTGCCGGACTTCGTCAAGGCCGCGCTGCAACGCATCGGCTTCGCCGAAGGCTCGTTGCCGGAAGCACTCGGCCGCGAGCTGCTACGGATGACTGGGGTGCGCGTCGGTGAGGAGGCCTGGCGTGATGCCGCTCTGCAGTTGGACAGCCACCTACGGATGAACCTGGAAGTGGTCGATGCCCAGGGCAAGTTCCTCGGTGAAGGCCGTGATCTGGCTGAGCTGACGGCCCGTTTCGCCGAGGCCAGCCAGGCGGCCTTGGCGGTGCCGCGTACCGAGAAAGAACAGCGGCCGGTGGAGGCCAAAGTGTTCGCCGCGGTGGCCGAGAAAACCCAGCAGAAGATCGCCGGGCTGTCGATGACGGTGTATCCGGCGCTGGTGGAAGAGGGTGGGGCGGTCAAGGAGGGGCGCTTTCCGACCCAGGCCGAGGCCGAGTACCAGCATCGCCGGGCCTTGCAGCGCTTGTTGCTGCAACAGCTGGCCGAACCGGCCAAGTTCCTCCGTGGCAAGTTGCCGGGGCTGACCGACCTGGGCCTGCTGCACCGCGAGTTGGGCCGGGTCGAGGCGCTGGTGGAAGACATCCTGCTGGCGAGTCTGGACAGCTGCGTACTGGAGGGCGAAAGCAACTTGCCCCGCGATGGTGTCGGCTTGGCGGCGCTGGCCGAGAAAAAGCGCGATGCCTGGACCGAGCATGCCGAGCGCCTGGCGCGCCTGACCCTAGAGATCCTCAAACTCTGGCATGCCTTGCAGAAGCGCTTCAAAGGCAAGATCGACCTGGCCCAGGCGGTGGCGCTCAACGATATCAAGCAGCAGCTGGCCAATCTGGTCTATTCGGGCTTCGTCCGCGAAACCCCGGCGGAGTGGCTGAAGGAACTGCCGCGCTATCTGAAAGCCATCGAGCAGCGCTTCGACAAACTTTCCGCGCAGCTGCAGAAAGACCGGGTCTGGAGCGGCGAGCTGAACGCCTGCTGGGCCCAGTACCAGGCGCGCCTGAGCAAACACAGCCAGGAAGGCAAGCGCGACCCGCAGCTGGTGCTCTATCGCTGGATGTTGGAGGAATACCGCGTGTCGCTGTTCGCCCAGCAGTTGGGCACCAAGCTGCCGGTGTCGGACAAGCGCGTGAGCAAACAATGGAGTTTGGTGGAGGCCTGACGTTTAGTGACAAGGCTGCGTAGGGCGCTACTCGCCGAAGGTAGTACGCCAATGATCGCGAACCGCCGCCGTCTGCTTTTGTAGGAGCGGCTTCAGCCGCGAAGCGATAGTGCAGCTAACGCTTGATAGCGCACTCGAACGCCGCATCTGCGTCGCCTCATCGCTATGGTTTCGCCCTTACGGCGGGTTACTTCTGGCAGTCGCGTAGGGTGGGTTAGGCCGCAGGCCGTAACCCACCAGCTGCGTACAAACGCCGCACTTTCGCTGGCCTTACGATCTTGTTCCGCCTTTACGGCGGGTCACTTCTGGCAGTCGCCCCAGAAGTAACCAAGAGGGCTTGCCCCGCCATCCGGCCCTGCGCTGCGCGCCGGGTTCCCTCACTCCATCGCCGCTCCGAGGGCCCGCCGCGAAGGGCCATCCCTGGCCCATCGCAGCTTGCGCGGCATCCATGCCGCTCAACCCTCTACACAACGATTACGTTTGGCCTGCTGAAAGGGGCGCTGCTCCGGCCCGGATTGCAACTATTGGCTTGAGTTAATGAGTGGCATTGGAAGCGTAGGGCGTACTCGCCCGAAGGGCAGTACGTTGTTTAAGCCAAGGGCATAAAATGAATCTGAGAATCATCTAGCCGGCCTCCCCACCTCATGGAGGTGGCGCAAAATTCAAGGGCCTTACAAGGCGCGGGAGTCGAGCGGAGAGTAGGCTTCCAGCCTGCAGACGCATCCTGCAATTCATCCCCGAAAACTACTGGAATAGAGCGCCCCGGCACAAGCTGAACCACTGTTCTGCATGGCGTTTTTCGGCCAAATGTTCAGCTTTATTGCCCCGCTCAGGCCTTCGGGCGCGTTTGTGGGCGAATTCGCGGCATTAACAGACGTGCGGTGCCCGGCGGACGGTCAGATGTCTGGCTTCTGCGGGGGCTTTTCTCTATTGTGGCGGCCCGAAAAAAGCCTGAGCAATCAATATGTTGGAAAAGTCGTTAAGTCAGTTGGAACAGCTGGTCGGTGAGCTGGTGTTGGCCAATCAGGCGCTGTTGAGTGCCAACGCGCAGTTGAGTGCCGAGCTGGCTCAGGTCAAGGATGAGAATGAAAACCTGCAGTTGAGCGCGCTGGAGCAGGATGACCTGCAAAGTGCGACGCTGGCGCGCATTCAGGCGCTGGTTGAGCTGGCCACGGCTGGCGCTAGCAAGGTTGAGCCGAGCTCGGCCAACGCATGAGTGGCGAGGGCGAAACGGTGACGGTCGTTTCGATTCTGGGCCGTGACTACAGCATCAAGGCGCCTGCCGGGCAGGCGCCGGCCTTGCTGGCCTCGGCGCAGTTGCTGAAGGGCCTGTTGGCCGAGACCAAGGCCAAGTCCCCGGCGCTGCTGGGCGACAAGTTGTTGGTGATGACGGCGCTGCAGCTGTGCGCCCAGCACCTCGAGCTGCAACAGCAGCATCAGCGCGACATCCAGGGGCTCGAGGCGTACGTCGGCGCGCGCCTGGCGGATATTGCCAGCTTGATCCGCCAGGCCTGACAGGCGCCAGCCCGATCCGCGGTTTACAGCGTCTTAGTTCGCGGCCTTGCTGGCCTGGCGCAGGGCTGCAGTGGTATCGGCGTCGGCCGGCAGCCCGTCGACGCGGGTGCGCAGGGGCAGGCTGTGGGGGTATCCAGCGGATTGGGCCGGCAAGGGTGTCGATGATTTAGTTGTAGAGGGGGAGGAGGTGGCGCGGGTTTCACCCGCCCTACCAGGCTAGGCGCCTAGGCACTGCGTTCGCGGGCCGGCGCAGGCCGCCTCAAGGGCGAGGCCTGCGCCGGTCGTAGCCAGGGCTGGCTTAGCGGCGGTGCTGCTCGGCGCGGTTACGGCAGGCCTCGCCGAAGGCCTGGAACATGCGCACGGAGTGGGGGTTTTGCGCGGCCAGCCACTCCGGGTGCCATTGCACGCCGAGGGTGAATTGCGACAGTTCCGGTAGGTGGATGGCTTCTACCAGCCCGTCCTCGGCATGTGCCAGCGCCTGCAGGCCCTTGCCCAGAGTCTTGATGCCCTGGCCGTGCAGCGAGTTGACCGGAATTTCATCCTGCTGCATCAGTTCGGCGAACCAGGTGTTCGGTACCAGGCGCACCGGGTGTATGTCGGCGTACTGCTCGGCCACCGGGGTCGTGGTGTCTTCGCGGTGGTCGTTGAGGCCGGGGGTCTCGTACAGCTTCTGATGCATGTCACCACCGAGCGCGACGTTCAGTTCCTGCATGCCGCGGCAGATGCCGAAGAGGGGCAGGCCCATGTCCAGTGCGGCGCGGATCAGCGGCAGGTCGAACAGGTCGCGGTCCTGGTCCTGGGCCTTATCGGGCGTCAGGTTCTCCTGGCCGTAGAGAGCCGGGTCGATGTTGCTGCCGGCACCGGTGAGGTAGATGCCATCGACCATGGACAGGTATTGCTGGAGGTCTTCAGTGCCGAAGCAGGTGGGTGCCAGCAGGGGCACGCAGCCAGAGATCTCGACCAGGGGGCTCATGTACTTCTTGGTCATCACCTGATAGTCATGGCCTTTGCGCTCTTGGGCGCCCATGGTCATAAGGACGACGGGTTTACGTTTTGCGTTCTGGGTGTTGCCAGTGTTGTTGTTGGACATATGTCACCTTGGGGCAGGCCGGCGCCTGCCATTACTGTGCAGGAAGGGCCGGTGTCGCCTCGGCGCCTCCTGTTTGTTGCGGGTTCTGCCTGCCGCCGCGGTGCGACGGAGGGAACCGCTGGCGTGTGGGCGTTTTCGCTGCCACACGCAGGGCGTGGACAGGCGGTTGAACCTGCTCACGAGGGCTCCCAGGCAGTTGTAACCCTGGAGGCAGTCTGCCAAAGCCGTAAAATATGTCAAACAAATCAGGTGGTTTTGTTAAGAATATTCGACCAAAAGCTGTCCGAGACGGATTTATTTATTCGATCAACATTATGATTTATAAGATATTTATGAGTATTTTATTGATCGATAAGTCAAATATTTTTTACGCGCTGAGTGGCCGTGAATAGTTGGGGCGCGTAGGGGCTTTGGTTTGCCTGGGTGCATAGACCGAACACAGAGGCGACAGGTGTGCGGAGACAGGGTTGTCACTTTCAGCCTTCAGGCTACCTTGCAGTACTGCTCATTTCGTTATGCGGTGCGACTGTTCAGCCAAAGCAGCCGCCGATAATGCCCTGACGAACGTCAGGCTGGAAGGTTGGGGGTTTTTCCCTGTTTTCGGGCACAATAGCCGCCATTCCGATCAATAAGCTTGCAAGAGGAACGACCGTGTATAACGTCGTCATCAGCGGTACCGGCCTGTATACCCCGGCAAACAGCATCTCTAACGATGAGCTGGTGGAATCCTTCAATACCTATGTGCGGCAATTCAACGCCGACAACGCGGCGGCCATCGAACGTGGCGAAGTTCAGGCGCTGACCGAGTCCAGCGCTGCCTTTATCGAAAAGGCCTCGGGCATCAAGAGCCGCTTCGTGATGGACAAGGCCGGCATCCTCGATCCGCAGCGCATGGCGCCACGGATTCCAGAACGTTCCAACGACGAGTGGGGCGTCCTCTGCCAGATGGCGGTCGGCGCGGCGGAACAAGCGCTGGCGCGTGCCGGCAAAACCGCGGCGGATGTCGATGGGGTGATAGTCGCCTGCTCGAACCTGCAACGCGCTTACCCGGCGGTGGCCATCGAAGTACAGGCCGCGTTGGGTATTCAGGGTTTTGCTTACGACATGAACGTGGCCTGTTCATCCGCCACTTTCGGTATCCAGGCGGCGACCAACAGCGTGCAGCTCGGCCAGGCCCGCGCGGTGCTGGTGGTCAGCCCGGAGATCTGCACCGGCCACCTGAACTTCCGTGACCGCGACAGCCATTTCATCTTCGGCGATGCGGCCACCGCCGTGCTGCTCGAGCGCGCCGAGCTGGCCACCTCCAAGCACCAGTTCGATGTGGTCAGTACCAAGCTGTTGACCCAGTTCTCCAACAACATCCGCAACAACTTCGGCTTCCTCAACCGCGCCGGGGAAGAGGGCATAGGGGCGCCGGACAAACTCTTCGTGCAGGAAGGTCGCAAGGTGTTCCGCGACGTCTGCCCTATGGTCGCCGAGCTGGTCGCCACGCACCTGCGCGAGAACCACATCAATGTCTCCGACATCAAACGCTTCTGGCTGCACCAGGCCAACCTCAGCATGAACCTGCTGATCACCAAGAAGCTGCTTGGCCGTGACGCGGAGGCGCATGAGGCGCCGGTGATTCTCGATAGCTACGCCAACACCAGTTCGGCCGGCTCGGTCATCGCTTTGCACAAGCACCAGGATGACTTGCCGAGCGGTGCGTTGGGGGTGCTCAGCTCCTTCGGCGCCGGTTATTCCATCGGCAGCGTGATCCTGCGTAAACACTGATGAGCCAGCCGCTCGACAGCGATCTGCTGCCGCGCCTGTTGGCCGGCGAGCAGCAGGCGTTCCGTGAGCTGGTCGCGGCCTACCAGGGCGCCATGCGGGCGGTGGCCTATGCCATAGTCGGCAGCCGTAACGCCGATGAGGTGGTGCAGGACGCCTGGCTCGCCGTAGTCCGTAGCCTGGACGGCTTTCAGAGCCGCTCCAGCCTGAAGACCTGGCTGCTGACCATCACCGCCAATACCGCCAAGAGCCGGCTCAAGCAGAATCGCCGCGAGGTGTTGCTGGATGATCTGCCGGCGCCGCACGGCACCATCGATGACTCGCGGTTTGTCGAAGACGGCCATTGGCTGGCGGCGCCTTTTGCCTGGCACCACGACTCGCCGGAAGCCTTGCTGACCGAAGACGAGCTGCGCGAATGCCTGGAAAAAACCTTGAGCAGCCTCTCCGAGTTGCAAGGCAGCGTCTTGCTGCTGCGCGAGCGCCAGGGCCTCGAGTTGGAGGAGATCTGTAATCTTCTGGAGATTTCGCTCTCCAATGTCCGGGTACTGCTGCACCGAGCACGGCTGAAGGTGTTCGCCACCCTGGAACATTTCGAGGAGACAGGCCAGTGCTGAGTTGTAAGGAGTTGGTGGCGCATTCCAGCGATTATCTCGACGCTCAGTTGAGCTTTCGCGAGCGGATAGCGGTGCGCACTCATCTGACGATCTGCTGGAAATGCCGGCGCTTTATCCGCCAGATGCGGCTGACCCAAGCGGTGCTGCGTAAGTTACCGGATACCGCGATTCCCGAACTGGAAGCGTTGGCGATGCGTTTAGCCGAGCAGCGCAAGGCGCAATGAGCCCGCAATGGTTTTCGGGTCGTCTTGCTACTCGAGATAAGCCCGTCATCGAGTAGCTTCGCGGCCGTGGGCCGCTCCTACAAAAGCGGGGCTTGGCCTATTCCAGCCTGGCTAGGCGCTCTTCCAAGGCGGCCACGCGGGCTTCCAGTTCTTCCAGGCGGGAGTCGGATGGCGTGGCGCTTTCGGCTTTGTCGACGTGGACGTGTCTTGTCGCTAGGGCGATCGCGAGATCCGCCGGGTCGCCCAGCAGGTGCATGTAGCGATCCTCGCGCTGGCCCGACTGGCGTGGCAGTTGGCTGGCCAGGCCGCGCGTCTGCAAACGCTCAAGCTGGTGTTGCACCTGTTCGGCGTCCTCGAAATCGTGCATGCGATTACTGCGGCTGAGCAGCTCGTTGATGGTTTGCGGGCCACGCAAGAGCAGCAGGCCAATCAGGATCACTTGGGCAGGGACCAACTCCAGGGCTTTATCGACCCGCTGTTCCCAGCGATCGGCGCGGCTGCCCATGACCAACCGCGCCAGGCCGCGTGCTTCCAGGCTGCGCAGGCTCTGCCCGACTTGCCCGGGGCTGAGGTTCATCACCGGCTCGCGGCTGGTTTTCTGGTTGCAGGCGATGACCAGCGCGTTGAGGGTCAGCGGATAGGTTTCCGGCGTGGTGGCCTGCTTCTCGATCAAGCAGCCGAGGATACGGGCTTCGACAGCGTTTAGCGGCTCTGCGCTGGGCGGTGTATCTGACGGTTCGTGGGTCATGGCGGCACCGGTAGGCTGAGAAAGATCACTAGCCTAGCTTGAGTGCCGCGGTGTTGACATGGCCTTTGCGTCTGCCGCCCGCCGCTTAGGCCACATCCACCAAAATGATTTCGCTGTCTTCGATAGCGCGGAAGTACAACACCTCCTCATGGCTGACGGCGACGCCATCACGGGCCTTGGCCTGTACCCCGTTGACGCTGATCACCCCGCTGGCGGCCACCAGGTAAGCCTTGCGCTGGTCGCCCAGGCGATACTCGGCGTGCTGGCCGGCCTTCAGCGTTGCCGCGCTCAAGCGTGCATCGGCGCGGATATGCAAGGCTTCGCTAGCGGCCGGGTCACCACTGGCCAGCGTGACGAAGGCGCCAGCGCGCTCGCCTTTCGGGAAGGGTTTAGCGCCCCAGGCCGGCGCTGCATTGAACTCGGTCGGCTGAATCCAGATCTGGAAGATCTTGGTGGTTTCCGACTCCAGGTTGTATTCGCTGTGGGCGATCCCGCTGCCGGCACTCATCACCTGCACATCGCCGGCTTCGGTACGCCCCTGGTTGCCGAGATTATCCTGATGGGTAATGGCCCCTTCACGGACATAGGTGATGATCTCCATATCCCGGTGCGGATGACGGGGAAAGCCCGAATTGGGGGCGATTTCATCGTCGTTCCAGACCCGCAGTTGGCCCCAGTTCATTCGGTTGGGGTCGTGATACTCGGCGAAAGAGAAGTGGTGACGGGCGTTGAGCCAGCCGTGATTAGCGCCACCCAACTGCTCAAAGGGTCGTAATTCGATCATGCTCGGTGTCCTCCGTTGGTATCCAGGTGGCGCTCGTTTGGCCTGCTCGAAACACCGGCTTTCGAGTCTCAGGCGGTGGGAAGCCGCTGGTGATGGCCAGATAATCGATCAATTAATCTATTTAAAAAAGCGCAAATTTTCCGTATTTTTGATCGAATAAATAGATTTAAAAGGGGCAATGATGGAAGCCTTCGCACTGCCAGCGGCGGGCCGACCAGCAGCGGCAAGCTGTGGTGCGGAATAACGGTATGGGGTTCGCGGTGATCTGTCTGCTGATGTTGCTGGCGCTGTTTTCAGTGGTGCTGGGAGCAGTTCGAGACAAAGCCCGGGTGCTTCCGCTGACTTTTCAGGCGTAGCCAAGGTCGGCAAAAAAACATCTGGGGGCGCGTCCTAGAGCGGTTTCTCTCTTATTCCTATTCGAAGTAAAAAAGTTCCTTTGTCATAAAACATTTATATAAAAGCAACTGCGCTGAAATAACCCGCCGCCAAGATTCCCCTCCAGCACAAACGAGCCCGCTGCTCGGGTGTTTTTCAAAGACCAATAGGGGAATTTCCGATGATCCGTAAGCACTCATTCTTTGGGATGGGGGCCGGTGTTGCCGCCAGCGCCCTGGCCCTGGCCATTTCCGCCCAGGCTTTCGCCGGTACCGTCACCACTGACGGCGCTGACATCGTTGTCAAAACCAAGGGTGGCCTGGAAGTCGCCACTACCGACAAATCCTTCGGCTTCAAGCTGGGTGGTCGCGTGCAGGCCGACTACGGTCGCTTCGACGGTTTCTACACCAAAAACGGCGACACCGGTGATGCCGCTTATTTCCGCCGCGCCTACCTCGAGCTGTCCGGGATCGCCTATACCAATTGGCTGTACTCCGTGGCTTATGACTTCTCGGAAAACTCCGGTAACGGCAGTGGTGCTCCGGCCAGCGGTAACTTCGACGAGGCCTCCTTCAGCTACATCGGCTTCGCCCCCATTACCCTGCGCGCCGGTCGTTTCGACCCGGATTTCGGTCTGGAAAAAGCCACTAGCTCCAAGTGGGTGACCGCCCTCGAGCGCAGCGCTCCTAACGAGCTGATCGACTGGGTCAACACCCACCAGGACGGCCTGGGTCTGCAAGTGCAGGCGCTGATCAGCAACTACGCCTACGTTTCCACCAGCGTATCGAGCAAAGACGCCAACGACGACGAAGGCGATAGCGTCAAGCAGTTCAACGCCCGCGGCGTATTCGCGCCGATGGCTGAAGCGGGCAAGGTGCTGCACTTCGGGGTCAACTTCGCGCAACGCAACCTGGACGATGTAGCAGCTGCCGACGTGCGCTACCGCTCGCGTCTGGGCATGCGTGGTGTCGACACCAACGGCGGCAACGCCAAAGATAACCTGGGTAACCGCGCCGTTTTCGGCGGCACCAACTCCGCTACCCAGTTCTGGGACGACGATACCGCCTGGGGTCTGGAAGCTGCATGGGCCACGGGCCCGTTCTCCATCCAGGGTGAGTGGATGAAGCGTGAAACCAGCTCGGCTGGTACTCAGTCGGATCTGGAAGGTGATGGCTTCTACGCCCAGGTCGCTTATACCCTCACCGGCGAGGCGCGTGGCTACAAGATGGGCAAGTTCGACGCCATCAAGCCGGCCAACAAGGAAATCGGCGCGTGGGAAGTCTACTACCGCTATGACAGCCTCTCGGTAGACAACGATGTTGCCGTGACCAGCGCCACCAGTACTTTCCTGCGTGAAGCCGAGGACACCGAAGCCAAGGTGCATAACCTGGGTGTCAACTGGTACGCCAACGAAGCGGTCAAGATCAGCGGCATGTACACCAAGGCCAAAACCGACAACATCACCAACCGCGCAGGCGATGACGACGGCGATGGTTTTGTAGTCCGCGCTCAGTACGTGTTCTAAGAACCTGTTCAATATCTGCTGCGGGCTGCGCGCGCCATGCTGCGTTGCGCCTTGTGACCCACATGGATGTGGGGAATACAGCTAGCCCGCAGGAGCGGGCGTCGCACTGACCTGCGCTCGCGACGATCTTGAACAGGTTCTAAGTTCAAGTAACCAACGGCTCCGCTCCTTATTTTAAGCCCCGCCTTGTGCGGGGCTTTTTTTCGGCTGCGCGACAGGCCAGACTTCGCCCATGTCGAATTTGATCCTGCAGCGCCTTGCCGACCTGGATGCCACCGCCTGGGACGCCCTGGTGCCGAGCGCGCAACCGTTCCTGAGTCACGCTTTTCTCTCTGCGCTGGAAGACAGCGGCAGTGTCGGTGGGCGTACCGGCTGGATGCCATCCCATCGGGTATGGGTCGACGCCCAAGGCCAGTTGCTGGCCGCGCTGCCGGCCTATGTCAAGGCGCACTCCTACGGGGAATACGTGTTCGACCATGGCTGGGCGGATGCCTGCCAGCGCGCCGGCATCGCCTATTACCCGAAGCTGCTCTGTGGCGTGCCGTTTTCGCCGGTCAGTGGCCCGCGCCTGCTCGGCTATCCCGACGCGGCGGGTCAGTTGCTCGACCAGCTCAGCTCGGGTTTGGCGGCGCAGGGCCTGTCCGGGCTGCATATCAATTTCACCGATGACCTGGCGGATGCGCTGCTGTGCGGCCGTGAGGGTTGGTTGGAGCGGCTCGGCTGTCAGTACCACTGGCGCAACCATGGCTACCGGGATTTTCAGGATTTCCTCGCGGCGTTGGCCTCGCGCAAGCGCAAGCAAATCCGTAAAGAGCGCGAACAGGTGGCGGGGCAGGGCATCGACTTCGACTGGCGGCAGGGTCAGCAACTGAGCGAGGCCGAGTGGGATTTCGTCTACGCCTGTTATGCCAATACTTACGCCGTACGTGGGCAGCTGCCTTACCTGACGCGCAGCTTCTTTAGCCTGCTGGCCGAGCGGATGCCGGCGGCGATCCGCGTGGTATTGGCGCGTCAGGGCGCACGCCCGGTGGCGATGGCCTTCAGCTTGCTCGCGGGCGACAGCCTCTACGGGCGCTATTGGGGGTGCCTGGCGGAGTTCGATCGGCTGCATTTCGAGACCTGTTTCTACCAGGGCATGGACTACGCAATCGGCCAGGGTTTGCAGCGTTTCGACGCCGGTGCGCAGGGCGAACACAAGTTGATTCGCGGTTTCGAACCGGTGCTTACGCGCTCCTGGCATTACCTCACGCACCCTGGGTTGCGCGCGGCGGTGGCGGATTTTCTCGAGCAGGAACGAGCCGGGGTACGGGCTTACGTGGAAGACGCCAGAGCGGCGCTGCCGTATCGCCAGGCCTGACGGTTTTTCATTTTTTGTGGTTACGGCTGTAGGGCGTACTCGCCGCAGGCAGTACGCCGAGGATTGGCGGGCTGTCGCTGCGCGCCAAGGCCGCCCTAGGGTTTGCGGGTCAATCCACTCCAACAAAACCGCCGGTCTGATGCTGCCACAGGCGCGCATACAGGCCGCCATGGGCGATCAGTTCGGCATGGGTGCCGCTCTCGGCGATCTGGCCCTTGTCCAACACCACCAGGCGATCCATCCGCGCGATGGTCGACAGGCGGTGGGCGATGGCGATCACCGTCTTGCCCTGCATCAGGCTGTCCAGGCTTTCCTGAATCGCCGCTTCGACCTCCGAATCCAGCGCCGAGGTGGCTTCGTCGAGGATCAAGATCGGCGCATCCTTGAGCAGCACGCGGGCGATGGCGATGCGTTGGCGCTGGCCGCCGGAGAGTTTCACCCCGCGCTCGCCCACGTGGGCGTCAAGGCCGGTGCGGCCCTGGGCATCCGAGAGCAGCGGAATGAACTCGTCGGCGCGGGCCTTGCGTGCCGCTTCCCAGAGCTGCGCGTCGCTGGCGTCGGGTTTTCCGTACAACAAGTTGTCGCGGATCGAGCGATGCAGCAGCGAGGTGTCCTGGGTGACCATGCCGATTTGCTCGCGCAGGCTTTCCTGGGCGACCTCGGCGATATTCTGGTCGTCGATCAGGATGCGTCCGCTGTCCAGGTCGTACAGGCGCAGCAGCAGGTTGACCAGGGTCGACTTGCCGGCGCCGGACGGGCCGATCAGGCCAATCTTCTCGCCCGCTTCGATCCTCAGGTTCAACCCGCCGATCACCCCGCTGCCTTTGCCATAGTGGAAATGCACCTGCTCCAGGCGCACCTCGCCGCGTTGCACCCGCAGCGCCGGGGCGTTCTCGCGGTCGGTCACAGTGCGTGGCTGGGCGATGGTCTGCATGCCGTCCTGCACGGTGCCGATGTTCTCGAAGATGCCGTTGACCACCCACATGATCCAGCCGGACATGTTGTTGATGCGGATCACCAGACCGCTAGCCAGGGCGATGGCGCCCACCGAGATCAGCCCCTGGCTCCACAGCCAGAGGGCGAGGCCGGTGGTGCTGGCGATCAGGACGCCGTTCATGCTGGTGACAACCACATCCATGGAGGTGACCAGGCGTCCGGCCAACTGGGTTTTTTCGGTTTGCTCCTGCAGTGCCTCGCGGGCGTAGCCCTGCTCATAGTGGGTATGCGCGAACAGCTTGAGGGTGGCGATGTTGGTGTAGCCGTCGACAATCCGGCCCATCAGTTTCGAGCGCGCTTCCGAGGCCACCACCGAGCGCCGTTTGACCCGTGGCACGAAGTAACCCAGGGCGATGAGGTAGCCGATTATCCACAACAGCAGCGGCAGCATCAGCCGCCAGTCGGCCTCGGCGAACAGCACCAGGCTGCTGACTGCATAGATCAGTACAAACCAGAGCGCGTCCACCGCCTGCACCGCCGAGTCGCGCAGGGCGTTACCGGTCTGCATGATGCGTTGCGCGATGCGCCCGGCGAAGTCGTTCTGGAAGAACCCGAGGCTTTGTTTCAGCACGTAGCTGTGGTTTTGCCAGCGGATCAGGTTGGTCAGGCTGGGGTTGATCGTCTGATGGACCAACAGGTCATGTAAGCCGTTGAACAGTGGCCGCAGGATCAATGCGACGACGGCCATCCACAGCAGTTCGCTGCCGTGCCGGGTGAAGAATTCGTTGTGCGGCGTGCTCTGGGCCAGATCGACGATGCGCCCGAGGAAGCTGAACAGGGCCACTTCGATCAGCGCAACGATCAGCCCCACCGCCAGCAGCGCGGCGAAGCTCGGCCAGACCTGCCGCAAGAAGTGCAGGTAGAACGGCCAGACACTGGTCGGCGGCGCCCCGGCGGGGCTGGGGCGGAAGACCTCGATCAGTTGTTCGAAACGGCGATAAAGCATCGGCACTCACGCCCGTGGTGCGGGCTCTCCTCAGGTTGACTGAGCTCGCTGCCGATCAGGTGCGGCGAGCTCGGCGCACGGCCTATCCCTGTGCCGCGGGCCTCAAATTCAGAGGCGTTTGGCGGACAGAATCAGCACCGGTGTGCGCGGTACGTTCTGGAAGCCGGCGATGTTGCCTGTCGGGACTTGGGCGATCTGGTCGACCACCTCCATGCCGCGCACGACCTTGGCGAATACCGCGTAACCAAAATCGCGCGAGCCGTTGTCGAGGAAGGCGTTGTCCTTGTGGTTGATAAAGAACTGGCTGGTGGCCGAGTCGACGACCTGGGTGCGGGCCATGGCCAGGGTGCCGCGCACGTTGTGCAGGCCGTTGTTGGCTTCGTTCTTGATCGGGGCCTGGGTATTGCGCTGCTGCATGTCCGCATCGAAGCCGCCGCCTTGCACCATGAAGCCGGGGATGACCCGGTGGAACAGGGTGTTGGCATAGAAGCCGCTGTCCACATAGGCGAGGAAGTTCTGCACGCTGATCGGGGCCTTGTCGGCTTCCAGTTCGATCTCGATCTCGCCCAGGCTGGTGGTCAGCAGGACGTGGGGCTTGGCGGTGGATGGGTCCGCAGCCAGCAGGCTGCTGGCGAACAACAGGGAGCAGGCGACGAGGGCAAGTTTCTTCAGCATTTTTAGCAGGCCTTCTTTATAG
The DNA here is from genome assembly GCF_005503735.1 of Pseudomonas sp. 2FE. Taxonomy (NCBI): domain Bacteria; kingdom Pseudomonadati; phylum Pseudomonadota; class Gammaproteobacteria; order Pseudomonadales; family Pseudomonadaceae; genus Pseudomonas; species Pseudomonas sp. 2FE. Next base: position 145,901 of record NZ_SCMO01000004.1, on the reverse strand, counting down.
GGGCTGACTGTGTGGTTCGACTTCGGCGAGGAAGCCGAGCAGGGCGGTGTTGAAGCGTTCGGGTTGATCCATTGGTGTGGCGTGGCGCGAATCGGCGATCACCACCAGGCGTGCGTTCGGCAGCTCTTGCACGTACGCCTGTTTCAGCGCCACCGGGGTGTAGTCGTGATCGGCGCTGACCACCAAGGTAGGACAGGTGATGCGCGCCAGTCGTTCCCGTACGCCCCAGCCGATAATGGCATCGAGACTGGCGAGATAGGCGCGTTTGTCGTTCTGTGGCCAGCGCTGTTCGATCTTCCGGCGCAGCTCGCCTTGCTCAGGCTTGGGGAAGAGCAATTTGCCCAGGCCTTTGCCGATGGTCTCCAGACTCAGCAGGCGCGACAGCGTCCAGCGTTGGGCGATCATCAGCAGGTCGCGCGGGCTTTTGGCCTTCACCTCCGGGCCGCTGTTGACGATGCACAGGCTTTTCAGCAAGTGCGGGTAATCGACGCCGAGCTGAAAGCCAATCATCCCGCCCATGGAAATGCCAACCAGATGCACCGGGGCAAGTTTGAGGTGCTCGATCAGGGCGGCGACATCTTCGGCGAAGCCGGCAATGCTATAGGCTTCGCGCGGCTTGGCCGAGCGGCCGTGGCCGCGCACGTCGAGGACGATCACCCGGTAGTGGGCGCTGAGTTGCGGGATCTGGTATTCCCAGTCCTGGGTGCTGGAGCCCAGGCCATGCACCAGCAGCAGCGGGGCGCCGTGGCCGTAGTCTTCGTAATGCAGTTGGCAACCTTCATAGTCGAAATAGGACATGGGCGTAGGCTCATCCAAGCGGAGTGTCAGAGGGCGGTAGAGGGGCGGCAAAAGGGGCATCCAGGGGCGCGCGGTCGAACGCCTTGAACAGCTCGACGAGAATCTGCGTGGCCGGGCCCAGGGGTTTGTCTTTGTTCGAGTACAGAAAGAAGGTCGGGTTACGGGTACCGCCCTGATCCAGCGGCAGCTCCTTGAGCAAACCCTCCTTCAGCTCGCGCACTATCAGGTGGCGCGGCAGCCAGGCGAAGCCCAGGCCGCTGCTGACGAAGGTGGCGGCGGTGGCCAGGCTGCCGACGGTCCAGCGCTGTTCGGCGCCGAGCCAACCGACGTCGCGCGGCTGCTGCCGGCCGGAGTCGCGAATCACCACCTGCAGTTGGGACTCCAGATCCTGAAAGTTGATCTCGCGCTGCAGGCGGTGCAGCGGATGCTCCGGATGAGCGACCGCGACAAACTCGACCGAACTCATCTCCACGCCCAGATAGCCGGGAATATTGAAGCCACTGATGGCCAGGTCGGCGATACCTTCCTTGAGCACTTCCTCGACGCCGGAGAGCACCTCTTCGCGCAGGCGCACGCGACAGCCGCGGCTCTGCGGCATAAAGGCCGTCAGCGCGCGCACCAGGCGGGCATTCGGGTAGGCGGCGTCGACCACCACGCGGACTTCGGCTTCCCAGCCTTGCTCCATGTGGTGCGCCAGGTCTTCCAGTTGGCTGGCCTGCTTGACCAGTTGCCGCGAGCGGCGCAGCAGCACGCCACCGGCCTCGGTCAACACGGCTTTGCGGCCGTCGATGCGCAGCAGCGGCACGCCGAGTTGTTCCTGCATGCGCGCCACGGTGTAGCTCACCGATGATTGCGAACGGTGCAGCGCTTCGGCCGCCTGGGCGAAGCCGCCATGGTCGACCACCGCTTGCAAGGTTCGCCATTGATCCAGGGTCACGCGGGGCGCTTTCATCCTCGCCTCCTCTTGTCCTAAGCTGTACTCCCTGTTGGAGAACGCCCGATGAAAAAGTTGTGCTGTGCTGTCATCGCTTTGCTGCCGCTGAGCGCTTTTGCCTATCCGATCGAACTGGAGAAGCAACTTAACGGTGCCGAGGTGTCGGCCTCGACCCAGGAGGTCGACTTCAACATGGGCGCCATCCAGCTCTACAACTATGGGAAGGCCGCGGCGCAGTGCCAGGCGGTCTTTCGCAACGGTCCCGAGGCGCCGCGCACTCGCAAAATACAGCTTGCCGCCGGGCAGGACGCGCTGCTGACGGCCAAATTCACCAATCAGGTCATCAAGCTGCGGATCAAGCTGACCTGTAACCCTCAGTAAAGCCTGCACTACGCCCGTCAGCCGCTTGAAACTGGTCACAGCCTAGTGCTCGTTACGCTATAAATCAATTTTATAGATTGGTTGTAGCGGATTTTTACGCTTTTTTATCAATATCTACCGCCTTAATCTCACGCCATCGACGCACAACAACCCCTCGATGGAGTTAGCCGCTATGTCCCGTGTTCTCGTAATTGAAAGCAGTGCCCGTCAACAAGGTTCGGTCTCGCGCGAGCTCACCGCGCAATTTATCGCGCAGTGGCAAGCGGCTCATCCGGCCGATCAGGTGACCGTCCGCGACGTGGCGGTGGAGCAGGTGCCGCACCTGGATCTCAACCTGCTGGGTGGCTGGATGACGCCGGCAGAGCAGCAGACGGCCGCGGAAAAAGCCGCGCTGGCCCGCTCCAATACCCTCACCGATGAGTTGCTGGCGGCCGATGTGCTGGTACTGGCGGCGCCCATGTACAACTTCGCCATCCCCAGCACCTTGAAGTCCTGGCTGGATCACGTGCTGCGTGCCGGGGTGACCTTCAAATACACCGACACCGGCCCGCAAGGCCTGCTCACCGGCAAGCGCGCCTATGTGTTGACCGCGCGGGGTGGCATCTACGCCGGCAGCAGCATGGATCACCAGGAACCCTACCTGCGCCAGGCCCTGGGGTTTATCGGGATTCATGAGGTCGACTTTATCCATGCCGAAGGCCTCAACCTCGGTGGCGAGTTTCAGGAAAAAGGCCTGAGTCAGGCCAAGGCGCAACTGGCCCAAGTGGCTTGATCTTTAGCGGATCAGCGACTGGCTTAAGGCGGCTGGAAACCACCGCTTTAGGCCGCTCCCGCGTAGGCGGGGGCCGCATCTAGACGTGGCTGACGACTCACACCGCAGTGCTTTAAAGGCTTGCCTCGTGCCCTCTTCACGCCCGTTGCTCCTGGGCGTAGCGGCCCGGTCGACCATTCCCCTTGGTCGACCGGGCTTTTTTGCTTGTGGCCGATTTCATCGCCCAGGCTATTTAAACCGCTAGGTTCGGGTTAAGGTCGCCGGCTGTTTTGCGAGGCTTGCCATGCTGCTGTTGGGGTTTTCGAAGTCATTGCCGGGGGGGCGGCCATGAGGTTGTCCGGTCGCGGCGTGGCGTTGTCGATAACGGCTTCGCTGTTGTTCGCCTTGATGCCGGGTTATGTGCGCGAACTGGCACCGCTGGATGGTCTCCAGGTGTTCGCCCAGCGCGTGCTCTGGTCGATTCCTGCCGTGTTGCTGTTGGTCGCCGTGGCGCGCCAATGGGCTGTGCTGGGGGCGGTGTTCCAGCGCCTGCGTAACGAGCCATTACTGTTGGCCGCCTTGCCGTTGGCGGCAGTGTTGATTGGCCTGCAGTGGGGCTTGTTCCTGTGGGCGCCGCTGGTGGGGCGGATGCTCGAGGTGTCGCTCGGCTACTTTCTCCTGCCGCTGGTGATGGTGTTGGCCGGCCGGGTGTTTTATGGCGAGCGCCTGAGCCCGCTGCAAGCTATTGCGGTGGCGTGCGCGCTGCTTGGGGTGGCCCATGAGTTGTGGCTGACGCGGGCATTCTCGTGGGTGACTTTGCTCGCCGCGCTCGGCTATCCGCCGTATTTCATGCTGCGCCGCTGGATGCGTGTGGACGCGCTGTCCGGTTTCATCCTGGAGATGCTGATGCTGGCACCACTGGCGCTGTGGTTGATCGTCACTTATAGCCCGGCGGATCTGTTCAGCCTGCGCCCGCAACTCTGGTGGCTGCTCCCGGGCGTGGGTTTGCTCGGAACCTTGGCGTTTGCCGCCATGATGGCCTCCAGCCGGCTATTGCCGCTGGGCGTGTTCGGTATTCTCAGTTATGTCGAGCCGGTGTTGCTGTTTGCCGTGGCGGTGCTGTTTCTCGGCGAGGCCTTCGACCCGGCTCAGCTCTGGACCTACGCGCCGATCTGGCTGGCGATATTACTGACCGGTTGGGACAGTGTGCACGTCCTGCGCAAGCAGGCGCGCCAAGGGCTGTAAGCCTGGCCGCACGGGGGCGCGCAGCAGCGGGGCGAGGTTGGCCGGGTAGGGGCGGTCGCGCTCTAGCCAGGCCAGTTCTTCGGCACTGTGCTGGTCCTTTACGACCAACGGCACCGCGGTACCTGCTTCCGGCATCCCCAGCAGTCTACCGAGTAGCCAGGCCACACCACGGCGCCCGGCCCGCACAGGCGGATAGTGCTCTGCTGAGCGCGTTGCAGCAGTGGCGGCAGCTGTTCGCTGCGCGCTCCAAGGTGTGCGATAAACGCATTCATCCGGGCGCTCCCTGTGGTGAAAACGGCGGCGAGCTTAGCCCGCTTGCCACGGTCGAATCCACGCAAAATGCACAGACTGCGAGTTTTCCGTGGCGACAAACGTTACGCTATACAACTGTTTACTGATTTTCGCCGAGGTAACCCCGTGTTTTCCCAATTCGCCCTGCACGAACGCCTGCTTAAAGCCGTGGCCGAGCTGAACTTTGTCGAGCCGACGCCGGTGCAGACGGTGGCTATTCCGCCGGCGCTGGAAGGGCGTGATCTGCGGGTGACGGCGCAAACCGGCAGCGGCAAGACCGCGGCCTTTGTGCTGCCGATGCTGAACCGGCTAATGGGCGACGCCAAGCCGCGGGTGGTGATTCGTGCGCTGATCCTGCTACCGACTCGTGAGCTGGCGCAGCAGACCCTCAAAGAAGTCGAGCGTTTCTCGCAGTTCACCTTTATCAAGTCCGGGCTGATCACCGGCGGTGAAGACTTCAAGGTGCAAGCCGCGATGCTGCGTAAGGTGCCGGATGTGTTGATCGGTACACCGGGGCGTCTGCTCGAACAACTGAACGCCGGCAATCTCGATCTCAAGAGCGTCGAAGTGCTGGTGCTCGACGAAGCCGACCGCATGCTCGATATGGGCTTTGCCGAGGACGTGCAACGTCTGGCCGGTGAGTGCAAAGGCGCGCACCAGACCCTGCTGTTCTCGGCCACCAGCGGTGGTGCCGGGCTGCGGGAGATGGTCGCCTCGGTGCTGCGTGAGCCGCAGCACCTGCAACTCAACAGCGTTAGCCAACTGAACGAAGGCACGCGCCAGCAAATCATCACCGCCGACCACAACCAACACAAAGAGCAACTGGTGCACTGGCTACTGGCCAATGAGACCTATCAGAAGGCGATCATCTTCACCAACACCCGCGTGCAGGCCGACCGCCTGTATGGCCGCCTGGTCGCGACCGATCACAAGGTCTTCGTGCTGCACGGCGAGAAAGACCAGAAAGACCGCAAGCTGGCCATCGATCGCCTGAAGCAGGGCGGGGTGAAGATCCTGGTGGCCACCGATGTGGCCGCCCGTGGCCTGGATGTGGATGGCCTGGATCTGGTGATCAACTTCGACATGCCGCGCAGTGGCGACGAATACGTGCATCGCATCGGTCGTACCGGGCGTGCCGGTGGCGAGGGCTTGGCGGTTTCGCTGATCTGCCACGGCGACTGGAACCTGATGTCGAGCATCGAGCGCTACCTGAAGCAAAGCTTCGAGCGACGCACCATCAAGGAGTTGAAAGGCACTTACCAGGGGCCGAAAAAGGTCAAAGCCTCCGGTAAAGCCGTCGGTGTGAAAAAGAAGAAGACCGACAAGAAAACCGAGAAGAAAGCCCCGGCCAAGACCGCGACCAAACGCAAAACCGCCAACCGGCCGAAAAGCGATACGCCGGCTCTGGTCAGCCGCGATGGCCTGGCCCCGCTCAAGCGCAAGAAACCAGCCGCCGAGTAAGACTAGTAGGGTGGGTTAGGCCGCAGGCTGTAACCCACCAACCGGCCCGCAGGGCCGGCGCTTTCTCCAGCAAGCCTATTCCGTGCGCTTAACTCTCGAGGGCCAAAACCTTACTTCGGCACGATCAGGATTTTGCCATTGCGTTCGCCACTCGCTGCGGCGGCCACGGCTTCCTTGATCTGGCTGAGATCGTAGGTCGCGGCGACGCGGGTCTTCAGCTGGCCGCTGGCAATCAGCTGGGTCAGTTCGGCAAACACCTTCATCTGCTGCGCCGGTGTGGCCACGCGGAACCACTTGGCCAGCCAGAAGCCGCGCAAACTGACGTCACGGAAAACGAAGGAGGCCGGCGAGACCTGGCAGGGTTCACGGCTCATCATGCCGTAGTTCACCAGCACGCCGCCCTCACTGAGGCTGGCGGCCAAATGATCGGTGGCAACGCCGCCGACCGCATCGATACCTAGGCGTACGGCCGCGCCAGCGGTGGCTTCGCGCACGCGTTTGGGCAAGTCCGGCCCGTCCACCAGCACCACATCGGCGCCTTCGGCCTTTACCGCAGCGACCGCCGATTCCCGGCGCACCACGTTGAGGGTCTTGAAGCCGCGCAGTTTGGCCAGCTGGATCAAATAGCTGCCGACCCCGGAGTTGGCGGCGTTCTGAATCACCCAGTCGCCGGGTTGCAGGTCGACGAACTCGCTGAGCAGCAGCGAAGCCGTCGGCGGGTTCACCGTCAGCATCGCCAACTGCTGTGGGTCGGCGTCGGGTAGCGGGATCAGCTGCTTCGCTTCGGCGTTCAGGTGGGTTACCCAAGTGCCACAGCCGACCGGTAACAGCACAGTCTGGCCGACTTTCAGCTGGCTCACTTCCGGGCCCAATTCTTCGACCCGGCCAACCCCTTCATTGCCGCCAATCGCCGGCAGCGGCGGTAACATGCCGTATTCGCCGGTCAGAGTGAGTACGTCCGAGGGGTTGATCGGTGCGGCCAGGACTTTGACCCGCACCTGACCGGGGGCCAGCGCTGGCAGTTGCAGTTCGACGGCCTCGATCACCTCTTGCGGCACCGGGCCACGGTGTTGGTATTCGGCTTTCAGCATGCTGGTTCTCCATGAGTGACGGACACAAAACGGCAGGGACAGAGTCTAGACCCTGGTGAGCGCGCCCGGACGAATCCCGGCCTATCGGCGTCAATGATGGGCGCTCGGCCCCTATAAGGCATTGGCTGCTTGTCGACCTGGGCGCTCGAATGCCCCCGATAGTGTGGCGGCACCGCAGGTCGCCAGCGGGGATCGCGAAGGCTGAGAGGCCGCCGTCAGGCTGGGTTGGTACGCTTGTCTCAGAGCGGCGGCGCCTAGAGGTATGGCAGTGGCGCTAGTGGAATGCTCGGCGTCGGCGCTATAACTCGATGTTCACAGGCTTTTGTTAGTTTCCCTGGTGAAGCCGCATTAGGCGCTTCCATGTCGACAACTACCGGGGAAGGATTCATATGGGGTTTTCAAAAAGACTGCTCGCTGGCTTGCTAATGGCCGGCCTCGCCGGCCAGGTTCTGGCCACTGAATTGACTCACTGGCCGGCGCCTGCGGCCAAGCAACTCGACGCCTTGGTCAAGGCCCATGCGAACAAGGGCAATTACGCCGTGTTCGACATGGACAACACCAGCTACCGCTATGACCTGGAAGAGTCGCTGCTGCCCTTTATGGAGATGAAAGGCGTACTGACTCGGGAATCGCTCGATCCCGCGCTGAAACTGATCCCCTTCAAGGACGTCAACGGCCACAAGGAAAGTCTCAACAGCTACTACTACCGGCTCTGCGAAATCGACGACATGGTCTGCTACCCCTGGGTCGCACAGGTGTTCTCCGGCTTCACCCTGAAGGAGCTGAAAGGCCACGTCGATGAACTGATGGCCTACGGTAAGCCGGTGCCGAGCACTTATTACGAAGGCGACACGGTCAAGACCATCGAGATCAACCCGCCGAAGATCTTCTCCGGGCAGAAGGAGTTGATGAATAAGCTGATGGAGAACGGCATCGAGGTCTATGTGATGACCGCCGCCCATGAGGAGCTGGTGCGCATGGTCGCCGCCGATCCGCAGTACGGCTACAACGTCAAGCCGCAGAACGTCATTGGCGTCACCACCCTGCTGAAGAACCGCAGCACCGGCGAAGTGACCACCGCGCGTAAGCAGATCACGGCTGGCAACTATGACGAGAAGGCCAACCTGGGCCTGGAGCTCACGCCTTATCTGTGGACCCCGGCGACCTGGATGTCCGGCAAATACGCCGCCATCCTCACCTACATCGACGAGTGGAAGAAGCCCATCCTGGTCGCCGGCGACACCCCGAGCAGTGATGGCTACATGCTGTTCCACAGCACCGATGTGGACAAAGGCGGCATCCACCTGTGGGTCAACCGCAAGGCCAAATACATGGACCAGATCAACGGCATGATCGCTAAGCACACCGCCGCTCAGGCCAAGCTCGGCCAGCCGGTGACTGCCGACAAGAACTGGATCGTCGTGGTGCCGGAAGATATTCAGTAAGCCCTGCCGCCGCCGGCCAGTCCGGCGGCTTTGCTCAGACCTCGGAGCTTCAGCAGCCCGCCTCATATGCCGAATGTAGCTGCCAGCTACCTTTGCGACAGTGTCTCCTCGTTTCACCAAGCGATAAAAAGTGCGCGCATATACTGGATGGCGTGGCTCGCCGATCGAGTGGCCAGCCCCGCGCCGGAGAGACCAACAGTGCGACAGGCATTTTTAACCGGTTTAGCCGTGGCGACGTTATTGGCGGCGCCGTTGGCTATGCCGGCGCCAACCCGCGAGTACGCCAGCGAGCTCGGCCCGCTGAGTGTCACGCCAGTGGCCGCTGGGTTGGAGCATCCCTGGAGCCTGGCCTTCTTGCCGGGTGAGCAGGGCCTGCTGGTCACCGAGCGGCCGGGGCGGTTGCGGATTGTCGCTGCAGATGGCGCCCTGTCTGCACCGCTCACCGGGTTGCCAGCGGTATATGCCCAGGGGCAGGGCGGGCTGCTCGATGTGGCGCTTGCCCCGACCTTTGCTCAAGACCGTTGGGTCTATCTGGCGTATGCCGAAGGCGGTGGTGCGGATGGCCGTGCCGGCACTGCAGTCGGGCGCGGCAGGCTGTCCGCCGATCGAGCCGGGCTGGAAGGCTTCAGCGTGATCTTCCGGCAGCAGCCCAAGCTGTCCAGCGGCAGTCACTTCGGCTCGCGTCTGGTGTTCGACCGTGCAGGGCATCTATTCATCACCCTCGGCGAAAACTACCAGCGCCCGACCGCCCAGGATCTTGGCAAGCTGCAGGGTAAAGTCGTGCGCGTCTATCCGGACGGGAGCGTGCCGGCCGACAACCCCTTCGTGGGCCAGTCAGGCGTGCGCCCGGAGATCTGGTCTTATGGCCATCGCAACCCACAAGGCGCCGCGCTCAACCCCTGGAGTGGCAAGCTGTGGACCCACGAGCACGGCCCGCGCGGCGGTGACGAAATCAATATTGCGCAGGCCGGCAAGAACTATGGCTGGCCACTGGCGACCCATGGCATCGATTACAACTTCCTGCCAATCCCCGAGGCAAAAGGCAAAACCGTCGCAGGCACGGAGCCGCCGCATTATGTCTGGGCGAAATCGCCCGCGATCAGCGGCATGGCGTTCTACTCTGCGGAGCGTTTTCCCGCCTGGCAGCACAATCTGTTTATTGGCGCGTTGGTCGGGCAAGCGTTGATCCGCCTGGAGCTGGAGGGCAACCAGATCGTCCATGAAGAGCGCCTGCTTGAGGAGCTGGGTGCGCGCATCCGCGACGTCAGGCAAGGCCCGGATGGCTACCTCTATGTGCTGACCGATGAAGTAGATGGCCAACTGCTGCGGCTCGGTTTGCAGCCTTAGAACCTGTTCAATATCTGCCTGCGCTTGCTCATGCTGCGTTGAAAACGAACTCAAAATGCTCATTTACTACTTGTAAACTGCGCTTTTTCGTCCGTTTTCGCCTTGCCTGAGCTGCGCTCGACTAGATCTTGAACAGCTTCTGAGTGAAGCGCCACGGCGGCCCGGCTTGACGCAAGCTCGGTTGCCGCCAGGCGGGTGGCCTTTAGTGGGCTAGAGCGCTTTCTTCGGCCTGCTTGATGTCCAGCAGATAGGGTTTTATCAGTGGCTCGGTGACGACGCTGAAGTCGGTAATTTCGATCGCGCCACGGCCTTGCCCCAGCAGGTGGAACGAGAATGCCTTGCGGGTGACGAGGTTGTCGAAGCCGAAACTCACCTTCAGCGTCTTGCCGGGCTTGAGCAGCGGCAATTCCGGAATCAACCCGGCCACATCCCGATCGAACTCTTTGGTCTTGAGCAGGAGTTTGGCGCCTTGCTTGTCCATCCGCACCGCGCGAATCTTCAGGCTGACCCTGGTGTGGGTGCCCTTCGGCAATTCTAGGTATTGCGCGCCGATTAGGTTGTCGGCCCAGTCGTTGCCCAGGGTCTCGTTCAGCTTGATTCGCTCGCGGTTGGCGAACTGGTATTGCTGGCCGATCTGTCCGCTCGTCAGCGATTGATCCAGCAGTGCTGCACGCTGCACCAGCAAGCGGGCCTGTTTGCCACTGAAACGCCCGAGGTAGCGTGCTTTATCGGCAATAAACCCCTCGCTGGCATAACGCCGGCAGATCTGCTGGAAGTTGCATTCGACTAGGGTGCCCTTGCCGTCATGCTGGCGTAGCAAACCGTTGGTGTAGGACATGATTTCGCGCCCGCTTGGGTAGTCGCGAAACAGTGAGCGGCCGGAGAGGTTCGAGGGCACCGGCAAGTCGAAGTAATCGAGCACCGAGGCGGTCAGGTCGACATGCCCATAAACCCCGCGTTTGAGCGGCGGCAGCTTGTCCTGCTCAGGTGCCAGCACCAGATTGAAGCCCCAGGCCGAGGCCAGGCGCACATCCTCGATCCCGTGCGACTCATCCGAGGTGACGATCACTAGGGTGTCCTTCAGTACTCCCTGCCGCTCCAGCCCGGTTAGAAAACTCGCCACCGCATCATCCAGATAGCCAATGGCCGCTTGTTTGGCGCTGGGGTAACGATCCAGGTATTCCTGGGGGGCGGAATACGGTTGATGCGTGCCGACGGTCAGCAGGGTCAGCATCCAGGGTTTTTTCTGCTGGCGAAGTTGCTTCACATAGCCCAGGGCGCCTTCAAAGAAGGATTTGTCATCCATGCCCCAGGGGAATTCCAGGTAAGGCTTGTTCTTGAACCAGTTGCGGCCGAGGGTCTTGTCAAAACCCATGTGCGGCATGATTTTGTCTTTGGCCATAAAGCGCAGGCCGGCACCCTGCAGGAAGTTCGTGCGAAAGCCCTGCTCATGCAGTTGTGCCGGCAGGCACTGTTGATTGCGCGAGTGGTTGTTCAGCAGCTCAACGCCTTTCGGGCTGCCGCTGACGAGCTTCTCGTAATCACCGCAGAGCATGGCATAGAGGCCGCGAATGGTCTGGTGGCTGTGCAGGACGTAATCCGGAGTATTCATGGCGCGCTCGGCCCACTGGCTGAGCTTGGGCATCAGCGCCTCGTGGTAACTGCTGTTGATGGCGGCGCGGTTGGTCGCGAGGTACGCGCCGGGAATGCCTTCCAGGGTAATGATCAGCACGTTACGCGCCTTGCCTTTGCCGGCGAATAACTTGCTGCCGTTCAAGTCCAGTTGGGTCAGGCCGGCGATATCTGGCTGGGTATCGGGGCTATCGCCGTCCAGCCAATCTTCTAGGTGCAGCTGGCCGGCATTGAAGGCTTCCGCCAGCAACTTATGCGGCAGATTGAACTGCTTCCATTGATCGGCTTCGCTGGGATTGGTGTATTGGCCGACCGCGTGGGCCGCGAGGAACACGACCGGCAGGGCAGACCAGTAGCCTGGGACCAGCAGCGTGTGACCCTGGGGTTTGCGGCCGCTCAACAGCAGTTTGGCCAGTATGCCGCCGGCCAGGGCCAGCCCGAGCAGTGGGTAGGTGATACCGCCACCTTGGGTGGAGTGACTGACGAATTGCGGGTCAGCCAGGTATTTCAGGTCGCTGAGTTCTGGCATACGCCCGACCGCGCCGACCAGTTCCGCCGTGCTCAGGGTGAACAGGCTCCAGATCAGCATCAGCGGTAGCGCCAGCAGCAGTGAGCGGTTGTGCAGCAGCAGGATCAGCAAGCAGCCGATGCCCAGATCGGAGACATAGCCAAACCCATTCGACCAGCCCAGCCAATAACGGCTGGCCATGGGTACGAGCAGGAACAGGAAGCTAAGAGTTATCAAAGAACTAGCAGGGTGCTGCAGCCAGCGGCTGAAAGGGCGCACAGGAACTCCTGAAATAAGGCAGCGAGAATCCGTAAGAATGTTGTCCAGGCAGGCTGGATGTTCTGTTGGACATGATTTTGAAACAAGAGTTTGCTAGTCACCAGTAAGTTTAGGCCAGGCGACGGAGATTAATCTGTGAGAAAGAGTGTTTATGCAGCGGCTTGGCTGGAGTGCTACTGAGGGGGAGGGGTTAGCTGGGGGGTTATGCTGTGTACCGACTTTGGAGGCGCTGCCGTAGCCTTGCTGGGCAAGGCCGTGCTGCCTACCCAGCAACGCGGCCCATGGGGTGATCCAGCAGCGATTTTGCGAATGAAAGCTCCGTGGCTTTCTCCCCTGCTTGGCAGGGCTTTCGTCGCACAAAGCGGGTGATTATTGGCTAAAGGGACCGCTGCCAGCCTTCTTGGCTTTCTTCATCGCGCGCTTTTCGTCGAGTGTTTTAGCGGGTTTCTTTTTCGCCGATTTTTTTGCATCCAGACTTTTCATGGCTTTTCTCTCTTCATCAACGAGGTTGATGTGCTGTGCGTTGCACCTAAAGAATAGCCGTTGCTCATTGCTGCTGCCAAACCGCATTAGCGTGAAGGCTGGGCAAGATCAAAACTGAATTAATAGTAGCTGGGTAATTGCTGAATTGAATTTATTTAAGCCAAGCAGGCTAGAAAAATTGAATGCGATTTTTGCGGAGAGAAGAGGTGGGCATTTTTGCCCTAGCGCTTTGTCTGCAGGAGATCAAAGCGCGTAGAGGAGGAGTACGGGAATCTCGCCGAAATTACTATTTCTTGCCAAGAGTAATTTGCTTCGAGGTGCCAAATACTTGGCCACTAACACCCTTAGGGATTTCCTGGATTTCACCGCCGGACTTCAGAAAAGCAGCAACCTGCTCATCAATCGAACTGTGGGTTTCAACAGCGGGCGGGGCTTTCTTCTTCATAGCGGATGCTTTAACGCGCATGGCGGCCATTAACCTATTTAAAAATTAATATGACCGGCTATTGTACACAAAAAACTGAGTAATTGCTTGCTAAATAAATGGCATAAAAGCCAGGTGCCGCTGCGATATTTAAGCGAAACACGGTCTTGCACAATTAGCCTTGACGCTAGGTAACTGCTTGTTTTGCATCAAGTCATTGCTGGAAAAGCGCGTGCACTCAAGAAAAACGCAGGGCGGCGCAGGCGCACGCTCAGCCAGGGCGTGGGTTCAGCCTTGGCGACGCAGACGGGCGGCGATCCCTGCGAAGGCGGGTTCGATCGCCGGTACAGGCCGCAAAAAAAACTGCCGCGGATCAGCGCTGCTTCAGCTTCACGTACAGAGCTTCAACCTTCTCCCGGGCCCACGGAGTTTTGCGCAGAAACTTCAGGCTGGATTTCACGCTCGGGTCGCTCTGAAAGCAACGAATGTCGATCAGCTGGCCCAACTGCTCCCAGCCATAGTGCTCGACCAGCGCGTTGACGATGCCTTCCAGGGTGATGCCGTGAAGCGGGTTCTTGCTCTGCTCGGTGTTCATGCGTTGCCTGTGCTCGGGATGATCTGGGCTGCCAGCGGTGGGCGGGGCAATTATCGGCGATCGCGGCCATCTCGTCATGCTGTGCCGCACCGCCAGCGGGATGAAACTCGGGTAGAATGCCAGCCACGCAATGAGGGTAGTGAGCATGGCATTAATCGGGCGTTTTAACAGTTTGCAGGTGGTTAAACACACCAGCTTTGGGCTTTATTTGGACGGCGGGGCGGATGGCGAGATATTGCTACCCAACCGTTATGTGCCCAAAGATACGCCGAGCGAAGTTGACGACTGGTTAAATGTATTTATTTATCTGGATAGCGATGACAAGTTGATCGCCACCACCGAGAAACCCAAAGTTCAGGTTGGCGAGTTTGCCAGCCTGAAAGTGGTGGAGATTAACAGTATCGGTATTTTCCTGGATTGGGGCTTGCCGAAAGATTTGTTGCTGCCTTATTCAGAAGAAAAGCGCCAACTGCAGGCGGGTGAGTACTGTGTCGTTTATGTGTATCTGGATAAACATACCCGCCGGATTACTGCAACCGCACGCCTGGACCGGCATTTAGATAATGCCCCGGCTAATTACAAAGCCGGGCAGGCGGTCGATCTATTGGTAGCTGAGTCGACGGATATGGGCTTCAAAGCCATTATCAACAACCAGCACTGGGGCTTGATTCATAAGAACGAAGTCTTCAAGTTTTTGCGTGCCGGCAAGCAGGAAAAGGGCTTCATCAAGGAAGTCCGCCCAGACGGCAAAATCAGCCTGAGCCTGCAGCCTGTGGGCCAAGAAGCCGCCAACGCCTTGCACGAGAAGATCCTGGCGAAGCTGCGTGAACATGATGGCGTGTTGCCGGTCAGCGACAAAAGCCCACCGGACGTCATCACCAGCCTGTTTGGCGTCAGCAAAGGCAATTTCAAGAAGGCGATCGGCGCTTTGTACAAGCAAGGCCAGATTGTGATCCATGCGGATCGGATCGAGCTGAGTTGACTCAAATCAGAGTCGCACGCCAGCTCTGCCGAGTAGGAATAACGTTTTGCGCTATTGTTGAGTAACCCTGGTTACTCGCTTGATAAGCCGTTGTAGCTCAGTTGGTAGAGCAACTGATTCGTAATCAGTAGGTCGGGGGTTCAATTCCTCTCAACGGCACCAACGCATAATGAAAAAAGGCAGCCATTCGAGGCTGCCTTTTTTCATTGCCAAGCCGTTGCCCCGCGTTACTGTTGCACGAACTCCGCAAAGCGCACGCCAGTACCGCTTGGACGGACGTCCTGGAACAGCGAGTCCTTGTCGGCGGAAAGCTCCAGGCTGAGGGTGGCTTTACGCTCGCCTTTATTGCGTGTGACCAGGCCATCTTCATGGCTGCGGAAAAACAGTGTCGGTACGCGTAGGTGGTGCAACTCATCGGTGACGTGGTTGTGCAGCAATAAATGCACGAACTCGTATTGCCCGATTTTCAGGCGGCTGACCGGGATGTCGAACCACCAGATTTCCTTATTCAAATTGATCGTCGCGAAATGCGTGTTGTTGACGCCAAGCACCGCTGAGCCGAGTTGCTGGTTGCGGCGAGCGATGGCTGCCTTTTTGTCGATTTTCATAGCATTCCTAACACGCTGACGATATGGGTCTATAGCTTTGGCCGGCTGCTGGCGCGGCGCACTAGCTGGCCAGTGTAACAGCCAGCCAGCTAGTGCTTGCGAGTGGGGCACAAGGAGTACTCAGTCTTTTTTGCCCCAGAGCTCGGCCAGGCGCTCGTCGCGCCCGCAGCGGCTACGGTAGAAGCCATAGCGGATGGGATTTTTGTTGTAGTAATCCTGGTGGTAGTCCTCGGCAGGATAGAAGGTGGTGGCCGGCAGTATCTCGGTCACGATCGGCTGCGAAAAACGTCCTGAAGCCACCATTGCCGCCTTGGACGCTTCGGCCAATTGCTGCTGTTGCGGGCCGTTATAAAAGATCGCGCTGCGGTATTGCGAGCCATGGTCACAGAACTGCTGATTGGGCGTTAGCGGGTCGATGCTCGGCCAGTACGCCTCCAGCAGCTTGGCGTAGCTGGTTTTGCCCGGATCAAAGCGTATCTGCACCGCCTCCAGATGACCGCTGGTGCCGGACGACACCTGTTCATAGGTCGGATTAGCGACCGTTCCGCCGATGTAGCCGGAGGTCGTCGACAGCACACCCGGCACCTTGTCGAAATCCGACTCGGTACACCAGAAGCAACCGCCGGCGAAGATCGCCACGCCTTCAGTGCTGGTGCTGTTATCGGTGGCGGCGGTTTGCGCAAAGGCTTGCCCGCAGGCCGCCAGCAGCGTTGTCAGCAGCAGCGTGCGGGTCAATGCGGCGTTGCGTTTTAGCCAGTGCGCTGGCTGTGAGGTTTGCCTGTTCATGCTTAGCTCCGCAGTGCCGGTAGTGGTTCGCTCCTCGGGATAAAGCGCAGCGCCACGCCGTTGTTGCACCAGCGCTCGCCCCGTGGTGGCGGGCCATCGTCGAACATGTGGCCCTGATGCCCACCGCAGCGCACGCAGTGGTATTCGGTGCGTGGGTAGAACAGCTTGAAGTCGCGGCTGAAGGCCGTGTGGCCGGGAATGTCCTGAGTAAAGCTGGGCCAACCGGTGCCACTGTCGAACTTGTGCCGACTGTCGAACAGCGGCAAATAACACGCGGCGCAGATGAAGGTGCCGTCGCGCTGTTCATCATTCAGCGGGCTGCTGCCTGGAGGCTCGGTGTCTTCTTCGAACAGCACCGCGTAAGCGGCCGCCGAAACCAGTTCGCGCCAGGCGCTGTGGGGTTTGTCGAGTGGCGCCACGCCAGTTTCGGCGTTGGCTTGGGTGGCGGCCGTTGTGGCGCGTGAATAAACGCCGAGCAGCGGCAGCGTGGAGAGAAGGGCAAAGCCCTGGAGCAAGGTGCGTCGGTTCATGGGTAACTCCCGCAGGAGGGTGCAAAAAGTAGACTGCCGAAACGCTGCGGCATTACAGGCACTGCTGGCTTTACTGATAGGCCATACGACCAACGGCGGCGTATGAGGGGCGTAGCGAGGCCCGGCGTGTTGCGCCGGTATCGCCAATGCCTTCTACCGAGCTAAAGCCACCAAGGATTTGCTTTGGCTATAGCGCGCCAGTCGGTCGGCAAGCGGTTCGGGCAAAACCGGGCACGGCTGGAAATCCAGAGGCCGATAGAAGGCCAGCAGTTCTGGATGACAAAACAGCCAGATGGGCCCAGGGGTTTGTGCGACTGCCTGCCGGATCAAGCTGCTGGCGATGTTCTGCCGCCGCTCGGCCGGCGCTACGAACAGGCCGGTCAGCCAATGACCTTGAGCAAGCGGCTTAAGGCAGAGGGCGGCGAGAATGTCGCTGCGCTTGGCTACCCAGAGTTGTTCTGCACTTCCTGCACGCATAGGGGAGTGATGAGCCCGGTAGAACTTGTTGAGCAGAGGCCGCATGACTTGGGGGAGCAGGCCGTATTGGATGTCAGTCATGGCGAATAGGGTCGTGCAGCCACTTACGCTTGGCGAACAAAGCTACTCCAGGCCCTCATAGGCAATGTCATAGGCCTTGCCGAGGTCGACAGTCGTGGGCTTGTGTTGCTTGCTGTCACCCGCACGCCGGTCGGTGGCTTTCAGCGTTTGTGGGTGCGCGAACGAAACCGCCGCCGGGGACGTTGCCAGCAGCACCCCTTCGAGCAGAAAGGTGCCGGCACCGCCCGCGCCCTGGCCGGCAGTGGCGCGGCGATTGATCACCACCCTGTCGACTTTGTTGGCCAGGCAGTGAGCGCTGAAGGCTTGCGCGAAGGCCGCCACATCTTCCTGGGTGGGATTCTTCGGGAGCTGCAATTTGTTGAATTTCTCAGCGATGAGCGCGTGAGTCGCTCTGCTGCCGTCGAGCGTCACGATGCGAGCCTCGTTGGCCTTTAACAGCATCCCGGTGACTACCATTGCGGCTCCACTTGCTGGGTGTACGGTGGCTGAATCGCCGTGGTTAGCGCTTGCCCATCGAGCGACGTGTGCCATTGGGCGCGCGGCCAGGTGTTTGATGGTGACTGGACTTATTGGATTTCTGATACCAGGGTTGATCCTTGGTTTTCGCGTTAGCGAATTCAGCCGGCGAGAAGGGGAAAGCAAAGGCTGGAATGCCCTCTGACTTTTCACCATCCGCCGGCACGCAAGCGGTAGTTTCCACTTCGCTCGGTTGGCCTTGGCTAACCGTGGTTTGATCAGGCGAATGTTTAGTCGAAGTCATAAGAAATCCGGGTCGTAGAGATGAAGTGATTAGGGCGCGCGGCTAAGCCCGGCAGTATACCTAGCCGGCCCCCTGCGCTGCCGTATTCGTCAGCCAGCCGGTAAGGCGAATAACCTAGGGCGTTATCCGCCGTTGAGCGGGGTGTTAGCCGTTAGCCAGCCAGGCCCACATAGACGTTCTGCACGTCATCGTGTGCATCGATTGCGTCCAAAAATGCTTCTACCTCTTCCATCTCGGCGTCAGTCAGCGTCATCGGGTTCTTCGGACGGTAACCCAACTGCGCGGACAACACGGTAAAGCCGTGGGCTGGCAGTGCGCGGCAGACCGCATCGACATCGGTGGTATCGCTGAGAAACAGCGTGGCGCCGTTCTCGGCTGGCTCAAAATCCTGGGCACCGGCCTCGATGGCCGCCAGTTCTGGGTCGGCATCGGCGGAGGTAGGGGCTGCCTCGATCATCCCGAGGTAGTCGAAGTCCCAGGCGACTGAACCCGAGGCACCCAACTGGCCTTTGCGGAACAGCACGCGGATTTCGGCGACGGTGCGGTTGATGTTGTCCGTCAGGCACTCGACTATCACCGGCACCTTATGCGGGGCAAAACCTTCATAGGTGAGCTTCTCGAAGTGCACCGTCTCACCCAGCAAGCCGGCGCCTTTCTTGATGGCACGCTCCAGGGTTTCGCGGGTCATGGAGGCTTTTTTGGCTTGCTCCACCACCAGGCGCAAGCGCGGGTTCATGTCGGGGTCGGCGCCGGCGCGTGCGGCGATCATGATTTCCTTCGCCAGCTTGCCGAAAATGCGGCCCTTGGCATTCGCGGCCGCTTCTCTATGTTTGGCTTTCCACTGTGCGCCCATGCTTGTTCTCTTGATCTGTGCGGATGGAGGGGGAGTCGGTCGTTTCGCTTGCGGTCATCTGCCCATACGGACGGCAACCGGCAGCAATCCAGATCTACGGATTAGGCAGCAGATTTTAGTCCGTCTCATGCCCGCTGGCACCACTCAAATCCCCCAGCCAAGCAAAGACAACGCCTGGAGCTGAATGATCAAAGTCTCGACTGCTTAACATTTCGCGCGGAAATTTGCGCGGAGCGATGACAGCACCGGGCGGCGGTCGCATCATTCAAGGCTGTTGCAACAGCCTCCGTGCTGGGTTCGTGCCGATCGCCCTGGGGGCTAGAATGCCAACTGGCAGTACAAAAGGTTATATAAGAAGCCATGCCGATGACGCTCACCAATGAGTCCCTGGGATACGCGGCGCAGTCTGTCGCCGGGCGGGTTCGCGAGCACAACGAAGACGCCGTGCTCTGTTGCCCGGAGCTGAACCTGTGGGCCATCGCCGATGGCATGGGTGGCCACCAGTGTGGCGAGGTGGCGAGTGCCGTCGCGCTGGAAACCCTGCAGCAAGCGACTGCCCGTGGCGAAGATCTGGTCGCCGCCATCCACGCGGCGAATGCCGCCATAGTCGCGGCGGCGGAGCAGGACTCCGGCGGGCGCGGCATGGGCACCACAGTGGTGGCCGCGAGGTTTACCGGAGCCGATTTCGAGGTGGCCTGGGTCGGTGATAGCCGGGCCTATCGGGTCAGTGCCGAGAGCATCAGCCCGCTGACCCGCGATCACAGCTGGGTGCAGGCGATGATGGATGCCGGTGAGATGAGCGCATCCGAGGCGCGCAGCCATCCGCGGCGCAATATCATCCTCCAGTGCCTCGGTCGGGACGAACAAGCGTTGGAGATCGGCCTGGTGCAGGGCACCCTGGAGCCGGGTGAGCTGCTCCTGCTGTGCAGTGACGGGCTGACCGGCGAGCTGACCGATCAGCAGATCCAGCAGCTGTGTGCCACCGCCGGCACACTCGATGAGCTGGTGGCGCAGCTGACCGAGCTGGCCAACCAGTTGGGCGGCAAGGACAACATCTCCTGCATAGTGTTGGGCCGCAGCGTGGCGGAACCGCCGGTTGTCGAAGCCCGACCGCGCAGTTTTCTCAGCAAATTGTTGAACTCCCGGAAGCACTGACTCCCTATGAATGACAGCTTGCTTGAAATACCCGGCTATAGCGTGCACGGCCGGCTGGGTAAGGGCGGGATGGCCGAGGTCTATCTGGCGACCCAGGAGTCGCTGCACCGCAAGGTGGCGGTGAAGGTCTTGCTCAACGCCGATGATGAGGCCTTCAGCAAACGCTTCATCAAGGAGGGGCATATCGTCGCCTCCCTGCACCACCCTTCGATCATCACCATCCACGACATCGACCAACTGGCCGATGGCCGTCACTACCTGGCCATGGAGTTTGTCGCCGGGGGCGATCTGGCCCAGCACAAGGGGGAGGTGTTCGAGCCGCAGCGCGCTCTGGCCATAGTCCGGCAGATCGCCGGCGGCCTCGCCGTGGTGCACGAGAAAGGCCTGGTGCATCGCGATATCAAGCCGGCGAACATCCTCTTTCGTGACGACGGCACGGCGGTGATCACCGATTTCGGCATCGCCAAGGAGCTGGAGCTGGACAACGAACTCACCCAGTTCAACATCGCCGTCGGCAGCCCGGCCTACAGCAGCCCGGAGCAGGCGCAGTGCCAGCCGCTGGATGCGCGCAGCGATATCTACAGCCTGGGCGTCATCCTCCTGGAAATGCTCAGCGGGGCGAATCCGTATCGCGGCTCCAGCTACACCGAGACCGTGATGAACCATGTGCAGATGGAGCCGCCCAGCCTGCCGGCGGACCTGAGCCAGTACCAGAACCTGTTGCAGCGCATGCTGGCCAAGGACCCCGACGCGCGCTTCGCCGACTGCAAGGTGCTGCTGGCGACCCTGGCCGAGCTGAGCGAGGCGGAGCTGGACCACACCCGCATCGCCCCGGCGCTCAGCCTGGACCAACCGCGCAAGCCGGCGGCCATTGGCGGGCGGCGTACGCCAGTGCGCCTGCTGTGGGCGCTGCTGGGGCTGCTGCTGGTCGGTGCTGCTGGCGGCGGGGGCTATTACTACCAACAGCAGATGAAGATCGCCGACTTCCTCGCCCGCGGCGAACAGCGCCTGGCCGAAGGCAAGCTGCTCGAGCCGGCGCAGGACAATGCCGACTACTTCTTCCGCCAGGCCCTGCTGCTCGATGCGGCCAATGCCGAGGCCGAGGCTGGCCTGCAACGGGTGCTCGAGGCGCGGATCGCCAGTTACCTGCAACTGGCCGAGCAAAGCATCGCCGAGGAGCGCCTGCTGCTGCCCGAGGACAATAGCGCGGTGTTCTATTACCGCCAGGTACTGGGTTGGGTGCCGGGGCATGAGCAGGCGCTGGCCGGGCTGCAACGCGTGGCACAACGCTACATCGACCTGAGCGAAGGTTCCTATGGCAGACGGGAATTCGCCCTGGCGCTGGAGTACATCAAGCGTGGCCTGGAAGTGCAGCCCGACAACGAAGTGCTGCTTGCCTACTACGCTGAGCATGAGCGACGCGTGCGCAGGGCCCAGGCGCCCAGCCCCCGCGCAACGGGCTCGTCGAGCAGCCAAGGGCAAAAGCAACCGAACGCCATCAAGCGCCTGTGGAACCGGATCTTCGACAATTGAGGCTGGAGAGCCGAGCGGTCGCTTGAGTGACCGTTACCGGTGTCGGGGTGCAGATGGTTTGAGTAATGGAGGTCACGGGTTGAAGTGGCTTGGCGCAACTTTCTCAAGGTAGACAGCGAACATGCTGAGGATTCACTTTACGGACAATCGCCAGGCGCCCATCTGGCTGGTGGATGAACGCTTCACCATCGGCCAGGACAGCCGCAACAACCTGGTGCTGACGGATGCGGAGATCAGCCCCTTTCATGCCGAAATCCGCCAGGATCACGGCCTCTACTACCTGACCGACTGCGGCACCCAGGCCGGCACCTTCGTCAACGATGAACGCATCGGCGCGCGCTACCAACTGCGCTCGGACGACAAGGTGCGGCTCGGTGCGCTGGAGTTGCTGTTGGTCGACCCGGCGAAGAACAAGCCCAAGGCCGAGGCAGCCGCGCGCTGGTTCCTGCAGGTGATCAAGGGCGAGCATCAGGGCCACAAGTACCATGTGACCGGCTCGATGACCTTCGGCCGCTCCGTGAAGTGCGAGCTGTGCTTCAGCGACCTGGAACTGTCGCGCCGGCACTGCGAGTTCTTCCTCAAGGACGACGTGCTGGAGATCAAGGACCTGGCCTCCGCCAACGGCGTGTTCGTCAACCACCAGAAGCTCAGCACGGCCGTGTTGCAGCCCGGCGACCAGGTAAGCATGGGTTCGGTGACCCTGCTGGTGATCGGGCCCAAGGTCGAGGTGCCCCAGGCCGAAGATGAAGACGCCACCCTGTTCATGCGCGCGATCGACCTGCCCAAGCCGGCCAAGCCCAAGCCGGCCAGCCAGCCGGCAACCGCCAATCCGCTGCGGGTGGCGGCGGCCAATGCCGCGCAGAAGAGTGACGCGCCAGCGGTGCAGGCGAAGCAACCGCTGAACAAGGTATTGCTGGGGTTGCTGGCGGTTGTGCTGGCGATGGTTGTGGCCCTGGCCGCGAAGGCCATGCTCTGAGCCGAGGTCACCACCGAGCTGAGCCGCTCCCCACACTGGGCAATTGCCTTGACTTGAGCAAGCGTTTGCACGCCATCGCGCAAGGCGGATTACGCGGTACTGAGCCGTGTTACCTAAGCTGAAGGTGCAACCCCCCCGGCGGGCTTCCAGTACGAGGAGACAAGCATGGAAAGGAAGAGAAAACTCGACACCTATCAGCGCTTCAAGAAACAGTACCCGGATTACTTCGGCGCCGTAGAGGCGCTGGGCGTAGCGGTGCGGCATGCCGGTCCGCTGGACGAGCAGGTCATCCAACTGGTCCAGCTCGGTGCCGCGGCGGCCATCCGCTCCGAGGGCGCAGTGCACAGCCATGTCAGGCGGGCACTGGAAGCGGGCGTTACGCCGGAGCAGATCCATCACACGCTGCTCTCACTCGCGAGCACGATCGGTTTTCCGACCGTCGTTGCGGCCTTGAGCTGGGCGGACGATGTGATTGGGAGAGCAGAGCCGAACACCTAGGACGGGAGGGTGGTTCAGGCCGCCACCCTACGCGGCCTGATGCTTCGCTGATCGTTCCCCCGCTCTGCGTGGGAATGCAGTCTGTGACGCGCTGCGTCACGCTATCTCCAGCGATCACCCGCTATAAGCCCTTCCTGCCTTACAGGGCTCCGAGCGCTGGAGCAGTTGCATAGGGTGAAAATCCGAGAGGCGGTTTTCCACCATCGGAAATCCAGGCTGCCGCGCTGACAGCCCCGCCGGTTAGGCCGGCGATTCTGTCTGGGCGCCGTCATCGGAAGGGCTTGGCTCGATCTTCATCTGAAAGCGGTTTCCACCGTTCTTTTTCGCGAAATACATGGCCTCATCGGCATGCTTGAGCAGCTGTTTCTCCTCGTCGCCATGCTCGGGATAGAGCGCCACCCCGATGCTCGGCAGGATGTGTAGGCTGTGGCCCTCCATGTCTAAGGGCTGATTGAGCGCGCTGCGGATTTTTTCGGCCACAATCGAGGCGTGCTCTGGCACTTGGATGCTTTCGAGCAGCACCACAAACTCGTCGCCTCCGATGCGCGCGACCGTATCCGCTTCGCGCACGCACTGCTTGAGGCGATTAGCAACCTCTTGCAGCAGCCGATCTCCTGCGGCATGACCGAAGGTGTCGTTTACTTGTTTGAATTTATCCAGATCGAGGTAGAGCAGGGACAGTCGCCCTTGTTCCCGTCGTGCCCTTGCGAGCGCGGTTCTCAGGCGGTCATGTAAGAGTGCGCGGTTGGGCAGATTGGTTAGTTGATCGTATTGCGCCATGTACTGCAGCCGGGCGTGCAGCTGTTTGCGCTCGATGGCGGCGGCGACCTGGGTGGAGACGAATTGCAGCAGCTCTTTATCCTTTTCGGTGTAGCGCGCACCTCCCGAATAGCTCTTCACCATCAGGGCGCCGATGGTGCCCTTGTGCGAGTTGAGCGGGACGCCCAGCCAGCACAGCGAATTCCTGCCGCCGACGGCTCGTAAGTGCTCTGGAAGGGCGGTCAGCGTCTCGGCTGTCAGCAGCAGCGGCTGCCCGGTACGGATGACCTCTGCACAGAGTGTGCATGCGTCCGGTTTTCGCGGCGCGGGCGCCTGGTCGTGCTCATCTACATGGTAAGGAAAGCTCAGCTGGTCATTTTTCTCATCGTAAAGCGCAACGGAAAAATTAAGGGCTGGCAGCAGTTCGCCGATGATCTGATGAATTCGTTGAAACAGGGCAAGCAGGTCCTTGGCTGCGTGCGCGGCTTCGGAGATGGAGTAGAGCGCCGCCTGCATCGACTCGGCCTGCTTGCGTTTGGTGATGTCGCGCGCCACAGCAACCCTCAGTTGATCGGCCTCCGACCAGCGGGCTGACCACATGATGTGGACAACCTGCCCATCCTTGCGAAGATAGCTGTTCTCAAAATGAGGTTTGGGCTGCCCTGACATGATCTCGTTGGCCGCCTGCAGGGTCCTCGCCCGATCCTCGGGGACCACCATCTCGATCATGGCCCTGCCGATCATTTCCTCCGGCGTGTAGCCGAAAATGCGCTCACACGCAGCACTGACAAATACAAAGCGCCCCTCCACATCGACAACGCAGATGGCATCGAGCAGGAGGTCTATGAAACTGGTCAAGGGCGCGTAGGTTTTTGTTTCCATGTGGGGAGCATGCTGCCTGGGAAAGCTAAAGGTCATGTATCAACCTATGGTAGATCGTTATCACGCACTGCGTGGAAACGCAGGCTGTGACGCTCCGCGTCACGCTATCCCCCGGCGATCAACCGCAATAAGCCCTTCCTGCCCTGCATAATTCCGAGCGCTGGAATAGCACCAGTGCTCCGCGCGGTCGACATAGCCACGCTTCACCGGGTTGTGATGGAGGTAGTCGAGCTTCTCGCGCATCACCGCTTCGCTGCACACCAGTTCTGCGTGTGAGCCTTCCTGCCAGAGTTGGTACACCCGGTCGGCCTTGTGGGCGCGTTTGGTGCAGCGCGGGCGCTGCAGAACAGGGTCTGGGCCTTGGCTTTCCAGGTGGTCGATGATCCGCCGGGCAGTAAAGGATTTGAAGTTGCTGACGCACTTGGCCAGTTCGGGCGCTTGGGCCACGAAATGCAGGTGGTTTTCCAGCACCACATAGCCATAGAGGCGCAGGCTTTGCTGCGCCTGCTGGTAGCGTCAGCAGTCGAGCAGGATGTCGACCAGGGCAGGGCGGGTGAACAGCGGCAACCACTCCATCAGCGTGCAGGTGAGGAAGTGCGGTTTGTCCGGTTCGGTGATGAGGTAACGGCTACGGCCCATTGGATTCTTCCTTGAATCATAAGGGTGGACGCTGGAGCGTCGAGGGCTGCGTTCCCACGCGGAGCGTGGGAACGATCAATCAGAGTGAGGCGGGTATACCGGATTGCTCCCATGCTCCAGCGTGGGAGCATAGCCTGTGACGCTCGGCGTCACGGTGTTGAGTGGGAGCGATAAAAAATCAGTCTTGGCGGCTGGTGACTTCGAGCAGGTGGTAACCAAACTGGGTTTTCACCGGGCCTTGCACGACATTGAGCGGGGCGCTGAACACCACGGCGTCGAATTCTTTAACCATCTGGCCTGGGCCGAACGAGCCGAGGTTGCCACCGTCGCGGCTGGACGGGCAGGTCGAGTTATCTTTAGCAACCTGCGCAAAGTCAGCGCCGCCTTCGATAGCTGCTTTCAGTTCGTTGCACTTAGCTTCGGTTGCAACCAGGATGTGACGGGCAGTGGCTTTAGCCATGGGGATTACTCCTTTCAAAGAAGTTGCTGAGCCTACCGCAATCGGTGGGCTAGTCAAACGGTGGGCCAGGGATAGCTTTTCGTGAGGGGGCACCTAGCCCGCCCCTGCGGGCCGATTTGCCTGAGTACCGGCTTTTGTAGGAGCGGCCTTGGCCGCGAAGCGGTAGTGCAGCTAACGCTTGATAGTGCGTTCTGACGCCGCACTTTCATCGTCTGATGGTTCTGGTTCCGCCCTTACGGCGGGTCACTTCTGGCAGTCGCCCCAGAAGTAACCAAGAAGGCTTGCCCCGACATCTGGCCCGCCTGCGGCGGGTTCCCTCACTCCATCATTGCTCCAGAGGCCCGCCGCGAAGGGCCATCCCTGGCCCATCGCAGCTCTCGCGGCATCCATGCCGCTCAACCCCTTACGCAACGACTCCGTTCGGCCGGGTGTAAAGGGGCGTTTGGCGTCGCCCGACTTTCACGGTCTGGCGCTCAATAGCGTTGGCTTTTGATTTTGATTTTGCGAAGCCAAAAGTCAGTCAAAAATTTGCCAGACAACTCGGTCCCCAGGTCCCGTCAGGAGGCCGAGTGGAGGTGCTCTGGAGAGGGGTGTTCGGCATGGATGCCGAACGAGGAACGATGGGCCAGGGACGGTCCTTCGTGACGACCCTCGGAGCAGCCCCGGAGCGTGGTAAGTCTGGCCGCAGGCCAGACCCGGATGCCGGGTGCGCTTTCTCTTTGGTTACTTTTCGCGCAAGCAAAGAGAAAGTAACTCGCCGTAAGGGCGAAACCAGTAAGTAGGATCGATGAAAGCCATTGACCAAATGGGTGGCGGATGGCGTAGGCTGGTCCTGCCGCATCAACACGCGGCGCTATTCGCGAACAGTTGAAGAAGGAAAGCTTATGCAAATCCAAGTTCACAGCGATAACCACATCGAAGGCAGCGCCCGACTCGTAGAGTGGGTAAGTGCCAGTGTTGCCAGCAAGCTGGAGCGCTTCGACGACGAATTGACCCGCATTGTCGTCCATCTCAATGACGAAAACGGGATAAAGGCCGGCGCCAACGACATGCGCTGCCAGATCGAGGCACGGCCCAAAGGGCTACAGCCGCTCTCCGTTACCCATAAAGCCGAGTCACTGGATCAGGCCATAGAAGGGGCCATTGATAAACTTGGCAATGCGCTGAACCACCAGTTCGGCAAGCTGCGCAGCAAGCGTGCGCCGACCCATCTGGCCGACGGTGAAGCTGAGGGTATTGAAGGGCAGGATGCGTTGCTGCAGGAAGACTTCCTCGCCGACGAACAAGTCCGCACCTCTTAACAGATCGCTAAGTAAAGCCGCAGCTGGGTAGGAGCCCGCCTGCGGCTTTTTTATTGGCTGCATTTAAGTCAGCTGATCGACACCATCGAACAGCGGCAACCACTCCACCACAGTGCGGGTGAGGATGTGCGGTTTGTCCGGTTCGGTGATGAGGTAACGGCTACGGCCATCGGATTCTTCCTTGAATCAGGCGGGTGGACGCTGGAGCGTCGAGGGCTGCATGCCCACGCTCCAGCGTCACGATGTACCGCGGTGCGTGGGCGCGATCAAACCAGGCCCAACACGGGGCCAATGGAGCAACGTCCCCTTGCTAATTGTCTAAAGTTGAGCAGGAGGGCGTGACAGTGCCCGGGCGTTCACTTCAGGAGGTCTCGCCATGGCTACCTTGACCATCGAAGGCTGGTGCAAAATCAGTGACAACAAAAAGTCCACCCCGGTGGGGGAGATCCATTTTTACGTCAATGGAGACGACCATTTGCATCTAGAGCAGGCCGAAGAACGCCTGCAGAAGACCCATGAGCCTGAAGCCATGGTCGATGTCGATATGACCACGTTGGAATTGATCACGCCGGAGGGTTGCGGCCCCTTGTCCGATTGCCAATTCCGCGTCTATTTGAGCGCAAGCGATCAACGCGGCCAATTCCATTTGGTCGGGCATCGGGCGAGTGATGGCAGCTTGATCTATACCAACGCGGTGATGATCGATCAGCTGGCTTAGCCGCGCACTGTTCAGGAGCAACGCTTTGCTCTCTGAGCCAGGCCGACGCCATATTGCTCCAGGGACACGGTCTGGACGTTCCTCGCGCAGGGTTTCCCTGGCCCTTCGCGGCTTGCGGCGTTGCTAGCTTCGTGCCGCTCATAGCTACCGGGCCGGCTCCTGCCACAACGATTTAATCGCTCAGACCCCTTTGGTTTTTGATCTCGGCGGCGTATTCAAGCCAGCCCGCGCCATAGGTTCAGGCTGGTGCTGCGGTGCTTTGAAAGGCGGGGCGTTTGCGAGTTAGGGAGGCAGAAAATAAATCTGTCCCGAGTGGCAGGCGGCTTTCTCGCAAGTATTCTCTGGAGTTCTCGGCTTTGTCGTTGTCTACAGGCAGCCTGCCCAGGCCATCAAGCCACCCACCCATGAGGTTGATGACACGAACCATGCCCGATACTTCAAATTCAGCTGGCCGCCGCGCGCGTACCAAGGGCCTGAACCGCTTAGCGTTGCTCGCGATTGCGATAGTTGCGATGCTCGGCGCCGCATCCGCATCCGCATCCGCATCGGCATCGGCATCGGCATCCGCGAGCGACAGCGACGAACTCATCGCGCTGATCAATGCTTACCGCGAATCGCCGCAAGCCTGCGACGGCAAGCAAACCGAGGCGGCGGGCCCGCTGGTACCGGACGCCCGACTGGCCCGCGTGCAGCTGGCTTCCGGTGTGCAATTGCAAGTCGCATTGCAGCAGGTCGGCTATCAGCCCGCCACGGTACGGGTGATTACCTTATCCGGGCCGGGGAGTGTGAGCGCCGTTAGCCAGGCGATCCAACAGCGCTACTGCGCCACGCTGCTGGATGCGCAATATGCAGAGGTCGGTGTACAGCGCACTGCCAACACCTGGCAGGTGATCCTCGCCCGACCGCTACTGCCCAGTGGCATGCCCGACTGGCAGGCGGCGGGTCGGGACATCCTGCAATTGGTCAATGCCGCTCGCGCCCAACCGCAGCGCTGCGGCAGCCAAGCATTCGACCCGGCACCGCCCTTGCGTTGGAATGAGCGACTCGGCCAAAGCGCCCTGGCGCATAGCCGCGATATGGCCGCTCGCAACTCCTTCAGCCACACAGGACAGGACGGCAGCCTAGCGGGTAAGCGCGCCACGCGTGATGGATATGCCTGGCAACAGATCGGCGAAAACATCGCCGCAGGGCAGGGCAGCGCAAAACAGACAGTCGCCGGCTGGCTGGGCAGCC
This sequence comes from Pseudomonas sp. 2FE, assembly GCF_005503735.1. Classification (NCBI taxonomy): domain Bacteria; kingdom Pseudomonadati; phylum Pseudomonadota; class Gammaproteobacteria; order Pseudomonadales; family Pseudomonadaceae; genus Pseudomonas; species Pseudomonas sp. 2FE. Next base: position 117,005 of record NZ_SCMO01000004.1, on the reverse strand, counting down.
CGTCGCACTGCTTCAACATCATGAACCCGGACTTCAGCGAAATGGGCGCCGCCTATGCGGTCGATCCGCAGAGCGATGCCGGGATCTACTGGACGCAGGTGTTCGGTCTGCCGCGTTAGGCAGCGCAACCCATCAGCCGCGGCAGCCCGGTGATGAATAAGCAGGTCTTACGGGCGGCTGAAAATAAAGCTGCCCGCGGTCGATGGCTCCCACGCTCCAGCGTGGGAGCCTGGCTTGTAACGCTCTGCGTCACGGGGCCGTGGGAGCGATCAACCTCTTGCACCTATGGCTAATGCTGCAACCAAGCCTCGGCTTCCGCCTCCTGGCCCAGATCGAATGCCTTGATCTGCAGACCCGGAATCAGCGCGCCCTCGACCTCGCTTGCTGTCCTCACCCATTCTTTGCCGGCAACCACTGCCATGCGGTCGAAGTGGCGAACAAACCTGAACAGTTGCGGGATGCGCGACAACTCGACGCCTATTGCGCCCAGCGTTGGAAGCGAGAAATCGCCGACTCGATAGAGCATTCGGCCATGCTCGATGCCTTCGGATTTTTCGCTCAGCTCATCAAGCGCGACTCTCATGCCATTGCTGTCGAGTTTTCCGGCAAATTCCACGTCGATGCGGTTCTCACCGTTTCGCATTACCTGGAACATAGCGACTCCTCCACGGGGGATGTAATTCCCACGATACGCCGCTTGCCAGCGGACGTTAACGAAAATCGGCTTTCTGGATGGTTGGTCGAAAAGGACTATTCGTCCTCTGCTTTTGCGGTGTACTCGGCATCACGCGCAGAGCTCGATTTTGTAGGAGCGGCCTTGGCCGCGAGGCTTCTGCTGTCTTTGGGGTTTGCGTACATACGCTGCACTTTCATGGGCTGATCTAACGGTTTCGCCCTTACGGCGAGTTCCTTTTGGCAGGCGCCCCAAAAGGAACCAAAAAGTCTTGCCCCTGCCATCCGGCCCGCCTGCGGCGGGTTGATTCGCTGCGCTCACCCTTCGGGCCAGCCTGCGGCTGTTACTGCGCTTCGCTACGTTTCCTCGCTCCATCATTGCTCCAGGGGCACGCCGCGAAGGGCCATCCCTGGCCCATCGCAACTCTCGCGGCATCCATGCCGCTCAACCCCCTCCACAACGATTGCGTTCGGCCTCCTGACGGGCGCTTGGCGTCGCCTGAAAGTTCTGCGGCTAGTTACCAAGAACTCGATCAAAAGCTTTCCACAAATAGCCCAGACGACGCGGTCTCCGATCCCGTCAGGAGGCCGAGTGGAGGTGCTGCGTAGGGGGACGAGCCGCATGGATGCGGCGAGAGGCGTAAAGGTCCACGGACGGCCCTTGTACGCCGGCCCCCGGAGTAGCGCTGGAACGAGGGGAGTCTGGCGAAGCCAGACCCGGATGCCGGGCGCGCTTTCTCTTTGGTTACTTTCTCTTTTGCGCGAGCAAAGAGAAAGTGACTCGCCGTAAGGGCGAAACCGGTAGTTGGTGCCAATGAAGATAAACCGGTTACCGCCTGAGTTTGGGCCGATTGCTTGTTGGGAATGATGGGTATCCCACCGCGTCAGCGCGTAGGGTGGATAACCGCAAAGCGTTATCCACCGACAGCCAGGATGATCTGCCTCGCGCCTACCGCTCGCCGAATCCGCTCTCGTCCGCGTCGCCACCGCACCAACCCACCGGATAAATCCCCTGGCGCACCGCCCGGTGAAAGCTCGAATACGGCCAATCGGCCAACCGTTCCACATGGCCATGCTTGATCGGGTTGAAATGGATGTAATCGAAGTGGCGATGGTAATCGAGGTCGTCGTGGATCAGGTGTTCCCAATACCGCCGCTGCCAGATGCCACGTTCGCGGCGGGAGCGCTGGGTGGCTGTCAGCGCTTCGCTTTTGGGCAAGCGCCTGGCGAAGGCGAATTTAATGACCTTCCAACGCAGGGCGAAATCGGCGTCGCCTTCCGGTAACGTCCACAAACAATGCATATGTTCGGGCAGCACCACCCAGGCATCAATATGAAAGGAATGCCGAGCCTTGGTGGCGCGGACGGTAGCGCGCAGCAGATCGATTTCCCGTATCAGTAGATCGCTGCTGCGGTCGAGCAGGTTCACAGTGAAGAAGTAGGTCGCGCCCGGAACACGGGCTCGGCGGTAGTCGGACATGGCGGCTCATCCTTGAGCGAGCGGAGTGCCGATAAACGATGGTGGACAAGCAGAGCGTTGTCCACCCTACGGGCTTCACGTCCGCGTAGGGTGGAAAACTGCGAAGCATTTGCCACCGTGGATATCCAGGCTACTCGCTTTTGCGGTGTACTCGGCATCACGCGCAGAGCTCGATTTTGTAGGCGCGGCCTTGGCCGCGAAGCTTCTGCTGTCTTTGGGGTTTGCGTACATACGCTGCACTTTCATGGGCTGATCTAACGGTTTCGCCCTTACGGCGAGTTCCTTTTGGCAGACGCCCCAAAAGGAACCAAAAAGTCTTGCCCCTGCCATCCGGCCCGCCTGCGGCGGGTTCCCTCGCTCCATCATTGTTCCAGGGGCCGGCGTACAAGGGCCGTCCCTGGCCCTTTACGCCTCTCGCCGCATCCATGCGGCTCACTCCCTTCCACAACGATTCCGCTCGGCCTCCTGATGGGGCGTTTGGCGTCGCCTGTGAGATCGCGGGTGGGGTGACGTTACGAGCTAGCGCGCAGCCTGAGCGTTCGGGGGGTTGGGTGGAGGAATAAGGGTTTCGATTCGATAGTCTTTGAGCGGCAAGATAGTTGCCTTGCCGTCTAGATAAAGCGCGATACGTTCGCTCGACGAGTCAATCACGAAGCCTCTAGCAATTTCGATGTCACCGTCCAGTAGACGCACGCAATAGTCCTGGCGCTTTTCGACTTTTTCGCATCCAAGTGAATAGGTAGGCATGTTTTTTTCAATTGAAAGTTGTGCAGCTTTATAGCCGGTATATGCTGGGGTGATGAGGAATAGATTCGCTGCTGCAGGTAATAATAGAAGAATTAGAGTTATGCTGGTTGATAAGGCAGTAATGGCTATTAGGATGCCCAGTTTTTTATTTTTGCTGAAAATGCTATTTGCGCTCGGAGTGTTATTGGGGCGAGATAGCCAAATCAATAGCACGATTTCAGCTACCAAGAACGCAACAGTTCCTAGGGTTGATAGCACAATCCATGGGTCAGCCAAAACGTTAAGCCAGTTGCCACAGATATGAATTAGGGCTGTGTACGCATAAATAAAATAATCTGTAGTGGATTTCTCAAAAAAACTCGCTCCAACACTAAAGTGGGTCACCCAAGTTTGATGATAAACCACGCCGATTAAGTAGATTGCAGAGTAACCAAATACCCCAAGAAGTGGCGTAAAGGTAATCCAGAATATCTTTGCAAAAATTGACTCTTTGCTGGTGTTACTAATTTTATCGTCAATTTTTTCCATGATTTAGCTCTCCTTTGAGTTTTTTCAGTTTGCTGATTTCTTTCCGAACGCTCAAGTCCTGGGCCAGGTTTACAACAAACTAATAGACGACGCGGTCCCCGGTCCCGTCAGGAGGCCGAGTGGAGGTGCTGTGCAGAGGGGCGTTTGGCATGGATGCCAAACGAGGAACGATGGGCCAGGGATGGCCCTTCGTGACGACCCTCGGAACAGCGCCGGAGCGAGGGAAGTTGAGCGCAGCGAAACCCGGATGTCGGGTGTGCTTTCTCTTTGGTTACTTTCTCTTTGCACAAGAAAAGAGAAAGTAACTCGCCGTAAGGGCGAAACCATTAGAGACACACGGCGGAGAAAATAAATATGTCCCAATTTTTGTAAAGTTAAAATGGGGGGTTATTTAACTTAAAGCCGTTGATGTCGGTAGCTAGAGTTGTTAAATAAATGTATTCAATTTTAATATTTTGGGGTTTATTCTTTTAGTACTTTGTTTACTATATTCTGCATTCCTTCGGGTCGGAAGTTGTCGTCCTTCATTTTGGCTAGTATCAGGTTGCGGAATACTTCATATGAAACTCCGGATGGGTGTTTTCCAATAAACCGTTTTAGTACGGTCCGTCCTCGGAATTTACTTGTCCAACTACCATCGGCAAGGCTCTCGACATATTTTGATCTTAATTCTTGTTCGCGGCTTCTAAGCGATTCAGAGCTAAGATCATCGTTTGTTAGATTGTTTATTTTATTGCGTGAACGATCTATTGCTTCAAGTAAGACTAATGAAAGGTCTTCGGCTTTGGGGTCTGTCTTTGTGTTGATTGCATTTACTAGTTTGGTGTTTGCATAGTCTGCGAGTTCATGCCTGACAAGTTGTTGGAGAGTTTCTTTTGCACAGTCTCTAAGTTCGTCAAATATGGACTCTTCGGTCATGCTTGTGCTGAGTTGAAGTGATTCAATGACCTTGCGGATATACTTGGCTTCTAGAAAGTAATTTTCTATATGGTAAACATCCCAAGAGAAAATATTCTTTGATGAGCTTTGAATTTTTTCTGAGTCGGCATCTTTATCGGTGATTGAGTAAAATTTGAAAGGGAGTTGATCTTTTTCTGAGGCGGCCTCCAAAGTTTCTTGAAGTGCTCTTACGCGAACTTTATTACTTCCGGAAATAAGGTTTGCTTTTTCTTGTAACTCCGGAAATAAAGTCGAGACGACTTTCTGGTCGAAGTCGGAGTCCCCGCCGCCTTCGAATATCACTACTTTTCCTCCAGGGCGATAAGCAGCAAGATCTCCAACTAGGTCGACTAGTGCTAAATCTAGGTCAGCAGTTGCTGATAACGGTTTCAGTTGGCTCTCGCCTACGCCAACATTTCCGAAAGGAAGCATGTGGAAGACGTTGTAAGCATCTTTCCCCACAACTTCTCGTAGTAAAGCGTCAGAGTGAGTTACTAGCCAAATTTGGTTTCCTAAGGCTTCACCTAGATTCTTTTTATAAAATTGCGGTAGGTCTCGGATAAGTCTTGGGTTTAAATGAAGCTCCGGCTCGTCTAATAATATTATCGAGTGTCTAGGTGCAGAGTTTCTAATTCGTAGATATCCATATAATATTTCCTTTTCCCCAGAGCTTAATTCATCAAGGTCATGTACGCTTCCTGATGTGGTCTGGACTGGAAAGCTTAAAGCTCCGTTTGTGGTTGGCTGTGGGCCTAAAAATTTTTTATCCGGAAAGAACGTAGAGAAGAGCTCTTTTAAAGTGTTGGTGAGCGATGGTTGCAAGTCTCGTGGTACACCTGCTTGCTCTGCTAGTATTTCCTTCACATATGTTGCGGCCATTTCTCCTTTGACGTTTGTGTATTTCGTTGTGTAGTTATAGAGGGCTGCCTGGCTGCGTTGTTGTTCCGTGGTTTCCAGGTTTAGGTTTATTCCTTGAACGCTTTCTCTTCCGTAGTGTCGTTGGGCTCCGTGATAATCGATGACCCCTATGTTCTCCGGCCTAAATGTGCCGAATATAATGGAGAGTGCTAGCGAGTTTTGAATATGAGGGTTGCCGCCTGGAGGGATAAAGAACTCCCCGCGGATGGTCGGTGCTGCTAGTTCTAAAATTAGTTGGGAGTATTCGGATTTTGCTTTCTCTATAACTTCAGGTTCTCTGTCTCTGAATTGGGCAGCAAACATCGCCATGCGATGACCGCCCCAAGCGTATGCTTCGGGTAGTATTGTGCGCCATATTTTTTCTCTAAGAAGTTCGTCCGCGTGCGCAGTAATGTATTGTCTTTCTGAATCAGAAAATCTGAAGTCGCAGGAAATTCTAAGTTCTTTCGTTAGATCGTTGAACATTGAAACAAAGTCGCTGGTTCTATTGGTTAGGCTAATTTGAAACTCGCCCATCCATTGCTGCCATTCGTTTGCTTGGTATCCGCCATATACTGATTTCAGTAATCGTATCGCGTCAAATATGCAGGATTTTCCTGAGCCATTTTGGCCAGCGATGATGACCATGTCTCCTAATGGGCCAAGAGAGACCTCTCTAATTCCTCTGAAGTTAGAGATAACTAGCCTTTCTATTTTCATGTTCACTCCTGGCGAAATACTACCGACGCTTTTGGGAAGGGCGTTGATTTCGTGTGGTTATAGAAACTAAAAAGCCCCGCATGTGCGGGGCTTTTTAGTTTCTAAGCTACCCCAACATCCTGTAAGGCACAGCTTTATCTAATGGTCTTAAGCTTGGATCAATCCCAGCTCAACGCCCCACCAGTCTGATACTCGATAACCCGCGTCTCGAAGAAGTTCTTCTCCTTCTTCAAGTCCATGATTTCGCTCATCCATGGGAAGGGGTTGGTGGTGCCTGGGTATTCTTCTTTCAGGCCGATCTGAGTCAGACGACGGTTGGCGATGAACTTGAGGTAGTCCTCCATCATCGCCGCGTTCATGCCCAGTACGCCGCGCGGCATGGTGTCGCGGGCGTATTCAATTTCCAGTTGGGTGCCCTGGAGGATCATCTGGGTGGCTTCGTCTTTGAGCTGGGCATCCCACAGGTGCGGGTTTTCGATCTTGATCTGGTTGATCACGTCGATGCCGAAGTTCAGGTGCATGGACTCGTCGCGCAGGATGTATTGGAACTGCTCGGCGACGCCGGTCATCTTGTTGCGGCGGCCCATGGAGAGGATCTGGGTGAAGCCACAATAGAAGAAGATGCCTTCCAGCACGCAGTAGTAGGCGATCAGGTTGCGCAGCAGCTCTTTGTCGGTCTCGACGGTGCCGGTGTTGAACTGCGGATCGGAGATGGCGCGGGTGTATTTGAGGCCCCAGGCGGCTTTTTTCGCCACCGAGGGGATCTCGTGGTACATGTTGAAGATCGCGCCTTCATCCATGCCCAGCGATTCGATGCAGTACTGGTAGGCGTGGGTGTGGATCGCCTCCTCGAAGGCCTGGCGCAGGATGTACTGGCGGCACTCGGGGTTGGTGATCAGGCGGTACACGGCCAGTGCCAGGTTGTTGGCCACCAGGGAGTCGGCGGTGGAGAAGAAGCCGAGGTTGCGCATGACGATGCGGCGTTCGTCTTCGGTCAGGCCGTCAGTGCTCTTCCACAGGGCGATGTCGGCATTCATGTTGACTTCTTGCGGCATCCAGTGGTTGGCGCAGCCGTCGAGGTATTTCTGCCAGGCCCAGTCGTACTTGAAGGGTACGAGCTGGTTGAGGTCGGCGCGGCAGTTGATCATGCGCTTTTCATCGACCGCGACACGGGCGGAGGAGCCTTCCAGCTCGGCCAGGCCTTCGGCGATGTCGAGTTGGTCCAGGGCTGCCTTGGCGCGGGCTACGGCTGCGGAGTCGCTGTCGCTGACGGCGCGGGCTTCGTGGGCGGCGGCGTTGCCGTCCTTGTCGAGTTTTTCCAGGCTCATATCGACCACCGTTGCTGCGGCGCCGGCCGGTTTGGCGAGGTCGCCGTCTTCTTTATCAAATTCATCCCAGCTCAGCATGCTTCAGCTCCTGCTTGAGGGCCAGAGGTATGTCTGGCCTGTATGGATATACAGTTAATTCTAGTCCGTTGCTCGCGGCACACAAAGCAAAACGGTTGCCGTTGGTCGCACACAGCAGGGCGATGGTTTGCCTCTGCCTGTTCTTTCATTGTTCGTGGGGTGAGGACTCGTGTATGGCTTTAGGCCGGGTCCCCCTCTCCCTAACCCTCTCCCCGAAGGGGCGAGGGGATCGATCTGCGTCTTGCAATAAATTCGCATCTACCAGCGCGAAGCTGAGCGAGTGAGCGCTAGGCGCCGCGGCATCCGGCCCCAGGAGCGTACTGCTGTACGTGACTGGGGTCGGGTGGCGCGGCAACAACGCGGGCGCCGCTCAGATCCGTGCGTTGCCGAACACTTATTGGCAGGCTTCGCAATCTGGCTCGTCGATGGAACAGGCCTTGGGCACCGGTGCCGGGCCGGCGGCTGGTGCTGCCGCTGCTGAAGGTGCTGCGCTCAGGCCGTCGTGGCCACCGCTGGAGACTGCGTTCAGCTTGCCGGTGGTCACGGTGGACTTCTCGGTGCTGGTGGCGGCCAGGGCGCGGAGGTAGTAGGTGGTTTTCAGGCCACGGTACCAAGCCATGCGGTAGGTGACGTCGAGCTTCTTGCCGCTGGCGCCGGCGATGTAGAGGTTCAGCGACTGCGCCTGGTCGATCCACTTCTGGCGGCGGCTGGCGGCGTCGACTATCCACTTGGTGTCGACTTCGAACGCGGTGGCGTAGAGGTCTTTCAACTCCTGCGGGATGCGCTCGATCTGCTGCACGGAACCGTCGTAGTACTTCAGGTCGTTGATCATGACCGAGTCCCACAGGCCGCGGGCCTTGAGGTCGCGCACCAGGTAGGGGTTGATCACGGTGAATTCGCCGGAGAGGTTCGATTTCACGTACAGGTTCTGGTAGGTCGGTTCGATCGACTGCGATACGCCGGTGATGTTGGCGATGGTGGCGGTCGGTGCGATGGCCATGATGTTGGAGTTGCGGATACCTTTCTGTACGCGGGCACGCACCGGCGCCCAGTCCAGGGACTCGGTCAGGTCGACGTCGATGTACTTCTGGCCACGGGCCTCGATGAGGATCTGCTGGGAGTCGAGCGGCAGCACGCCTTTGGACCACAGGGAACCCTGGAAGGTCTCGTAGGAACCGCGTTCGTCGGCCAGGTCACAGGAGGCCTGGATGGCGTAGTAGCTCACCGCTTCCATGGATTTGTCGGCGAACTCGACCGCCGCGTCCGAACCGTACGGAATGTGTTGCAGGTACAGCGCGTCCTGGAAGCCCATGATGCCGAGGCCAACCGGGCGGTGCTTGAAGTTGGAGTTCTGCGCCTGCGGTACCGAGTAGTAGTTGATGTCGATCACGTTATCGAGCATGCGCACTGCGGTGTTCACGGTCTTCTGCAGCTTGGCGGTGTCGAGCTTGCCGTCGACGATGTGGTTCGGCAGGTTGATCGAGCCCAGGTTGCACACGGCGATCTCGTCGGCGTTGGTGTTCAGGGTGATCTCGGTGCAGAGGTTCGAGCTATGGACCACGCCGACGTGCTGCTGCGGGCTGCGCAGGTTGCACGGGTCTTTGAAGGTCAGCCATGGGTGGCCGGTTTCGAACAGCATGGAGAGCATCTTGCGCCACAGGTCTTTGGCCTGGATGGTCTTGAACAGCTTGATCTTGCCGTACTGGGTCAGGGCTTCGTAGTACTCGTAGCGCTCTTCGAAGGCCTTGCCGGTCAGGTCGTGCAGGTCCGGTACTTCGCTTGGGGAGAACAGGGTCCACTGGCCGTCGTCGAACACGCGCTTCATGAACAGGTCGGGAATCCAGTTGGCGGTGTTCATGTCGTGGGTGCGGCGACGGTCGTCACCGGTGTTCTTGCGCAGCTCGATGAACTCTTCGATGTCCATGTGCCAGGTTTCCAGGTAGGCGCAGACCGCGCCTTTGCGCTTGCCGCCCTGGTTGACTGCGACTGCGGTGTCGTTGACCACTTTCAGGAAGGGCACCACGCCCTGGGATTTGCCGTTGGTGCCTTTGATGTAGGCGCCGAGTGCGCGCACCGGAGTCCAGTCGTTACCCAGGCCGCCGGCAAACTTGGAGAGCATGGCGTTGTCGTGGATGGCGTTGTAGATGCCCGACAGGTCATCCGGCACTGTGGTCAGGTAGCAGCTGGACAGCTGCGGGCGCAGGGTGCCGGCGTTGAACAGGGTCGGGGTCGAGCTCATGTAGTCGAAGGACGACAACAGGTTGTAGAACTCGATGGCGCGCTCTTCTTTCTGCTGCTCTGCAATCGCCAGGCCCATGGCCACGCGCATGAAGAACACTTGCGGCAGTTCGAAACGGATGCCGTCCTTGTGGATGAAGTAGCGGTCGTACAGGGTCTGCAGGCCGAGGTAGGTGAACTGCTGGTCGCGCTCGTGGTTGATCGCCTGGCCGAGTTTTTCCAGGTCGAAGGCTTGCAGTTTCGGGTCGAGCAGTTCGAACTCGATGCCTTTGGCGATGTAAGCCGGCAGAGCCTTGGCGTACAGCTCGGCCATCTCGTGGTGAGTGGCGCTGGCGGCGACGCCGAGGAAGCCCAGGCCTTCGCCGCGCAGGGTGTCCATCAGCAGGCGAGCGGTGACGTAGGAGTAGTTCGGCTCACGCTCTACCAGGGTGCGGGCGGTCATCACCAGGGCGGTGTTGACGTCGCTCTGGGCGACGCCGTCGTAGAGGTTTTTCAGGGTTTCGCGCTGGATCAACTCGCCGTCGACTTCGGCCAGGCCTTCACAGGCTTCGCTGACGATGGTGTGCAGGCGGCCCATGTCCAGCGGCGCAACGCTGCCGTCGGCGTGGGTCACGCGGATGCTCGGGTGCGGCTGGGCCGGTTCGAGGCTGCCTCGCTTGGCGCGTTCCTGGGCGCGCGAGTCGCGGTAGATCACGTAGTCACGGGCGACCTTCTGCTCGCCGGCGCGCATCAGGGCCAGTTCGACCTGATCCTGGATCTCTTCGATGTGGATGGTGCCGCCCGAGGGCATGCGGCGCTTGAAGGTGGCGCTGACTTGTTCGGTCAGGCGCGCGACGGTTTCATGGATACGCGACGAGGCGGCAGCAGTGCCGCCTTCCACAGCGAGGAACGCCTTGGTGATGGCTACGGTGATTTTGTCATCGGTATAGGGCACCACGGTGCCGTTACGTTTGATCACGCGCAGTTGGCCCGGTGCGGTGGCGGCCAGATCCTGAGTCGAATCGGCGGCCTGCGGCGCAGCGGCCAGCGGGTTCTCGCGAGGGGTGTCGGTCTGCATGAAAGGTCTCCGTGTTCTGTATTTATCTAGTTGGACACTTGGCGTGCTTGCCGTTCATTCCATGGTTTTCAACGCATTGTTTTCAGAAGCCGGAGCTTCCAAAAACGCCATACACACGGCACAAGGCCGGGCGCACAGGGGCTTGCAAACAGGTCAGAAAAGGGCACGACTCAAGCACTTCCCTGGCTCTAAAGTCATAGGTCATGACGGCAGGCGTCAGAACCACAATACCTAGTGGTGCGCGCTTGGTGGCGCTACACCGAATCAAGACCGCAGTCACGCACTTTTTGGGTCTTGATCTGTATTCACCGCCGCAGCGGTGGATGGGTCATTAAAAGAGCGATTCGACGCACCGGTGGTGGCCTGCGGAAGGGCCTCTGCGGGTCATTCTTCTTGTGTCCGGTGGCCTGCCAAAACCCAACATGTAGGTGTTTGGCGCGATTGGGATACAAGATAGAGCGCTATTGGGGTCATTGCAAGGCGACTGTCATGCGCAGCCTGTGGATAAAGCTGTGGGTTAACCTTGGGTAACTTTGCGTAGCCCGCATGGTCGCTGGGGTTGATCATTTTGAGCCATTCGTCGCCAATTAAATGGCTTTGACAACGCCGTTTGAAGATGCTGAAGGCTTCTCAAACCAACACTACATCTTGTGTTTTATGTTGTGGTTTGGCATGCGCTATGCAGAACGCCGGCCGTTGTTACAATGCGGGTCGTTTCGGCAGTCGCAGCAACGTGTTCTTAGGAGGCAGTGGTGGAGCAAGAAGCCTGGCAAATTCTTATCGTCGAAGACGATCAGCGCCTGGCCGAGCTGACTCGGGAATACCTCGAGAGCAACGGCCTGAAGGTGGCGATCGAGTCCAATGGCGCGCAGGCCGCGGCGCGCATCCTAAAAGAACAGCCGGATCTGGTGGTGCTCGACCTGATGCTGCCGGGCGAGGATGGCCTGTCCATCTGCCGCAAGGTGCGCGGCCGTTACGACGGGCCGATTCTGATGCTGACGGCGCGCAGCGATGATATGGATCAGGTACTCGGCCTGGAGATGGGCGCCGACGACTATGTGTGCAAGCCGGTGCGGCCACGGGTGCTGCTGGCGCGTATCCGTGCCCTGCTGCGGCGCAGCGATGGGGCCGAGGTGCTTGCGGTGGAACATCAGCGGCGGCTGGAGTTCGGCGTCTTGGTGATCGACAGCGCGATGCGTGAGGCGTGGCTGCGTGAGCAGAGCATCGAGCTGACCAGCGCCGAGTTCGATTTGCTCTGGTTACTGGCGGCCAACGCCGGACGCATCCTCTCCCGCGAGGAAATCTTCACCGCCCTGCGGGGCATCGAATATGACGGCCTGGATCGCTCCATCGATGTGCGTATTTCGCGCATCCGCCCGAAGATTGGTGACGACCCGATGCACCCGCGCTTGATCAAGACGGTGCGCAGCAAGGGCTACCTGTTCGTTGCCGAGGCGGCCGAAGGGCTGGCGAACTGAAGGCCGTGGCGAGCGGAGGCGGGCATGCGCTCCTCGCGGCATGCCCGCGCAGTGTGGATCAGTACGCTTTGTTGAGGACCCAGCGCTCATGAATTCCATCTTCCTGCGTATCTATGGCGGCATGTTGGCCGCGTTGGTGCTGGTGGCCGTGCTGGGGGTCTTGACCTTGCACCTGGTCAACGAGGTGCGCTCCGACCAGTACCGTGAGCGCCTGGCACGCGGAACCTTTAGCCTGATGGCCGGCAACCTGGAGCAGATGAGCCCGGTCGAGCGCCGCCGGGCGGTGGTGGTGTGGGGGCGGCTGTTGGGTATCCCGTTGGCCCTGCAACCGCTGGCGGAGCCGGCCTTCGACAGTGGCATGCGTAAGCGCCTGCTGCGTGGCCAGGTGCTGGTGCAACAGACCGGCCCGCACGCGGCCAAGGTCTACGGCTTGGTCAGCGCGAGCGAGCAACTGCTGCTGAGGGGTGAGGTGCAGCAGATCAGTGAGCAGTTGGCCCGCGCCACGGTGTATTTATTGATCGACGAGCTGGTGCGCTTCCCGGTGGCCGAGCAACCGCAGCGCCTGGCCGCGCTGAAAGAGGCCAAGCAGTTTGGCTTCGACTTGCGGCTGGTCAGCCTCGATCAGGCGAACCTCGATGAGGATCAGCGCCGGCGGGTGGATGAAGGCGATACGGTGATGGCGCTGGGCAAGGGCGGTGATTCGATTCACGTGTTCTCCGGGGTCGTCGGCACGCCCTGGGTGCTGGAAATCGGCCCGCTGTACCAGATGAACCCCTATCCCCCGGAGTTGCTGGTGCTGATCGGCGCCCTCGGACTGAGCCTGATCGGCCTGATCGTTTATCTGTTGGTGCGCCAACTGGAGCAGCGTTTGCTCGGCCTCGAAGGCGCCGCCACGCGCATCGCCCTCGGTAAGTTGGAGGCGCGGGTGCCGGCCGGTGGGGCGGATTCGGTGGGGCGCCTGGCGGCGGCGTTCAATGCGATGGCCGAGCACCTGCAGCGCTCGCTGATGATCCAGCGCGAGATGGTGCGCGCGGTGTCCCATGAACTGCGCACGCCGGTGGCGCGCTTGCGTTTCGGTCTGGAGATGATCGGCGACGCCGAGACCGCGGCGGCGCGGCGCAAATATATGGAGGGCATGGATAGCGATATCCAGGACCTCGACCGCCTGGTGGACGAGATGCTCACCTACGCGCGGCTGGAACAGGGCGCCCCGGCGCTGAATTTTCAACAAGTCGACCTGGGCGCGCTGCTCGACCAGGTGATCGCCGAGCTGGCCCCGCTGCGCCCAGGGGTGCGGGTGGAGCGGGGGCCGACTATCAATGCCCCGGATGGTGGCGGTGCGCTGGTGGAGGCGGAGCTGCGCTACTTGCACCGCGCGCTGCAAAACCTGGTGAGCAATGCCATGCGCCATGCCGAATCACGGGTGCGGGTGAGCTATCAGATCGGCCATCAGCGCTGCCGGCTGGATGTCGAGGACGATGGCCCCGGCGTACCCGAGGCCGAGTGGGAGCGCCTGTTTACCCCCTTCCTGCGCTTGGACGACAGCCGCACCCGCGCGTCGGGCGGGCATGGTTTGGGCCTCTCCATCGTCCGGCGGATCATTTATTGGCACGGCGGTCGTGCGCAGATCGGTCATAGCGACAGCCTGGGTGGCGCGCGCTTCAGCCTGGTCTGGCCGCGTCGGCAATAGCCGCGATGCGGAGCATGCTCGAGCGGTTGTTCCCTGGCGAGTTGGCGTGCTTCGCCGCGACCTTGGCCGTGCCGGACGACCCGCGCCCGACGCTGAATGTGGCGGCGCTGCTGGAACCCGTTGGGTTGGATGAGCGACTGAGCCGCATCTATGGCCCGGAGCTGCTGAAGAGCCAGCGTTGCGTGCTGGTCTCGCAGTACTCGAAATACTATTTCATGGCGCTGATCCCGCCCGTACTGGCCGCCAGCCTGCTGCACGACTGGCGTCTGCCGCTGGCGCCGGACGCACTGGGCGTGCTGCTCAGCGAGAACGGCCTGCCGCAGGCCGTTCAACTGCCGGATGGGGGCGCGCGCTGGCCTGATGCGCCGGACGATCCGTTCTTGCGGTTTGCCGAGCTGGTCGAAGGTAATCTGCAGCCGTTCATCCACAGCCTGGCGGCCCATGGCCGAGTCGCGCCGCACGTGCTGTGGGGCAATGCCGGGGACTGTTTCGAGACCACGCTGCGCCGGCTGGCCGAGCTGACGGCGGCTTCGCTGGCGCCGGCTTATGCCGTGCTAGAGGCTCGGCGGCGCCCGGATGGAACCGCCAATCCATTATTTGCGCCGGTACGCTATGTGCCGCAGGCCGGGGCTGTGCAACCGCGCCGAGAGCGGCGGGTGTGCTGCCTACGGCACCGGGTAGCAGGCATCGAGCATTGCGAGCACTGCCCATTGCTGCGCCGCGGCCCGGAGTGAGTCGAGACGTGCAGCTGTTAATAGACGGCTGTGGGGTTGCGATCCGCCGCATCGGTAGGCGGGTGTAGAGCGCAGCGAAACCCAGCAACTAAGCATTCAACGCCGCTCGGCCAGAATCTCTGTCTTGCCTAAACCGCACCCGGTACGCCAACCAGGCTGAGCAAGCGCCCGTCGAACAGGCTGAACTGACCGTCCAGCTCACGCCCGCGTGACCACTCGGGCGAGAGATCCTTGAGCAGGCGCAGGCGGGCGTGGCCCGAGTCGGACCATGCCAGCAGCTCGGCGTGCTCGAAATAGAAACGCTGTTGCACCAGCGGATAGAGCGCCTTGAACAGGCTCTCCTTGAGGGAAAAGCTCAGGGTCACGAAAAATCCCAGTTGCTCGGGCGCAAGCCCACGGATGCGCTGTTGTTCGGCTGCGGTGAGGATCTCGCCGAGCAAGCGCTCTGCGCGTGCGGTGCTCATCAGCGTTTCGACATCCAGGCCAAGCCCACGCCAGTTTTCACGGCGCGCGACTATGGCGGCGGCCCAACCATGGCTGTGGGTGATCGAGCCGGTCACTCCCGTCGGCCACTGCGGCGCGCGATCTGCCCCGACGGCGGGTACTGCGTCGCTACCGATGAGGCGCTGCAGCGCCTCGCGGGCGCACAGGCGACCGGCCAGAAATTCCGTCTGGCGTTTGGCTACGCCCTTGGTGGCGGGAATCTGGCTGCGGCTGAAGTCCTCCGCGTGCAGCAAGGCGGGATCGAAATGCGTGCTGATCAGTCGAGCAGTGGGTCGCGCCTGGGGCAGCGGCCAATGGTCGTTCAGCGGGGTGCAGCAGGCGGGGAGGGGATAGCTACTCATGCCGGCATTCTGCCGTGTCGCGGGCTGAGCGGCCAGTCGTGGGGCGGCGTTTACATTTCGTTGCAGAACGGCAACAAAGCTAAACGGATAGTGCGGCCCAGTTTTGCCAGACTGCGACCGCGTTTCATTAGGAACGCAGGTGAGGTTGTAGTTTAGAACCAGAGCATTAGCTGAAGTCGGTTCTATCCATTTGTCTCTGAGTTTGAGTGCGGGAGCCTGGATGGGCTCCCGTTTTTTTTTTGCGCTTTTTTCGGTGTTGTAGGCGCGGCAAGCAATCCCCTAGCTGCGGTCGTATTCAGGCCAGGGCTACAGAGTGCGATTAATAGAGGTGCGCCGCCCTGTTTGGCTGGGGCGTTCGGAAACCGATGATGGGTTTTACCGCAAGCCAGCCGCTAAAACAGAAGAATGCACCGAGCGGGATCATCCCCATTCCGCACGGTGCATCGAGTGTGGCGGCCGTTAAGGCGCCGCTCTTGCTTCAGGGATCATCCGCGTTGAATGTACGGCGGGCTATGCCTGACGCCCGCTCCGGCCGTTGGCGAGACGCCGTGAGGTCTGCCCGGATCTAGCCGGGTCTGACCTCGATGCGCCGACCGCCGGCGTGTTCGGCCTTGGGCAGTTCGATGCGCAGTACACCGTTGCGATAGTTGGCTGAGGCCTTGTCGGCAACCACCGGTACCGGCAGCGCAATGGTGCGATGGAAGCTGCCGAAGGCGCACTGACGGACCCGATAGCGACCTGCGGCGGACTCTTGCGCATAGCGCTTCTCGCCGCGCACGATCAATACATCGCTGCGCACCTCGAGATCGAAGTCCTGCTTGTCGAGGCCGGGCGCTTCAAGGCGCACGACGAACTTGTCGGTGTCCTCGAACAGGTCACCGGCCAGCAGCGCCCAGCCCGCCGGGGGAAACTGCAACTCGGCGGGTGAAGGCGCGGGTTCCGTCGCCTTGGCCGAAGGGCTGAAGCGGGTCAGCGCACCGTTGGTTCGATCACGCAGATGCCGCCAGCCTTCGCCGAGCGAGTGCCAGGTTTCTTCCAGTTCGTGCTTCAATTCTGAAAGCTTAAACTCTGAAAGCTTATTCATGGAGTGGCCTCCTTAGATCGGCCGACCGAGTCGCCTCCGCTGGCTCGGTCGGTCATGCAGTTCACGCCGTTTTCACTTCGATTTTCCGCGGTTGCGCGTGGGCATGCTTCGGAATGCGCAGCTTCAGCACGCCATCGCGAAACTGGGCATCGATCCGCGCCGTATCCAGCTCGGCGCTCAGGCTGAAGGCCCGGCTATAGCGCGCTACCCGCACCTCGGCATAGACCGCCTCCATGTTTTCCGGGGTATCCGGGGCGATGTCACCCTCGATCTGCAGCGTGTCGCTTTCGACCCGCAATTCGAGTTTGTCCTTAGGCACACCCGGCAGATCGGCGACGAGCAGAATGCCGTCGTTGTCCTCGTACACATCCACCCGCGGCAGCAGCGTTGGGGTGTCTTCCTTGCGTTCGGTTCTGGTCACTGGTGGCTTGTCGTTCATAGTGGTTTCCTCCCTCAAGACGGATGCGCTTACTGGATCGCAATGCGCTTGGGTTGGGCCGACTCGTGTCGCGCCACCGTGATATGCAGCACCCCATCGCGGTAATGCGCCTCGACCTTATCGGGATCGGCATCCTCAGACAGGCTCACGGTACGCTTGAAGCGGCCGGCAAAGCGTTCGTTGGCATAGACCGAGAGCTTTTCGCCGTTGTCCGGGCTGGCGCGCTCGCCGGAAATCGACAGCAGGCCGTGGTAGATCTGGACATCCAGTGTTGTCGGGTCAATACCCGGGGCGAAGGCATAGATTTCGATAGCCGTTGACGTGCTGCCGACGTTGATTGGCGGAAATGCGCCGCTGGCAAGCGCGCGAATACTGCCTGGCCGGCCCGCATTGCCAAACGCTTGCTGCAATTCGCGTTGCATACGTTCGAACTCGGCGAACGGACTGTCGGGAAAATTCAGAAGGGATTCGTACATCGCAAACCTCCTTTGGTGAATTGACCATAGACACGGTTGCGGTGCTCAAGACCGAGACCCCAAGTCGCGACATTAATTAACATGCTGGCGGGTAGACCTGGGTTCAAGGTCCTGTTTAAGAACATCATTGAATGACCATATGCCCAAAAAGCATTGGGTCGGCGGGCCGGATGGGAGGGCAAAAACCGTCAACCACCCAGCCACTTTATCTAATGCCGCATCCAGGCCCAGGCTAAAGGTGGCTATTAATAGCGCCGAGTAGACAGGCCAGCTGAGCGTTTGTTCTTGCAGGCCTTCCTGTTGATGGGCGGCTTTGTGGCGTTGTTCAACTACGTTGGCTTTCGCCTGGCGGCGCCGCCGTTCGGCTTGTCGTCGACGGTGATCGGCTTGCTGTTCGGCGTCTATCTGGTCGGCATTTTCGGCGCCGGTTGGGCCGGGCGTTTGGTGCCACGCATCGGCGCGCGGCAAGTCATGCAGGGCGCTATCGGCATCATGCTGTTCAGTGTGGCCTTGTGTGCCACGCCTTGGCTGAGTGCTGCGGTACTCGGCTTAGCCTTCTTCACCTTGGGTTTTTTCGCCGCCCATGCGGTGGCCAGCGGCCAAGTCGGCCAACGCGCCAAAGGCGCCAAGGCGCAGGCCTCGGCGCTCTATCTCTGCGCGTATTACCTGGGCTCCAGTGTGGTGGGTTACGGCGCTGGTTATGTCTGGGAACACGCGGGCTGGTTGCCGCTGCTGGCGGTGTTGGCGGCACTCTTCCTGTTCGCCGGTTGGCGAGCGCGCACGCTTTAACTCGGCATGCTGCCCCGGTTGTGAGGCCCTATGGTCGGCTCGCACGGAGCAGGGAAGAAGAGTCGACAGTGCGCAGAATATGCTCATAAAATATGGGGTTGTTGATAAATCAGCCCGGTCTTTACCGTTAAACCATTTAATTCAGTGAATAATGTTTGTGAAAATCCGTCTTTCGATAGTTAGTTTGTTTTTTTTATATACCAGCGTTGTATTCGCGGCGGGCTCTGATGCTCGTGAAAAAACTGTAGCTGTTTGGGATCCGTCCAAGTTGGAACTCGCCTCAGGCAGTGCCATGCTGGTGGATCTGCAAAGCGACAAAGTGCTTTATGCCAGTAACCCGGATGTGATCGTGCCCATCGCCTCAATTACCAAACTCATGACGGCCGTGGTGCTGCTGGATGCAAAACAGCCACTCGATGAAACACTATCCGTAGCCATTAGCGACACTAAGGAATTGAAGGGCGTTTTCTCCCGTGTGCGAGTCAACAGCCAACTTAGCCGCAAAGAAATGTTACTGCTGGCACTGATGTCATCCGAAAACCGTGCGGCTGCGAGCCTGGCGCACCATTACCCCGGCGGTCATGCCGCGTTTGTGGCGGCGATGAACGCTAAAGCCAAGTCACTTGGCATGAACAGCACCCGCTTTGTTGAGCCGACAGGCCTTTCCTTCAACAATGTATCCACCGCCAGAGACTTGACCCTATTACTAATTACCACGAAACAATATCCGCTGATCAGCGAACTGAGCACCACCCCCGGTAAAACTGTTTATTTCCGTAAACCCAATTACACACTCGGTTTCCGCAACACCAATCGTTTGATCTATAAAGCCAATTGGGATATTCAGCTGACCAAGACTGGCTTTACTGATGAGGCGGGCCATTGTTTGGTCATGCGCACGGTAATAGCGAACCGCCCTGTGGCCTTGGTGGTACTGGATGCATTTGGCAAGTACACCCATTTTGCCGATGCCAATCGCCTACGCCGCTGGATGGAAACCGGTAAAAGCAGCCCAGTGCCTAAAGCGGCCAAGAACTACAAAAAACAAAGAAACCTGCAACTTCGCCAAACCGGCACAGCCCAAGCGGCAGAATAGTCGTCGCCCGATCGACTTCAGCCGCGAAGTTGATCGGGGTGGAACGAGCTCAGAGATCGCGCTATTTGGTTTAGCGTAAAGCCGCAATCCTGGACAAGTTGAATCGCCACGGCATCTATAGATACCTCTGAATGACTGCAATGAGTCGTTTGGAACCAATGACGACTTGCTCATTGGCTCGGAGGACTCCACCGCTTACAGAGACATATGTATCAATGAGCCTGTCACCCAGCTTTTTGGTTTGCTTCCAGATACCTCGCCATTGCAGCGAAGCGCCGTCGTGTTTCGATTTCAAACACCTTGATGGCGATTGAGTCGAGGAAGTAGCCGAGCCAGCGTGGGCGCAACCTGATATTGAAGGTGTAGATCAGCTCAGATGTCCCATCGTTCAGATCACGATGACGCATTGAGGCCGCCCATAGTTCGAACAGACCGACAGGCTCCTGTATCACCGCTGCTGCGATCCGCGGAGGGGCGTAATTGACGAAACGCGTTCGCATCGCAAGATAGCGCTTCCAGCCACGGCCTCGGTTTGTGGTAATGGCACCGACATAGGGGTGAGTACCGCCACCTTCGACATAGGCAACGGATAGCAACGTGTCCCATTTGAGTCTTATTGCATGATTGTGAAATGCCTCGAAGGCTGCCTCAGCTGAGGCGGGCATCCTGAGTAAGAGGCGACGCTGAGCCATTAGCTGGACTCCTCTATTTCGGTGGTAATCCCCCAGCGGCGAAACTCTGGCTCGAACTCATCGAGTTCGAGCAGTCCTGTGCAGGCGAAGGCGCCCGTCAGGTTCAACTCGCTTTTCACAAGCTTGCGGGTGACGAGCAGTGCAGCCATACAGGGGATTTCCGGGCCGTGCCTGTCGGGAGCGGTCAGATGCCAGGTACAGTTACCCGGTGTGCCGTCGAGTCGAGTTCCGGATATCTTGACCATCATCCCGCCGCAATCACTTCCATAACGATCCAGAAAATTGTTGGCGATTGAATTGAGTTGTGAAGCATATCTTTCAATAGGCAGCGGTATACCCACCCTGCGCATGGCCGCTGCGAGCCAGAGAGCCAGGTGCTGAGTCCGCAGCTCAAGAGCGGCCCTGAACTCAACGGTTTTCACCGACGGATAGCGAGCGGGAAAGAGCTCCAGATCCGGCACGTCGCACGCAGCGGCCCAGCGCACGCCTAACCGAGAAAACCGAATGGCACGCATATCCTGCCATCCATGGGAAGCACTCCAGTGCCCGTTATGTAGGCGTTGAAATGGCCTGCCGGCGTAACTGAACACAGCCGCGAGCGTAGCCGTACCTCGGGGCGCTTGCTGGCCAGGGGCAATAGCAATGCTGATTGCGTCGATGCGCGAAAAACGCTTTGCAAGGCTGTCGACTACTGCCGAAGAGAGACCTGGAACACTGCTGGCGCCAGAGATAGCGCAGACCCCCGCTGCCAGGGCTTTATCATTTAGGCTATGGGCAAAACTGGAAACAAAGGCTCGCCCATCCGAGATGTCGACGTAGTGAGCCCCGGCAGCACAGCTTGCTTCAGCGACGCGATAGTCTTGAGACTGAAAAGGACCGGCACAATGGATGACAATATCGGGGCTCAGCCTGATCAATTGCTGCTCAAGGTCGGGAGAGTCGATATCAAGCCTTGCAGTGCTAACAGTCTGCCCTTGCTCGAAGATATGTTTATCTGAGGTGGCGACACTTCTGCCTGCGGCTATTACTTCTACGCCCACATCCAGCGAAAGGCTTCGGCAGATACGGGCGCCAAAGTTACCGAGCCCACCCAATACTACGACTCGCATCTTTGCGCTTGCCATTTGGCCTCTTGGGTTTCGTAGGGAATCATGGCGCAGCCAGTTAGAAAGGCGGCGACCAAAAGAATGATGATCAAACGCATATTGCTTCCCTGCTATATAAGAGTCAAAGCTGATCCTGGGTATAGGCCCAGCCCGTAGGATGGGTTAAGCGCAGCGATACCCGTCAATCTTCTATCCACTAGCACTTAGATGCTCCCCCTGTTTCCGCGTGGGAAGTTTTCCGGGGAGGCTCTGCGCCCGGCTTGCTGGATGTGATTGGACGGAGCGTCCAGGGCTACGCTCCCACGCTGGAGCCTGGGAGCGATCAACAATTCTCACTTCTGTGGCACCCCGTTGGGCTAAGTGACTAGGCTACTAACCCATACAGCCCACCAGGAGCCGGGTAAGTGCTTAACGCCACATCTACCCACGAGATTCCGCGCACGGTATGGGCGCTGGGGTTTGTCAGCCTGTTTATGGACTTGTCTTCGGAGCTGGTCCACAGCCTGTTGCCGGTATTCCTGGTCGGGACACTAGGCGCGAGCATGTTGACTGTTGGGCTGATCGAGGGCGTGGCCGAGGCTACCGCGCTGATCGTCAAGGTCTTCTCTGGGACGATCAGTGACTACCTCGGGCGACGCAAAGGTTTGCTCTTGCTCGGCTACGGCTTGGCCGCGTTGACCAAGCCATTGTTCCCCCTCGCCACCTCGGCAGAGATGGTCTTCACCGCGCGGTTTCTGGACCGGATCGGCAAAGGTATCCGCGGTGCCCCACGCGATGCGCTAGTCGCCGATGTGGCCCCGGCAGCGATCCGTGGGGCCTGCTTCGGCTTGCGTCAGTCCATGGATACGGTTGGCGCCTTGCTCGGCCCGGCGCTGGCCATCGTGCTGATGTTGTTGTTTAACGACGACATTCCGCTGGTGCTGTGGTTTGCAGTCATGCCGGCACTACTGGCTGTCGGTCTGCTCTTGATTGGTGTCAGCGAAGCGAAACCGGCAACGCCTCATCGGCACTTTCGTTCGCCGATCCGCCTGAACTCACTGCGGCACTTCCCCAGCGCCTATTGGTGGGTCGTGGCGATCGGTGCGATCTTCACCCTGGCGCGCTTCAGCGAAGCGTTTCTGCTGTTGCGTGCGCAGCAGTTGGGGCTTGCCGTCACTTGGGTACCGATGGTCATGGTCGTGATGGCCGCCGTCTACACGCTGTCGGCCTACCCGGTGGGGAAATGGTCGGATCACATCAGTCGATCAACCTTACTGAGTGCCGGCTTGCTGTTCCTGCTCCTTGCCGATCTGGTGTTGGCTTACGCCGAATCGGTTGCCATGGTTCTGCTCGGCGTCGCCCTGTGGGGGCTGCATATGGGCTTTAGCCAGGGCATATTGGCGGCTCTGGTGGCCGACACGAGCCCTCGCGAGCTCAAGGGTACGGCTTTTGGAATCTTCAATCTGCTGAGTGGCATAGCCCTGTTGTTGGCCAGCGCTATTGCCGGCTGGCTTTGGCAGAGTCATGGCGCTTCAACGGCTTTCTATGCTGGCGCGGCGTTCTCGTTGGCGGCGTTGGTGCTATTGCTACTAAGACGGCGATCAAGCGAGCAAGCGCAGCAAAATGGCTAGATAAGCGCGGGCGCAAGCTGCCCAGGCGTGCAAGCTTTGGCACAATGCGCGCTGTCACCTGTTATTTAACGGCGAATGTTTAACGGCGAACTTTAGCCGGCTTAAACCGCGTCGAAGGCAAGGATACGATGAACCCCGAAGACCTCCTGCTCCTGGTTACCCGCGCCATGCCCTACGGCAAATACAAGGGGCGCTTGATTGCCGATTTGCCCGGGCATTATCTCAACTGGTTTGCCCGCGAAGGCTTTCCGAACGGCGAGATTGGTCGTCTCTTGGCACTGATGCAGGAGATCGACCATAACGGACTGTCGGCGCTGCTGGTTCCATTGCGGCAGCGCTAAAGCCTCTGCGCCGCCTACTGCAAATACGCCTGCGCTCACCAACTCAAGCTGAGTCGGCTCTCGAAGTGGCGTTCGGCACCGCTCAGCGGATCGGCAAAGGTCAGGCTCTGTGCCAGCAGCTTTAGCGGTCGCGCGTAATCATCGACGGCCTGCTCCGTCAGCTGTGGATAGAAGGGGTCGTTGCAGATGCCCGCGCCGAGTGCGGCCATGTGCAGGCGCAACTGGTGCTTTTTCCCCGTGATCGGATACAGGGCGTAACGCCAATACTCGCCGTTGCGTTCGCAGACTTCGATACGGGTTTCGCTGTTCGGCGTGCCGGGCACTTCCTGCATCAGAAAGAACGGCTCGCCGGCCGCCAGGCGGGTGCTGCGCACGTGGGGGAAAGCCACGGCAGGCAGCGCCGGGGCAATGGCTTGGTAGCGCTTGCTGATCTGCCGCTGGAGAAACAAGCCCTGATAGCGCGAGCGGCTTTCCGGGTTGGCCGAGAATAGGACTAACCCGGCCGTCAGCCGGTCGATGCGGTGCAAGGGCACCAGATGGGGGTTGTCGAGCCGCCGGCTGAGCCGTGCCAGCAGGGTCTCTTCCACGTATTCGCCGGCCGGTGTGACCGGCAGGAAGTGCGGTTTGTCCGCCACCACCAGATGCTCGTCGGCATACAGCACGGATTCGACGAAAGGGATCGGCACTTCATCCGCCACCTCGCGGAAATAGCGGATACGCAGCCCCTCTTGATAGCGCTGCTGGGGGCCGATGGCCGTGCCCTGCATATCCAGCACGCGGCCGCGCGCCATCCGCTCGAGCCAGGTCTCGCGGCTGATCGCCGTGAAGTGCGCACACAGGCAATCCAGCACGGTCGACCAGTTACCCGCCGGCAAGTGCAGGGTGCTCGCGCGCCCGCTAGCGGGAGGAAGGGGTTGAACGGGCATGGCGACACTCTGGTAGTTACAGAAGGGTGATTGCGGACGGGCGTGTACTCACTCACCCGCGAATGCGCATTAGGCCGCAGCCGCTAAAGCTCAGTCAAAGGTGAGCAAGCGCCAGCGGGTTAAACCGCCACGCACGGCGTGCAGGATGGCACGACTACGTGGTTAAACCCTTTCAGTTCGAGGAGTTGGAGGTGCGCCTGAATTCACTGCTGTGGCGCTTCTTGGGCTTCACTCAATCGACTATCGAGGCCGGGCCGTTGCTGCTCGACCTCAAGGCTAGCTCGGGGGTGTTCAGTGCTCCTGCGCGCGATAGGCGCCGGGTGTCAGCCCGGTCCACTTCTTGAACGCCCGGTGAAAGGCCGAGGGCTCGGAGAAACCGAGCTGTTCGGCAATCTCCTGAATCGGCAGATCGTCGCGCCCCAGGTGGTAGATCGCCAGGTCGCGGCGCAGTTGATCCTTCAACTCCTGAAAGCTCGAACCTTCCTCGCGCAAATGCCGACGCAGGGTTTGTGGGCTCATGTGCAGCTGTTTGGCGACTGCCTCCAGATCCGGCCAACTGCTGCAGTCACGCCCGAGCAGGCGGCGGATCTGGCTGATCAGGCTGTCGCCGCCGTCCGGGCGGGCGAGCAGATCGGCGGGCGAGTGTTCGAGAAAGTGTTTGAGGGTGCGCTCGTCCTGGAGCAGCGGCATGCTCAGGTAGCGAGCCTGAAACAGCAGGCTGGTGCTGTCAGCGGCGAAGCGCCGGGGGTTGGGGAAGAGCAGGTCGTACTCGGCATTGTGCTCGGGTTCGGAGTAGGCGAAGCTGGCCTCCTCCAGGCGGATACGCTGGCCGATCAGCCAACTGGCGAGGCGGTGCCAGATCACCAACAGGCTCTCCACCAGGAAGTGATCCGGGTCCCACAGGGTCGAGTCGTCCACTGTCAGCCGTGCCCATTCGCCTTCGCGGCTCAGACTGATACGCGGTGCGCCCTGAAACAGGCTGTAGAACAGGGTGCCGCGGCTCAGGGCCTTGTCCAGCGTGCGGCAATGGATGATGGCGTGGCACATCATGGCGAAGGTGCCGCGCTTGCTTGGCGCGCTGCCAAAGCCCATGTACTCGTCGTCCAGCGTCTCCCAAAGCAGCTGCATCAAACGGGCGAATTGTTCCGGGGCGATGCGCGCGCGCGGCTCCTCCAGCAGGGCCGGCTGGATGTTCAGCTGCCGCAAGATAGACGAACAATCCTGACCATGCCGTTCGGCGCCCCGCAGGGCGGCACGGACGAAATGGCTGGCAATGGTGCGTTCGCGCATGGGACGGGCTCATGGAAAAAGGCTGGCCGATGGTAAGCATGCCGTGCGGTGGGGACAAGCGCCCATGAGGATGAGGCGCGTGGAGGCCAGTGGTGCGCGAAAGGCTGGGGGATATCCGCCAGGCAATGGGCGGGAATCCGCCAAGTTGATCTGCTTTCGAGAGCGATGATTTAAGTCAAGTGTATGTATTTAAAGGGTTTTATCTGAATTTATAAGGCTGGCATGGCCTTTGCGATAGGCGCTGTAGACCTGTGTAGTCGGCAGGCAAACAACAAATCCCTCCAGTGCAGGAGGGTTAGCGCTTTGGCAGCGCGCGCATCGAGGAATGATGCGGCACCGCTGCCCACGAGGAACCTGCCATGACCCGCAAACCGCTGTACAAGAGCCTCTATGTTCAGGTGCTGGTGGCCATCGCCATCGGTATCGTCCTCGGCCATTTCTATCCGGAGACCGGCGCGGCGATGAAGCCGCTCGGCGATGGCTTCGTCAAGCTGATCAAGATGGCCATCGCGCCGATCATCTTCTGTACCGTGGTCAGCGGCATCGCCGGCATGCAGAGCATGAAGGCCGTGGGCAAGACCGGCGGGCTGGCGCTGCTGTATTTCGAGATCGTGAGCACCATCGCCCTGGTGATCGGCCTGGTGGTGGTCAACCTGGTGCAGCCGGGAGCCGGCATGCACATCGACGTCTCCACCCTGAACGCCAGCGGCATCGCCGGCTTTGTTGAGACCGGCGCACAGCAGAGCACCGTCGCCTTCCTGCTCAACGTGATCCCGAGCACCGTGGTCGGCGCCTTCGCCGCCGGCGAGATCCTCCAGGTGCTGTTCTTCTCCGTGATGTTCGGCTACGCCCTGCATCGCATGGGCGATTACGGCAGGCCGGTGCTGGAGTTTATCGAGCGCATCTCCCAGGTGATGTTCAACATCATCAACATGATCATGAAGGTCGCGCCCATCGGTGCCTTCGGCGCCATGGCCTTCACCATCGGTAAGTACGGCGTCGGCTCGCTGGTACAACTCGGCCAGCTGATGGCCTGCTTCTACATCACCTGCGTGTTCTTCATCCTGGTGGTGCTAGGCGGTATCGCCCGCGCTCACGGCTTCAGCGTCCTGCGCTTTATCAAGTACATCCGCGAAGAGCTGCTGATCGTGCTCGGCACTTCCTCTTCCGAGTCGGCCCTGCCGCGCATGCTGACCAAGCTGGAGAAGCTCGGCTGCAACAAGTCGGTGGTCGGCCTGGTGATCCCCACCGGCTACTCCTTCAACCTGGACGGCACCTCGATCTACCTGACCATGGCCGCGGTCTTTATCGCCCAGGCCACCGACACGCCGATGGGCCTGGTCGATCAGTTGACCCTGCTGGCGGTGCTGCTGATCGCCTCCAAGGGCGCCGCCGGCATCACCGGCAGTGGCTTTATCGTGCTGGCGGCGACCCTCTCCGCGGTCGGCACTCTGCCGGTGGCGGGTCTGGCGCTGATCCTCGGCATCGACCGCTTCATGTCCGAGGCCCGCGCGCTGACCAACCTGATCGGCAACGGTGTGGCCACCGTGGTGGTCGCCAAGTGGTGCAAGCAACTGGACGAAGACACCCTGCAAAGCGAGCTGGCCAGCGGCGGTTCGCAGCCGGTAGTGGCGGCCCGCGACTTGGCTTAAAACTGACAGCTACGCCCGCTCCTACCCAGGAGCGGGCTTTGGGCCCGTCTCGTGACGGGCCTTTTTTTTTATGTGCGCCAGGCATGGCGCGTTGCGCGCAAGCGCAACCAGCTTGGCAGTGGTGGCTAGGCTGGTGACTTGAAGGTGAAAGTCCTCTGCACGCCCGGCAAGGGGACGTGTTAGCCGAACGGCAAGGGTGTTGCGGGTGACCGCGAGTCTGAAGGAAACCGAAGCCGTAGTAGTTGCTCGAAACCGGAGTAATGAAGGGCCGAACCTGCCATGAGTGGACAGTCGGAGGTGATCTCTGTTGGGCCGTCGAGACCATCAGGAGGTGGGAGCCGGAAGCTCTGAGAGCCGGTCTAGGTGCTTAGATATCGCAGACGACACCTCGCAGGGAACCAAGCTTGCTGATGCTATCTGTCAGTAGGCAGGAACCGCCGCATACGGAACCGTGCGTACGGTGAGAGGGCGGGCGGGGGTGACCCCGCCTCCTACTCGATCTTGAGGATTATTCGCTGCGGCCCTGGACCGGCTTGCCGTCCACCGAGCCGTCCTTAAGCATGATCTGGTATTCCTTGCCGTCCTTTTCCACTTGATGCAGGCGCACCAGCAGGTAGTCCCAATCCTTGGCGAACCAGAGCACGGTTTTGCGGCTGCTCTGGGTCGGGTCACGCACGCGCTCGACTTTGATCGCGTCGACCAAGCCGGCCTTGGTGCGAACGGTCTCTTCGCCCAGCACGCGGAAGTCGTAGGTTTCGATCTCGTCGCCGTCGATGACTTGGTAGCTCATGCTCTTTTTGCCGGCGGCCACATCATGCTGGAGCACCAGTTGATAGGTCGATTTGTCCTGCAGACCACGGTTGAGTGGCTGAGAGACTTGCTCGCCGCGATCGGTGCCGATGATTTGCTTCGCGGTCCAGTCGAAATCGAACTCGACTTGTTTGCCTTTACCCAGGCCGCTACGGTCGTAGTGGTAGGTCAGCGGTAGGAAGGTGTCATTCTCGATGCGGAAGGTGCTTTCCTCGGTGAGGCTGGCGACCAGCATGGCGGCTTCGAAGTTGAGCAGCCAGCGCCCCTCATCTTGGCGCTTGAGGCTACGCTCGGCGGTGCCGCTGACGGGCAGCTGCTTCCAGTCGGCGGTGTAGCTGGCGGAGAAGGGCTTGAGCTCCAGGGCCTGCGCCGGCAAGGTGAGCACGGCGAGGACGAACAGCAGGGCGCGACGCATAGAGTCTCCTAGGTTCGAATCAGATGGCCGGTGGCCGGTAGGGGCTGGCCATCCAGCATTGCGCCCTGTGGACCAAGATGCAAGCGGCCTTCGGCAAACCAGCGCACGGCCAACGGGTAAATCTGGTGTTCCTGCACATGCACGCGGGCGGCCAGGCTTTCCGGCGAGTCATCCGACCGTACCGGGATTACCGCTTGTACGACCAGAGGACCGCCATCGAGTTCCTCGGTGACGAAGTGCACGCTGCAACCGTGCTCCCGGTCGCCAGCCTCCAATGCCCGCTGGTGCGTGTGCAGGCCCTTGTATTTGGGCAGCAGCGAGGGGTGGATATTCAGCAGGCGGCCTTGGTAGTGGCGGACGAAGTCCGGGCTGAGGATGCGCATAAAGCCCGCCAGCACCACCAGTTGCGGCGTGAAGGTGTCGATCAGCTCGATCAGCGCCGCATCGAAGGCCTCGCGGCCGGCAAAGGTTTTGTGATCGAGGACTTGGGTGTCGATGCCGGCGGCTTTCGCCCGCTCCAGGCCATAGGCGTCGGCGCGGTTGGCGATCACTGCGCGAATCCGGGCCGGATTGTCACCGGCCTGGAGAGTGTCGATCAGCGCCTGCAGGTTGCTGCCGGAGCCAGAGATCAGCACGACTACATCGCAGCGTGCCGGCATCAGTGACCTTTCAGGTTGTTCAGTACCACACGCTCCGCGCCTTGCGCGCTGGCGGCGATCTGGCCAATCAGCCAAGGCTGTTCGCCGGCCTCGCGCAGGGTTTGCAGCGCGGTCTCGACCTGCTCTTGAGCGACGCAGATGACCATGCCCACGCCGCAGTTGAGGACGCGGTGCATCTCCACTTCGTCGACGTTGCCTTGCTCTTGCAGCCAGTCGAACACCGCCGGGCGTTTCCAGCTGGCCACATCGACCACCGCTTGCGCGCCTTCCGGCAGCACGCGCGGGATGTTATCCAGCAGACCGCCGCCGGTGATATGGGCCATGGCTTTGACCGCGCCGGTGTCTTTGATCAGCTTGAGCAGCGGTTTGACGTAGATCCGGGTCGGCGCCATCAGCAGCTCGGTGAGCGGCTTGCCGTCGAGCTGGATGTTTTCGATGTCGGCACCGGCGACTTCGATGATCTTGCGGATCAGCGAATAGCCGTTGGAGTGCGGACCGGAGGAGGGCAGGGCGATGAGGGCATCGCCGGCCTGCACCTTGGAGCCGTCGATGATCTCGGCTTTCTCCACCACGCCGACGCAGAAGCCGGCCAGGTCGTAGTCTTCGCCTTCGTACATGCCGGGCATCTCGGCAGTTTCACCGCCGACCAGGGAGCAGCCGGCCAGCTCGCAGCCGGCGCCGATGCCGGTGACCACTTGGGCGGCGGTGTCGACGTTGAGCTTGCCGGTGGCGTAGTAGTCGAGGAAGAACAGCGGCTCGGCGCCGCACACCACCAAGTCATTGACGCACATGGCGACCAGGTCGATGCCGATGCTGTCGTGCTTGTTCAGGTTCAGCGCCAGGCGCAGCTTGGTGCCGACGCCATCGGTGCCGGAGACCAGTACCGGCTGCTTGTAGCCGGCGGGGATCTCGCAGAGGGCGCCGA
Source organism: Pseudomonas sp. 2FE (assembly GCF_005503735.1). Lineage (NCBI taxonomy): Bacteria > Pseudomonadati > Pseudomonadota > Gammaproteobacteria > Pseudomonadales > Pseudomonadaceae > Pseudomonas > Pseudomonas sp. 2FE. The sequence continues at coordinate 87,264 of NZ_SCMO01000004.1, read as the reverse complement.
AGCCGCCCAGGCCGCCCATCACTTCCGGACGTGCGGTGCGCTTGGCCACGCTTTTGATGCGTTCGACCAGGGCTTCGCCCGCGTCGATATCTACACCGGCGTCCTTGTAGCTAATGGAGGGTTGCTTGCTCATAGATCCAGGGCCTTTAAGGGAAGTTCGGGGATCGACCGGGTGCTGCCGAAGCCGGTCTGCGAAGGCGCGCGATTTTATCAGGCTTGCCCGCCAGCGGCCATCGGAGCCTGCCACTCAAGTGGGTAGTGGCGGGTTTGCCGGGTAGTTAAGCCGACGAACTGCGGTGATACCCGGGCAAATCAGTCGCGAAAGCGCGCCCTATCGAGCGAAATGGGGGCTGGGTTCAGCCGGCGCTGGGCAAAAGGCCTGGTGAAGATCAGCGCCAATCGGGGCTAGCGAGAGTGCCGGCTGCTGGGTTGTCAGGCAGGCGCTGGTTGCCGGTCTGCGGGCGGCTGTTTAAGGTAGAGCCTTTATATTTAACCCTTAAGTCTTGCGAGAGCCCAATGCGCGCCATTGCCCGCCTGTTTGTCCTCTGTCTGTCGCTTATCAGCCTGCCGTCTTTTGCCGAAACGGTCGGCGACCTGTATCAGGTGCGCGAGCCGGTCGCCAGCCAGCAACCCGAGGAGCGCGCCGCCGCGCTGAGCCGCGCGTTGGACACGCTGGTGTTGCGTCTCACCGGTGATAGCCAGGCGCCGAGCAACCCGGCCCTGGCCGAATTGCGCAAGGATCCACAACAGTTGATCAGCCAGTACGGCTACGAAACTGGCCCGCCGCAGTTGCTGGTGGTCGACTTCGACCCGGTCAGCAGCGACCGCAGCTTGCGCCAAGCCGGCTTGTCGTTATGGGGCACCAACCGCCCGGCGATCCTGGTGTGGTGGCTGAATAATGCCAATGAAGGCGCCAGTCTGGTCGGTGACGGCCAAGCCAGTGCCGCGCCGTTGCGCCGTGCCGCCCAGCACCGTGGTTTGCCGCTGCGCCTGCCACTGGCGGATTTGAATGAGCAACTGCTCGCTACGGCGGAAAACCTCACTGCCACCCAGCCCGATGCGCTGCGTCCGGCCTCCGAGCGCTATGCGGCGGATGCCTTGCTGGCGGTCAATAGCCATGAGGAGGCGGGCCAGTGGCAGGCACAGTGGCGCCTGTGGCTAGGCGATAGCCGCGAGCAGGGCAGCGCCCAGGGCGCCGACGCGGATGCGCTGGCGGATGCGGTGTTTTTGGCCATCAGCGAGCGCCTGGCGCCGCGCTTTGTCGCCGCTCCGGGCGCGGCCGAGAGCCTGATCCTGGAGGTGCAGGGCGCCACTCTGGCCCGTTACGCCGAGCTGCAACGCTTGCTCGAACCGTTCGACGCCCGTCTGCAGAAGGTCGAAGGCGAGCGGCTGAGCTATCAGGTCAAGGCCAGCGCCGAGCAGTTGCGTGCGCAACTGGCCCTGGCGCATCTACAGGAAATGCCGGCCGAGGCTGCATCGGTAGAGGCCGGGCAGGCCCCGACGGCCGTTGCGGCGCCCATGCAACAGCCGCGTGCGGCTGTACTGCGTTACCGTTGGTAGTCATCCGGCCTGGGCTGGGTAAGTTTCCTGTTGCGAGGCTTTGAGCATGACTGATTCACGTCACTGGCTATGGATTGCCGGGCTGTTTCTGCTCGGTTGGCTGCTGTACCTGTTGCAGCCGATTCTTTCGCCCTTTCTGATTGGCGTGTTGCTGGCCTACATGGGCGATCCGCTGGTGGATCGGTTGGAGCGCTGGAAGCTTTCGCGCACCTGGGCGGTGGTCGTGGTGTTCGGCTTGTTCAGCCTGGTTTTACTGGTGCTGCTCTTGGTGCTGCTGCCGCTGTTGGGCCGGCAGTTGCTGCGCCTCTATGAGTTGGCGCCGCAGATGCTCGACTGGTTGCAGCATACGGCCTTGCCTTGGGCGCAGGCGCAACTGGGTCTGGCGGATGGTTTCTGGCGTTTCGATCAGCTCAAGGCGGCTTTTTCCGAGCATCTGGGCAAGACCACCGATATCGTTGGGGCCGTGCTGGCGCAGGCCACCGCATCGAGTTTGGCGTTGCTCGGTTGGCTGGGCAACTTGCTGCTGATTCCGGTGGTGAGTTTTTATCTGCTGCGGGACTGGGACCTGCTGGTGGCCAAGCTGCGCAGCCTGCTGCCACGCAGCCGCGAAGGTTGGGTCGTGCAACTGATTGGCGAGTGCCATGAAGTGCTGGGCGCCTTCCTGCGTGGCCAGTTGCTGGTGATGCTGGCGCTGGGGATTATCTACGCCAGCGGTTTGATGCTGGTAGGCCTGGAGTTGGGGCTGTTGATCGGCCTGCTCGCCGGCTTGGCCAGCATCGTGCCCTACATGGGTTTTGTCGTGGGCATGGGTGCCGCGGTCACTGCCGGGCTGTTTCAGTTTGGCGGTGAGTTTTATCCCCTGCTGGGGATTGCCGCGGTCTTCATGGCCGGTCAATTGCTCGAAGGCATGCTGCTAACGCCCTTGTTGGTGGGCGATCGCATCGGCCTGCATCCGGTGGCGGTGATCTTTGCGATTCTCGCGGGCGGCCAGTTATTTGGCTTCACTGGCGTACTATTGGCGCTGCCGGTTGCCGCGGTGATCATGGTATTGCTGCGTCATGCTCATGATTTCTATAAACTTTCCACTCTTTATCGAGAGTCCCCCGGCGGTTCCGACGAGCCGCCCAGCCCTGCATGAAGCCGATTCAGCTCCCTCTGGGCGTGCGTCTGCGCGACGACGCCACCTTTGCCAACTACTATCCCGGCGCGAATGCCGCGGCGCTCGGCTATGTCGAACGCCTCTGCGAGGCCGAGGCCGGCTGGGCGGAGAGTCTGATCTACCTCTGGGGTGGTGACGGCGTCGGTCGCAGCCATCTGCTGCAGGCCGCCTGTTTGCGCTTTGAGCAACGTGACGAGCAGGCGGTGTATCTGCCGTTGGCGGAGGTGGCGGATTACGGCCCGGAGCTGCTGGACAACCTGGAGCAGTGCGAGCTGGTCTGTCTGGATGATCTGGATGCGGTTGCCGGGCGCGCCGACTGGGAGGAGGCGCTGTTTCACCTGTTCAACCGTCTGCGTGACAGTGGTCGCAGGTTGCTGCTGGCCGCCGCCGCGTCGCCACGGGAGCTGCCGGTGCAATTGCCAGACCTGCAGTCACGCCTGACCCTGGCGCTGGTCTTCCAGCTGCAGTCACTGTCCGACGAAGACAAGCTGCGCGCCTTGCAACTGCGTGCCTCGCGTCGTGGCCTGCACCTGACCGACGAAGTCGGCCGCTTCATCCTCACGCGCGGCACGCGCAGCATGAGCGCGTTGTTCGAACTGCTGGAACGCTTGGATCAGGCCTCCCTGCAGGCGCAACGCAAGCTGACCATTCCCTTCCTGAAAGAAATCCTCGGCTGGTAGGCCGTAGGGTGGATTCGCCGCGCTGCGGCAATCCACCAAGCCGCGAGCGGTGCACTGCCCTGCGGGCGAGTGCACCCTACGGAGTCAGCTTTCGCCCGCCAGTTTACGGTCGTACTGGAAGCGCCAGCGCGTATAGAGCAGCGCCGCGCAGAACAGCGTCAGGCTGAGCAGCGCTTCGGTCCAGCCGAGCCGGCTGCGACTGGGATCGAAGGCGGCGAGCACGCCTTTGATGAAGTACAGGTTGACCACGAAGCAGGTCCAGGCGTGAGCCCGCGCGCTGCCGAGCAGTAAACCGGGGGCGAGTATCAGCAGGGGCGCCAGTTCGATGCTCAAAATCACCCAGGGGCGCGCGCCATGCAGGTCGGCGTAGACCAGGTTCCAGATCAGCAGCAACAGCGCTAAGCCGCCAAAGCTGAGCAAACTGAGCGCGCGGCTGAGGGCCAGGCGTGGCGCCAGCCAACTCAGGGCCGGTAGGGGCTTTGGAGTTTTAGCCACGGTGGTTCTCCAAACGCTGCGCGGTCTGTGCCAGGCGTTGGCCGAGGGTGCGGCACAGGGCGATCTCGTGTTCATCCAGCGGGCGTTTGCCATCGGTGCCGGCATGGTGGCTGGCGCCGTAGGGCGTGCCGCCGCCGCGGGTCTCGAACAGTGCCTGCTCGCTGTAAGGCAGACCGGTGATCAGCATGCCGTGGTGCAGCAGCGGTAGCAGCATGGACAGCAGGGTAGTCTCCTGACCGCCGTGCAGGCTGGCGGTGGAGGTGAAGACGCCGGCCGGTTTGCCGACCAGCCCGCCGGTCAGCCAGAGACTGCTGGTGCCGTCGAGGAAGTATTTCAGCGGCGCGGCCATATTGCCGAAGCGGGTCGGGCTGCCTAAGAGCAGGCCTGCGCAGTTTTTCAGGTCATCCAGGCTGGCGTAGAGCGCACCTTCGGCAGGAATGGCTGGGGCTATGGCTTCGCACTCGGTGGAGACCACCGGCACCGTGCGCAGGCGCGCTTCCATGCCGGTCAGCTCGACGCCGCGGGCAATCTGTCGGGCCATCTCGGCGGTGGCGCCGTTGCGGCTGTAATAGAGCACCAGGATGTAGGGCTGGCTCACGGCAGAATCTCCAGCACTTTCTCCGGCGGGCGGCCGATGATGGCCTTGCTACCCACGACCAGAATCGGCCGCTCGATCAGCTTGGGGTGGGCGACCATGGCGGCGATCAGTTGTTCTTCACTGAGGCTGGGATCCGCCAGGTTCAGGGTTTTGTATTCGTCCTCGGCGCTGCGCAGTAACTGTCGTGCAGACAGCTTGAGCTTGCCCAGCAGGTCCTGCAGTTCGACGGCGCTCAGCGGGGTTTCCAGATAGCGCACTAGAGTCGGCGCGAGGCCGCGGGCTTCGAGCAGTTCCAGCGCGCCGCGGGATTTCGAGCAGCGCGGGTTGTGATAGAGCGTCAGATCGGTCATGTGCGGGTCGCATCTTGCATAAGGTGGCGGCTATTCTAACCGCGTCGGTGCCTCTGTCTGAACAGGGCGCAAGGTTTGCGGTCTGTTAGGCCGCGTTCGTCAATCGCTAAGGAGAGGGCATGCGCCAACGCTTCGATGATGTCGTGGAATTCTGGCGCTTTCTGCTGCGGCGCTTTCTCGCCGACCATGGGCCCAATAGCGCTGCGGCATTGACCTACACCACCCTGTTCGCGGTGGTGCCGATGATGACGGTGACCTTCGCCATGCTTTCCGCTATCCCGGCTTTTCAGGGGGTTGGCGAGGAAATTCAGAATTTTATCTTCCGCAATTTTTTGCCCTCGTCCGGTGAAACGGTGCAGGAATATCTGAGAGACTTCACCACCCAGGCGCGGCAACTGACCTGGATCGGTGTGGTTTTACTCGCGGTGACCGCCTTTGCCATGCTGGTGACGGTGGAGAAGGCGCTCAACACCATCTGGCGGGTGCGCCAACCGCGGCGTGGCATCTCCAGCTTCTTGCTGTATTGGGCGATTCTCAGCCTCGGCCCGCTGCTGTTGGGCGTCGGCTTCGCGGTGAGCACCTACATCACTTCGCTGTCCTTGATTTCCGGGCCGGATGCGCTGATCGGGGCCAAGACCTTGCTTGGCTTCATGCCGCTGTTGTCCAGTGTGGCGGCGTTCACGCTGATTTATGCCGCGGTGCCCAACGCTCGGGTGCCACTCAAGCATGCGCTGCTCGGTGGGGTGTTTGCCGCGGTGTTGTTCGAGGTGGCGAAGATGCTGTTCGGCCTGTATGTCCGCCTGTTTCCCGGTTACCAGTTGATCTACGGCGCCTTCGCGACCGTACCGCTGTTCCTGCTGTGGGTCTACCTGTCTTGGCTGATCGTGCTGTTTGGTGCCGAGTTGGTGTGCAACCTGTCGTCATCGCGGCATTGGCGGCGTCGTGCGGTGCCCAGGCTGTTGGTGGTGTTGGGCATTCTGCGGGTGTTCCATGATTGCCAGCTGCGCGGTCAATTGGTGCGCCATAGCGATGTGCAGAGTCAGGGTTGGCAGCTACCGGAGGACGAGTGGGACGAGATCCTCGATTTCCTCGAGCGCGAGCAACTGATCTGTCGAGCCAGTGGCGGGGGCTGGGTGCTGTGCCGCGATCTGACGCAGTACAGCCTGCATCAACTGCTCAGCCACAGTCCTTGGCCATTGCCGCGCCTGGGGCTGCTGCCGGCGCAGCTGGATGAGGCTTGGTATCCGGGGCTGCGCGCGGCGTTGGAAATGTTGCATGAGGAACAAGCGGCACTATTTGGCGCTAGCTTGGCGCAATGGCTACAAGCGACTAAGTAAACTCGGTCGCTGTGCGCAAGCCAACTGATGACGAAAAACGTCAGTTTGCGGCGCATAGCTACTGCCGCGCAGGTTCAAGGCCGGCGCTGAGGCCGTAGGGCCGATGATCTGAAGGTTGGCACGCTTTTGGCTCTCTCGGTAAGCGATTGCTATCAAACTGCCAGCGGGGCACGGACTGGCCGAGGAACTATGGGTGCTATGAGCAGAACTAAGGGCAACGTGATCCACTTGCAGCAGTGGGATCCGCAGCAGGCATTGGAGCGTCTTAATCGGCTTACCGGCCTGCGCTTTGTGCAGTGGCCGGAGTCTCTGGTGCAACAGTCGCTGCAGGCCGGCACTGCTGAACAGGAGGCCAACGACCTCGCCGTTGCAATTCCAACCAGTTCCAGCGTTGTGCAGCGCTAAAAAGCAAACCCTAATGTGTGGGGCTACACAGCGGCCATCAGGCCTGGGCTTGGCGGCTCTCGGCGCTGGCCAGTTCCACGGCCTGCACGAATAACTCTTCGACAGTCAAACTGGGCGCCGGCACTGCCGAACGCAGGCAAATCTGCATGTCCTGGATCTTCTGTTTGACCGGCAGGCGAGCGATGCCGGACAGCAGGATTTTGTGCTGGGCACTGACTTTGCCGTGATCCACCAGCACCTCGCGGCGACTGTCGCCATCGCGGTAGCTGACCAACAGAGACACCGGCAGATTGGCCAGGCCGGGTAGCTGCAGCCACGCGGCGATGTTGTATTCGGCTACCCGCCCTTCGTAAGGTGTGACTAGCGTGCGGGCGGCGTCGGCGATTCGGGACGGCACTGGGCCGATCAGCTGGTCATGGGCTTGGGACATGGCGGGCTTCCGGGCTGATAGCGGATCGAATGAAGAGTATGAGTCGTGCACGAGTATAAGCACGACGGTGCCCGTCAAACTGTGCGCTTGGCCGCTGGGTGACGTGACCCGTCTCGCAGTTTCAACCTCTACGCCAGCTTCAGAGGGTGGCGGGCGACCGAGGGGGTGACGAGGTTGGGGGCGGGCAGCGGCAGGGCGGCCTGGTTATGCACGCTGACCAACTGCAGCCAAAGGTTCTCCCCCTCAACGAACTGCCCGTTTGGCAACCACAAACCATGATGCCAACCACTGCTCTGCACCGGGGTACTTTGCAGGACGCCGGGGTGGGTTTGCGCGCTGGGTGCGCGGCGTAGCCAAACTGGGCGGGGCAGCCCTTTCAAATAACGCAGACCGAGGTGCAGGCCCTCGACATTCAGGTGCCGCCAACGCACCAGCGCCAGGGTCGGTGTGGCACTGCTACTGAGCAGCAGAACCAGTTGCCCGACTGGCAGCTGTCGGCCTTGGTCGGCATGGCACAACAAGCGTGCGCCGCCTGGGCTGGTATCGAGCATCTGCGCCGCGCAGTGGCCGGGACGATGTTCAAGGAGTTGGGCGTGGATGGCCGTTAGGCCGACGACCAAGCTGCAATCCCCAACCTGGTCTGAGCGCGCATGGCGGCGCTGTTGATGGCCTAGCCAATGGTGGCGGACGCGCTCGAGCAACTGGCGCTCAAGCGCGCTTTGCAAGGGCGCTGGCTCATGCAGGGCGACCAACAACGCCCCGAGTTCGAAGCGGCGCAGGTAGTGATTGTCGCCTTCTGGCGCCTGTTCGTAGGCTAGACAAGGCTGCGCTTCGGTGAGGTCGACGGTTGGGCCCTCGGCATCATCGTCCTCCTCCCAGGGCAGCAGGCGAGCGAGGCTGGCCAGTGGGGCGAGGGCGCTAAACAGCAGCGGGCTTTCGCCTTCGGCCAGATGGAAGGGATTGCTCAAGGCCAGTAGCAGCATCTGCTGATAGAGGCCACGCAAGGTACTGGCCGGTGGCGGTTGGAAGGCGGCGGCGACGGGCTCATCCAGACACTCCTGATGTTCGCCGATCCAATACAGCAGGTGGCTATCACGCCATAGGCTGGCCGGTGGTTCTTGGTACAGCTGGTAGTGCCGCAACAGGCTTTGGGCGAGGAAGTGCTGAGCCATATACAGGCACCACGCCAGATGCGGGCGTGAGGGCTGGTGGCCCTGCAAAATCTGCAGTAGCAGGCGTTTGAAACCTGTGGCGATCTCAGCGCAAAAGCGCACGAACAAGACCGATGGCGCCATGCCGGTGCGGTAGGCCGCGGCATAGTGGCGGTATTCTTCGCTGAAGCTTTGCAGCGCGCGTTGCCTTTCGAGTAAGGTCATGGCGCTGCGATTAAGCCGAAATAACAGGCTCAACACCTGTTGCAGCGCATGATCCTGCGGCTGCAGGCGCGCTTCGGCGAGTTGCTGATTGAGATCGGCGAGGGGCACAGCGTCCTCTTCGAGGATCTCTGGCACTTCTAGGCGCAAGGCATCCAGCGTCATATCAACCCTGCGTGCACGAGGACCGACTGCATGGGAACGCGACTCCAAAGGGGCATAGGGCGAATGGTCATAAGTATTCTCGTCGGGCTTCTGCTGGCCGGCTGTGCCGAAGACCTAGGTGTCGATCAGCATGGACGAAAGGTAGCGGCTGAGCGTCTGGAAGGCCAGTGGTTGGTGATTAATTACTGGGCCGAATGGTGTGGGCCTTGTCGTACCGAGATTCCAGAATTGAATGCCTTGGCTGAACAGCTCAAGGGCAAGCCCGTCAGCCTGCTTGGGGTGAACTTTGATGGCTTGCAGGGGGAGGAGCTGAGTAAGGCCTCTGAGGCGCTGGGGATTCGTTTCACGGTGTTGGCACAGGACCCGGCCGCGCGCTTCCAACTGCCGCACAGCGAAGCGCTGCCGGTGACCTATATCGTCGATGCAAAGGGCCAACTACGTGAGCGTCTGCTCGGCGAGCAGACATCGATGGGGCTGAGTAAACGGTTAGCCGAGTTGCAAGCTAAGGAGTGAGGCAATGGCGCGCATTTGTTTGCATGGTTATGTCAGCGGTCGGGTACAGGGTGTGGGCTATCGCCAGCACACCGAAGAGCAGGCCGAGCGTCTTGAACTCGATGGCTGGGTGCGCAACCTCGCCGATGGTCGGGTCGAGGTGCTGCTGGAGGGTGAAGAGGCCGCGGTGCATGAATTGGCGGCTTGGCTGGAACAGGGGCCGAAGCAAGCCAAGGTCGACGCGGTCGAGCTGCAAGAGCAAGCCTTGCAAGGGATTGCCGGCTTTATTGTGCGTGGTTAACAGCTGCGGCCAAAACGCGCAGAGGCTGTTTTGAAAGTCGTCGAGCGAAGGTCAGGCAAGGCAAAAATGGCAGAGGAGGCGGAGTTTACGAGCTGTAAATGAGCATTCCGAAGCCATTTTTAACGCAGCATCACCGATGCGCAGACAATTGCAAAACAGCCTCTCAGGGTTTGACGTACCAGAAGTCTTGCCAGAGCCCGATGACCTTCGCCGGGTAGGTGTTCTGCCCGAGGCTGCCGTTATAGCGGGCGAGGGCGCGGCTGAGGTTGCCGTGTTCCTTTTTCAGGTAGTAACTGAGGATGGTGCAGCCGTAGCGCAGGTTGGTGGCGTTGTCGGTGAGGTTGTCTTGCGGGCGGCCCAGTTCGCCTTTCCAGAAGGGCATCACTTGCATCATGCCTTGGGCGCCAACCGAGGAGATGGCGAAGCGATTGAAGTGGCTTTCCGCGTGGATCAGGGCGATGACCAAATCGGGCTTCAGGCCGGCTTTACTGGCTTCGCGATGCACCTGTTTAAGCAGCGTCAGGCGCTCCTCGGCATCTGGCAGGTAGCGCGTGAGGCGTGTGGACATATCCAGCAGCCAGACCTCAGCATCGAAGCGATCTTCAAAGCTGTCCGCCTCGGCCACCATGCGTTGCAGCAAGCTGCGCAGTTCCGGCTCCGGAGCCTGACGCAGGTTGGCGTCAGCAGGCGGCGCTAACAGCAGCAGGCAGCACAGTGCGAAGCGAAAACACGCCGCCATCTTCCGTCTCAGTTGTTGGCGCCAGGATCGGCAGCCAGGCGGCCGGCGTCCTTCATCAGCGACTTGAGGAACTCCTGCTGCAACTCCGGATCGTTACGCGTCAGTTCGATCAGGCTTTGTTCCAGCTCACTGGCTTCCTCTTCCAGACCCAGCTCGGACAGGCGCTTGACCCGATGCACCCACTGCCCAACCTCGTCGTCTTCCAGGTCGTCGAAGATCAGGGCATGGGCTTCCAGCAGTTTGCCGCGCAGCGTGCGGCTGACCAGCAAGGTGGCATCTGCGCGGGTATGGTCCTGTTCGTCTTCAGTGCTCAGTAGCAGCTTGCCAACGCGGCTGACGTCCTGTTCGGCGAAGGGGCCATCGAGCAGGTTCAGACGCAGTATGCCATTGCGATCGGTGGTCAGCTCGTGGGTTTGCGGGCCAGCCTTGATCAGTACGGGGCGCTCGGCCCACGGCAGGCTGGAATACTCCATGCGTTTGTCTTGCTGCTTTTCGTCGATACCGGCCAGATTCTGCTGCGAGCGACCATTGGACTGGGTGTTCATAAAGGGGTTGAGGCCGGCAAAGCCATAGCTGATCCAGTCTTTGGTGGCCGTTTCCGGCAGGCTGCCGAGCATGACCACATTGAGCACATTGGCCCCGACACCGGCGACCACCGCGACCGCGCCCAATGGCACTTCATAAAGTTCGCGCCAGGGCTGGTAGGGGGTGTAGCGATCATAGTGGCGAGTCACCTCGAATTCGGTGACCTCAAAGGTTTTCTGCTCCTGCACCCGCACGCGCCGTTGCGGCAGTTCGAGGACTCCAGGTTCGCCTACGTCTATTTGCAGGCTGTGGTTCAGCAGTTTGCGCTCGACTCGTTCCTCATGCTCGCTGCGTTGTGACAGGTGGTTGGCGCAGCCGCTGAGAAAGAGGGCGCCGCAGAGTGCGGCGCCAATGAGGCATAAGGTACTTCGCTTGAACATGACTTCTCTTGGTGAGCGACTGCTCTTGAAAACGGCTAGGATCAGCGCCGGATACGGGCCTGGATGAAGGACAGGGTTTCGGCCACTGGAACGGCCTGAGCCTCGGTTTCGCTGCGGTTCTTGTATTCCAGATTGCCTTCGGCCAGGCCGCGTTCGCTGACCACAACGCGGTGTGGAATGCCGATCAGTTCCATATCGGCAAATTTGATGCCTGGACTGGTCTTTTTGTCACGGTCGTCGAGCAGAACTTCGAAGCCCGCAGCAGTCAATTCGGCGTAGAGCTTATCGGTCGCCGCGCGCACCGCTTCGTTTTCATAGCGCAGTGGCACCAGGGCGATTTGGAAGGGCGCCAGGGCATCGTTCCAGAGAATCCCGCGCTCATCGTTGTTTTGCTCGATGGCCGCCGCGACCACGCGGGAGACACCAATGCCATAGCAACCCATGGTCAGGATGGCCGGCTTACCGTTTTCGCCCATCACCGTACAGTTCATCGCTTCGCTGTATTTGCTGCCGAGCTGGAAAATATGCCCGACTTCGATGCCGCGCTTGATCACCAGGGTGCCCTGGCCATCCGGGCTCGGATCGCCAGCCACGACATTACGCAGGTCGGCTACTTCCGGCAGCGGCAGGTCGCGCTCCCAGTTGACGCCGAAGTAATGTTTGTCATCGATGTTGGCGCCGATGGCGAAATCGCTCATCAGGGCGACCGAACGGTCGATGATGCACGGCAGCGGCAGATTCAGCGGGCCGAGCGAGCCGGCACCAGCGCCGATGGCGTTGCGCAGCTCCGCCTCCGAGGCAAACACTAGTGGGCTGGCGACTTGCGCCAGGTTGGCGGCTTTGATTTCGTTCAGTTCGTGGTCGCCACGGATGATCAGGGCGATCAAGCTGCCTTCTTCGGCGCCGTGCACAACCAGGGTCTTGATGGTTTTTTCGATCCGCAGGTTGAAGCCTTCTACCAGTTCGGCAATGGTCTTGGCGTTCGGCGTATCGAGCAGACGCAGTTCTTCGGTGGCGGCACCACGCGCTTGCTCACGCGGAATTGCCTCGGCCTTCTCGATGTTGGCGGCGTAGTCGGAGTTGTCGCTGAAGGCGATATCGTCTTCGCCGGACTCGGCCAACACGTGGAACTCGTGGGAGCCGGTACCGCCGATCGAGCCGGTGTCCGCCTGTACCGGGCGGAAGTTCAAGCCCAGACGGGTGAAGACATTGCAGTAGGCCTGGTGCATGCGGTCGTAGGTTTCTTGCAGCGAGGCCTGATCGATATGGAAGGAGTAGGCATCCTTCATGGTGAACTCGCGGCCGCGCATCAAGCCGAAGCGTGGGCGAATTTCATCCCGGAATTTGGTCTGGATCTGGTACAGGTTGATCGGCAGCTGCTTGTAGCTGCTCAATTCGTTGCGCATTAGATCGGTGATGACTTCTTCGTGAGTCGGGCCGGCGCAGAATTCGCGGCCATGCCGGTCTTTCAGGCGCAGCAGCTCCGGCCCGTACTGTTCCCAGCGGCCGGACTCCTGCCATAGCTCGGCCGGCTGAACCAGTGGCATCAGCACTTCGAGGGCGCCGGCGGCATTCATCTCCTCACGCACCACGGCTTCCACCTTGCGCAGCACGCGCAGGCCCATCGGCAGCCAGGTATAGAGGCCTGACGCCAGTTTGCGGATCATGCCGGCGCGCAGCATCAACTGATGGCTGATGACTACGGCGTCGGCAGGGGTTTCTTTCTGGGTCGAGAGCAGATACTGACTGGTACGCATGTTTGGCCGTTATATCGGTTGCGAAGGCTAGGAATAGCTCGGCATTGTACGGTGCCTGTACAGTCGCGTACAGGATTCAGGCCGCCGGAACAGGGGATATAAGGTGACAGTATTAACCGCAGAGCAGGTGCAGACGCTGATTCGAATGGGCGTACCGATGGCTGAGGACATCGATCTGCGGATCGACCGGCTGGATGCGGATTGCGCCCTGGCGCGGGTGCCCTTCCAGGCGAAACTGGTACGCCCGGGCGGCACCTTGTCCGGGCCGACCATTATGTCCCTGGCCGATGCGGCGATGTATGCGGTGGTATTAGGGCGATTGGGGCGGGTAGAGATGGCGGTGACGGCTAACTTGAATATCAACTTTCTGGCCAAGCCCAAGCCGGTGGATCTGTTGGCGCAGGCGCGGATTTTGCGGTTGAGTCGTCGGCAGGCGGTCTGCGAAGTTTCGCTTTACTCGGCCGGGAATGAGGAGGAGTTGGTGGCGCATGTGACGGGAACTTACGCCTTGCCACTTTGATTTAAGTTGGTTAAATCTTGACCAGTAGTTGATTGTTTTTTGATCATGTGGCCACAAAAGAAAAAGCCCGGCAGATGCCGGGCTTTTTCAAGGGGTGTCGAACTACCGCAGGACTTACAGGATGTTCAGCGGGTACTCGGTGATCAGGCGGACTTCGTCGATGGCAGTGGAGCTGCCGGAAGTGAAGAAGCCCATGTCGGTGTTGGCGCGCCAACTGGCGTGACGCAGGCGGAAGGACAGGTCCTTGGCGGCGCCTTCCTGAACCACGTACTTGGCTTCGATGTCGCGCTCCCATTCCTTGCCGTCTGCGCCGATCGCGCCAGCGAACGCGCCGTTCGGGTCGGCCTTGGTGCCGTCGACATCGTCACCGGTGATATAGCGAGCCATGAAGCTCAGGCCGGGAACGCCGTATTCGGCCATGTTCAGGTCGTAACGGGCCTGAAAGGACTTCTCGTTCGGGCCGTTGAAGTCGGAGTACTGAACCGAGTTGGCCAGATAGATGGAGTCGCCGGCGTTTTGGCCGTCCATCGAGATGTAGTCGAACGGCTCGTCGCTATTCACCCGCTGGTGGGCCAGGGTGAACTTGTGCGCGCCGATGGAATAGGCGGCAGCCAGCGAGAAGGCGGTGCTCTCGAGCTCGCCTGCCAGAGCCTGACCTTCATCCAGGGTGCGGTAGATGTTGAAGTCGAGGTTCAGGGCCTGAGTGTCGCTGAACGGGATGTTGTAGTTGACGTTGCTGTAGTACTGGCGCCAGATGTCTTCCAGTTCGGCGCCATACAGGCTGAAGCTCAGGTTGTCGGTGACGGCGTAGGAGCCGCCCACGTAGTCGGCGCTGTCGCTGGCGATGCCGGTGTAGGTGGTGGTGATTTCACCGTCACTGTTGGTGGAGGCGCTGCCATCGCGAATCGCGGTGAAGTGGCCGGCGTCGATGTTAAGGCCTTCGATTTCGCTGCTCAGCAGCTGGAAGCCTTCGGCGGAGCTCGGGAACAGGCGGGCGGTGCCGGTGGCGAAGACCGGAGCGGTCGGGAACAGGTTGCCGTACTTCAGTACGGTGTTGGAAACCTGAGCTTTGACTGCGCCGCCGGCGTAGGAGTATTCGTCCTGGGAACGACCGTCGGAGCCGGTCGGCAGCAGGCCGGTACCATTGGTGCCGTTGCCGCTATTCAGCTTCAGGCCCAGCATGGCGTGGGCGTCGACGCCGAAGCCCACGGTGCCTTGGGTAAAGCCGGACTCGAACATGGTGCTGATGCCGTGAGCCCACTCATTGCGGTAGTTCTGGTCGGTGGCCGAGCCGAGGCGGCTGTTGGCGCCGTTGTTGCGGAAGTCGCGGTAGAAGGCGTAGTTCTTGTTCAGAAGGGTCAGGCTGCTGTCTTCAACGAAGCCCTTGGAGTCGGACTGTTGGCTGGCTGCGGCCATTTGAGAAGTGCCCGCGGTTACTGCTAGGGCGATTAAGCTCCACTTCATCACTTGCATCGTGATTGCTCCTTTGGTTTAGAAGAGTTGCGCTGCCCATCTTCTTAATGTATGGGCAGCTCTTTCTTTTTGTGTCGGCGGTAACTTATATCACGCCGACATTATTGGCGACAGTTGCAGTCTATTCCTTACGAGTTCTTCACGGCAATGTCGCAAAATTGGATGAGACATGTCGCAAATTTGTAGTTTTGCTCTTGCGTCCATGCCGTTTTAACTTTTCCGTCAGTTTTGACGAGTTCAGCGTCTGCTAAGACTGCCTGCCGAAACCCTTCATAACCTACCCGTTAACTTCATCCAATGGAATTGTTGCGGGTGGATCAGGAAGACTCGCTGGCGCTTATTGGCGCGAGCGGGCATTGATCTTGGATTGGCTAAAGCAAAATCCATGCACAAAGCGTCGAGCTGACGCTGGAAAGCCTTAGTTGCGTGTGTTTTGTCGAGCATTGTGCTGCGAAAATGCAACATCTTTGCCCTTCGTGCAGGGTCTTGAAGGGGGCTTGGGTGGTTGCAAGGCGCGGCTATTACGACTCGTCTGCTCCTGAGCGTTACCTGGAGTGCCATCGAGCAAGAGCGTGGTGTACGCGATGGCTGTCGGGTAACACGCCAGGAGAGGCTCGAAGTGAGTTATTTCGGTGTGCTGGGCATACTTGTTCATGGCTTCTTGCGCCGATGGGCGGGCCGGTTGCCCCTGAATCCCGCAGAGTCGGTGCGTCCATGCTGGCAGTGGTTGAGCGCCAACTAGGTGCTGCACGGGTTGAGTGCGGGTGCCAGGGGTTTGCGCCAAGTGGGGGCTCAGTTGGTGTCCGTTTAGCTGGGGCTGTAGATGTAGCCTCAATTCAGACTGGTTGAGGTCGTGCTGGCGCAGTGCTCGGGTCTGGCTGCAGGGCAGGCAGATCAATCTTGGCGCTTCGCCTTTCGGTCGCCTGGAGTTGCCGCGCGGCTGTTACGGCGAGATGAATTAAGGTGGGTTTCCCGAGTATCCTGCGCGGTCGTCACTTGGCGCAGTTAGCCCTGCATGGGCCGCTAAACTGAAACCTTAACCAGCCGAACAGGAGAGGCCCGTATGTTCGCCTTGGATTCACGTCTGCAGCAGGACACGCTACCGATTGGCGATTTCCCCCTGTGTCGTTTGCTCTTGATGAACGATGCACGCTACCCCTGGTTCATTCTGGTGCCGCGGCGGGAAGAGCTTAGCGAGCTGTTTCAGCTCGACACCGATGATCAGCAGGCGTTGTGGCAGGAAACCACGGTGCTGGCGGAAACGCTCAAAGACACCTTCGCGGCGGACAAGATGAACATTGCTACCTTGGGTAATGTCGTCAATCAACTGCATATGCATGTAATAGTGCGTCGCCGTGAGGATGCCGCCTGGCCGGCGCCGGTCTGGGGCAAGTTCCCGGCTGAGGCCTACAGTGCCGAGCAGATTGCCGCGATTCGCGCCAAGCTACGGCTGGTGTTGACCGAGGATTTTCGTTTTGTCGAGGAATAAGCCATGAGCCTGGAAATGCGTATTACTGAGCTGGAAAGCCGTTTGGCCTTTCAGGATGACACGATTCAGGCATTGAACGATGTGCTGGTGGCTCAGCAGCGTGTGCTGGAGCGGCTGCAGCTGCAGGTCGCGGCGTTGGCTAAGCGCCAGGAAGATCTGCAGGGGCAGTTTGGGGTATCTGAAGAGGACGCGCCGCCACCGCACTATTGATGAGCTTTAATTAGGGCCCAATAAAAAACCCGCCCAATGCAGGCGGGTTTTTTATTGGGTTGGATTTAGCGGCGCAGCGGCTGCGCGGCGATCACGTCTTCCGCTTGCAGGCCTTTGTCGCGCTGCATCACCGAGAACTCTACACGCTGACCTTCGACCAATACGCGGTGGCCCTCGCCACGAATGGCGCGAAAGTGCACGAAGATATCGTCGCCGGAGTCGCGGGAGATAAAGCCGAAGCCCTTGGAGGTGTTGAACCACTTGACGGTACCGGTCTCGCGATCGGTCATGTCTTGCGCGGGTGAAGTGCTGCGGTTGCTCATGCGCAGGTTGGTGCTCAGGTGCAGCAGCACCGCGGCGAGGACTGTCAGCAGGCTGAGCAGTACGGCGGGTTGGCCGCCGATGATGGGTAGTGGCGCCAGCAGAATCAGGGTTTGCAGCACTACGGCCAGTACCAGCAGCGCCGAAACCAGGCTTTGCAGTTGGTGGCGAGCACCCATGTGCCAGATCGGCAGCAGTGGCGCCAGCAGTAGGTTGAGTAGGCCGAACAAGGCCAGGTAGAGCGCGTCGGGCTGCTGCAAGTAAGGCAGGGCTTCGGCATGCAGGCTGGGAATAAAGGACAGCAGCAGGGCGGCAGCGCCCGTGAGTAGATGGACGATTTTCAACATATGCAATGAGCTCACTTATATAAGAAGGATCACGAGGAGAGCTGGCTCGGCGCGGTTTGCCCCTGATAAATGGCGGGCGATCGACACGCGCACAGTGTCAGCCTATGCGCCGCTCCTTGAATGGTCGGGGCGGTAGCACGGAGCGTATTTAACAGCAAAGCGCAGGGCTACTCAAATCAAGCGCTTAGCACGGGCCCTGGGGCGGCCGGATGAACCTGATTGCGCCTGGTATAGCGCATCGTCTGTGCGGGTTGGCAGGCTTTGGCGGGATGTTATGGCGCATCATGAGCGGTAGGGCTTGTTTGAGGGGGGCAGCCGCTTCGGGGTACAGGTTCAGAATGCTGGGGGGACTGGCTTATGCGGGTCGCGAGGGGATTTTGGATTGCTAGAGTATGGACGCCTAGGTGCGGGTGCCTAGCAAAAGGCCCGGTCGAGCCGCAATGCTGTTTACTTAAGCCGTAGACAGGCAGTTTTTGACTTCCAGCTATAGCGTGAGAGCCAGAAAAAACGCCGCTTTCCAGGCGAGGGATAAGCGGCGTTTTTCCTTAACTGAACAACATTGCGGTCGAGCCAGGCCTTTATGTATATCCGTAAGCCACTGATTTAAGCGGCCAGTAGGCTGCGCAGCATCCAGGCGGTCTTTTCATGCACTTGCATGCGTTGGGTCAACAGGTCGGCAGTCGGTTCGTCACTGGCCTTGTCCAGCAGTGGAAAGATGCCGCGCGCGGTGCGCACCACGGCTTCCTGGCCCTGTACTAGCTGTTTGATCATGTCCTGGGCATTTGGTACGCCTTCTTCCTCTTTGATCGAGGATAGGCGGGCGTAAGCGGCGTAAGTGCCGGGTGCCGGGAAGCCGAGGGCGCGGATGCGTTCGGCGATGAGGTCAACAGCCAGGGCTAATTCGCTGTACTGCCCCTCGAACATCAGGTGCAGGGTGTTGAACATTGGGCCGGTGACGTTCCAGTGAAAATTGTGGGTCTTCAGGTAAAGCGTGTAGGTGTCCGCCAGCAGGCGCGACAGGCCTTCGGCAATGGCTGCGCGGTCCTGTTCGGCGATTCCGATGTTGATTTCCATAGCTTTTCTCCTCTCGAGTAGCTTGGAGCCTGCTTCGCTCCATGATGGATACAGCCTAGCATGGGCTTTTCAGGCCGAGTCTTGGCTTGTGTCAATGAACGCCATGGTTGAACGCTATTTGATTGTTGGGGCCGCTCTTGTCGAGCGGCTTGGCCGGCAGTTTGGGGGTGGGTAGGAAGCGCTGGGTTCGGCCCAGAAGGCGGGCGGTGTCGCGTTATCAATGGCTGGGTGTGTAGAGCGCTGCCGCAGAGTGGCGTCTGAGCGCTAGGCATTTTCCGCGAGGAAAGCCGCGGAGGGTGCGATCTGGTCGGGCGGCTGCACGTGACAGATTAACCATATATAATGCCGCCCCTTGCCGCCGGGCGCGGGCTCGCCAGGCTGAGTGAAAGCCACGGCGCTGGGTTATACGGCCTGCTGCGGTGTTGTTTTTTAGATTGCCGAGATGAGCCAATGCCTATTTACGATTACCAATGCGCTTCCTGCGGCCATCAAATGGAAGCCATTCAGAAGTTCAGCGATGCGCCGTTGGTCGATTGTCCGACCTGCAAGGCGCCCGAGTTGAAGAAGTTGTTGTCCATGCCCGGTTTCCGTCTCAAAGGCAGCGGCTGGTATGAAACCGACTTCAAGACCGGCGCGAAAAAGAACCTGGCTGGCGGCGATAAAGCCGATTAAGCACACCACCGAATAGTCGAATTACGAGAAGCGAAACCACCATCATGATGCGCAGCCATTATTGCGGCCAACTGAACGAGAGCCTGGACGGTCAAGAAATCACCCTGTGCGGCTGGGTCCATCGCCGTCGTGACCATGGCGGGGTGATCTTCCTCGACATCCGTGACCGTGAAGGTTTGGCCCAGGTGGTGTTCGACCCGGATCGCGCCGAGACCTTCGCCGCCGCTGATCGTGTGCGCAGCGAGTATGTGGTCAAGATCACCGGCAAGGTACGTCTGCGTCCGGCGGGTGCGGTCAACGCCAACATGGCGTCCGGCGCCATCGAAGTGCTGGGTTACGAGTTGGAAGTGCTGAACGAAGCGGAAACCCCGCCGTTCCCGTTGAACGAATACTCCGACGTGGGTGAAGAGACCCGCCTGCGCTATCGCTTTATCGATCTGCGCCGTCCGGAAATGGCCGACAAGCTGCGTCTGCGTTCGCGCATCACCACCAGCATTCGTCGTTACCTCGACGAGAATGGCTTCCTCGACGTCGAAACGCCGATCCTGACCCGCGCTACGCCTGAAGGCGCGCGTGACTACCTGGTGCCGAGCCGTACCCACGCCGGCAGCTTCTTCGCCTTGCCGCAATCGCCGCAGCTGTTCAAGCAGCTGTTGATGGTGGCCGGTTTCGATCGTTACTACCAGATTGCCAAGTGCTTCCGCGACGAAGACCTGCGGGCCGACCGCCAGCCGGAATTCACCCAGATCGACATCGAGACCAGCTTCCTCAATGAAGCGGACATCATCGGTCTGACCGAAGGCATGATTCGCAAGCTGTTCAAGGAAGTGCTGGATCTGGAGTTCGGCGAGTTCCCGCACATGACCTTCGAAGAAGCCATGCGCCGCTACGGTTCCGACAAGCCCGATCTGCGTATCCCGCTGGAACTGGTCGATGTTGCCGATCAACTGAACGCCGTGGAGTTCAAGGTGTTCAGTGGCCCGGCCAACGATCCGAAGGGTCGCGTTGCCGCCTTGCGTGTACCGGGTGCCGCGAGCATGCCGCGTAGCCAGATCGACGACTACACCAAGTTTGTCGGCAACTTCGGCGCCAAGGGCCTGGCCTATATCAAGGTCAATGAGCGGGCCAAGGGTGTGGAAGGTCTGCAGTCGCCGATCGTCAAATTCATCCCCGAGGAAAACCTCCAGGTGATCCTCGATCGCGTCGGCGCCCAGGACGGCGACATCGTGTTCTTTGGCGCCGACAAGGCCAAGATCGTCAGCGACGCCCTCGGCGCGCTGCGGATCAAGATCGGCCACGACCTCAAGTTGCATACCTGCGAGTGGGCACCGCTGTGGGTGGTCGACTTCCCGATGTTCGAAGAGACCGACGACGGCAGCCTCACCCCGCTGCACCACCCGTTCACCGCACCCAAGTGCAGCCCGGAAGAGCTCGAAGCCAATCCGGCGGTTGCCTTGTCGCGCGCCTATGACATGGTGCTGAACGGCACCGAACTGGGCGGCGGTTCGATCCGTATTCACCGCAAAGAGATGCAGCAAGCGGTATTCCGTCTACTCGGCATCAGCGAAGACGAGCAGCAGGAGAAGTTCGGCTTCCTGCTCGATGCCCTGAAATACGGTGCGCCGCCGCACGGTGGTCTGGCCTTCGGTCTGGACCGTCTGGTGATGCTGATGACCGGCGCCCAGTCGATCCGTGAAGTGATCGCCTTCCCGAAAACCCAGAGCGCGGCCTGTGTCATGACCCAGGCGCCGGGTCTGGTGGATGCGAAAGCGCTGCGTGAGCTGCACATTCGTCTGCGCGAACAGCCGAAAGCGGAATAATTCAGTTCAAAACCAGGACGGCCCAGGTTGATGGGCCGTCCAACAAGACAAGAATTCGGAGTGCGTTATGGCTGGTCATTCCAAGTGGGCCAACATCAAGCATCGCAAAGGGCGTCAGGATGCCAAGAGAGGCAAGATTTTCACCAAGCTGATCCGCGAGCTGACCATCGCCGCGAGTCAGGGGGGCGGCCTGCCGGCGGATAACCCGCGCCTGCGTTTGGCGGTGGACAAGGCGCTCGGCGCCAACATGACCCGCGATACCATCGACCGGGCGATCGCCCGCGGCGTGGGTGCCGACGATGACACGAAAGTCGAAGAGTTGAGCTATGAAGGTTATGCGCCAAGCGGCGTGGCGGTGATAGTCGAGGCGATGACCGACAACCGCAACCGCACAGCGGCGGAAGTGCGGCATGCGTTCACGAAGTGTGGTGGCAATCTGGGTACCGACGGTTCGGTGGCCTATATGTTCGATCGCAAAGGCCAGATCAGCTTCGCCCCGGGTGTGGATGAAGACGCCCTGATGAATGCGGCGCTGGAAGCCGGTGCCGATGACGTAGTGACCAATGACGATGGTTCCATCGACGTGTTTACCACCTTCGCCGACTTTATCTCGGTGAATGAGGCCTTGGTCGCCGCCGGTTTCAAGGGCGATGAGGCAGAGATCAGCATGATCCCGTCGATCATGGTCGAGCTGACAGAGTTGGAAACCGCGCAGAAGGTGCTCAAGCTGATCGACATGCTTGAAGACCTGGATGACGTGCAGAACGTCTACTTCAACGCCGAAATTCCGGATGAAATCATGGAGCAGATCGGCTGAATCGAACTGCTGGCGGTATCCCTGGAGCCGGAGGCGCAAGGGCGTGATCATCACGCGGCTTTGTGCCTCCGGCTTCTGCCTTTAAGCTGCCGGACACCGACTGTTCGGTACTAAGCATTATTTTCAAGCTGCAGGCGCTATGACTCTTATTCTTGGCATCGATCCTGGTTCACGTATCACCGGCTACGGCGTGGTGCGCGACCTTGGTCGTGGCTGTGAATATGTTGCCTCGGGCTGCATTCGTACCGGCAGTGGCCTGTTGCATGAGCGGCTGCAAAGCGTTTTTCGTGGGGTGCGCGAGGTCATTCAGACCTACGGCCCGGTGACCATGGGCATCGAACAGGTGTTTATGGCCAAGAATGCCGACTCGGCGCTGAAGCTGGGGCAGGCGCGTGGCGCGGCCATAGTGGCGGCGGCGGAGGAGGGCTTGGAGATCGCCGAGTACACGGCGACCCAGGTCAAACAGGCGATTGCCGGAACCGGTGGGGCGGACAAGCAGCAGGTGCAGATGATGGTGATGCACCTGTTGAAGCTGACGCAGAAACCGCAAATCGATGCCTCCGATGCGTTGGCGATTGCCCTGTGTCATGCGCATACCCGCTCGAGTCTGATTCCCCACGGTCTGGCTGGCGCGCGTAGCCGCGGCGGCCGACTCAGGCTGTAAGTGGCCTCTATATAAGGAAGTGAATTCGTGATTGGACGCCTGCGCGGCACCTTGGCGGAAAAGCAGCCGCCGCATTTAGTTGTGGATGTGAATGGCCTCGGCTATGAGCTGGAAGTGCCGATGACCACGCTCTACCGTCTGCCGTCCGTCGGCGAGTCGGTGACCCTGCACACCCATCTGGTGGTGCGTGAAGACGCGCAGTTGCTCTATGGGTTCTTCGAGAAGCGCGAGCGTGAGCTGTTTCGCGAGCTGATCCGGCTCAATGGCGTGGGTCCCAAGCTGGCGCTGGCGTTGATGTCCGGCCTGGAAGTGGATGAGCTGGTACGCTGCGTCCAGGCGCAAGATACCTCCGTCCTGGTGAGGGTTCCGGGCGTCGGCAAGAAAACTGCCGAGCGCCTGCTGGTCGAGCTGAAAGACCGTTTCAAGGCCTGGGAAACCATGCCGGGCATCGCCACGCTGGTGGTTGAACCTAGCGCTGGCGCCGCAGTCTCAAGCGCGGAGAATGACGCGGTGAGCGCGCTGATCTCCCTCGGCTTCAAACCCCAGGAGGCTAGCCGTGCGGTATCTGCAGTGCAGGAAGAAGGCTTGAGCAGTGAAGAGTTGATCCGTCGTTCATTGAAGGGAATGGTTTAAGTGATAGACGCCGACCGCCTGATTACCGCCTCCGGCCGTGACCGCGATGAGCAGTTGGACCGGGCTATTCGTCCGTTGCGGCTGGCTGAATATATCGGTCAGCCGAAAGTGCGCGAGCAGATGGAGCTGTTTATTCAGGCCGCCAAGGGGCGCAGCGAAGCGCTCGATCACACCTTGATCTTTGGCCCGCCAGGCTTGGGTAAAACCACCTTGGCCAATATCGTCGCCCAGGAAATGGGGGTCTCGATCAAGAGTACCTCCGGTCCAGTGCTTGAGCGCCCTGGCGATCTGGCGGCGATGCTGACCAATCTGGAGCCGGGCGATGTGTTGTTTATCGATGAAATTCACCGCCTCTCGCCGATTGTCGAAGAAGTGCTGTATCCGGCGATGGAAGACTTCCAGCTCGACATCATGATTGGTGAAGGGCCGGCGGCGCGGTCGATTAAGCTCGATCTGCCACCCTTTACCCTGATCGGCGCTACGACGCGTGCCGGCATGCTGACCAATCCGTTGCGCGATCGCTTCGGTATCGTGCAGCGCCTGGAGTTCTACAACATTCCTGATTTGGCCACTATTGTCGGGCGTTCGGCCGGTATCCTCGGTTTACCGCTCGACCCGGAAGGCGCTTACGAAATTGCCCGGCGTGCCCGTGGCACACCGCGGATCGCCAACCGTCTGCTGCGGCGCGTGCGAGATTTTGCCGAAGTGCGTGCCGAGGGGCATATCACCCGGCCGATTGCCGATCTGGCGCTGAACTTGCTGGATGTCGATGAGCACGGCTTCGATCATCAGGATCGCCGGCTGCTGTTGACCATGATCGAGAAATTCGACGGCGGCCCGGTGGGTGTCGACAGCCTGGCTGCAGCCATCAGCGAAGAGCGACATACCATTGAGGACGTGTTGGAGCCGTACTTGATCCAGCAGGGCTACATCATGCGCACCCCCCGCGGTCGGGTGGTGACTCGGCATGCGTATCTGCATTTTGGCCTGAATGTGCCCAAACGTATGGGCGAGCTGCCGACGGCTGATCTGTTTGCCGTCGATGAGTAACCTCAAGGCTGCAAAATTCAGCTGATTCATTCGGGACGAATGAGACAGATGGTTGAAAAACAGTTGTTTAGCCTGATTGGCAACCCGGGGAGTAAGCACTAGAGTATGCGCGCGCAAAATGGGCTTGGGTCGTTCGCACATCGTTGTCGCGTATATTACGAGGACACCGATGCCGGCGGCATCGTTTACTACGTCAATTACCTTAAGTTTATGGAGCGGGCTCGTACCGAGCGGCTGCGCGATTTGGGCTTCGCCCAGTCTGCGTTGGTGGGGGAGAACCTGTTGTTCGTCGTGCATTCCAGCGAAGCGCGCTATCACGCGCCGGCGCGGCTGGATGATGAGCTGCTGGTCAGCGCCGAAGTAATCGAATTAAACCGTGCCAGCCTGCGCTTTCGTCAACAGGTTCGGCGGGCAACGGATGATGCGCTGCTCTGTGAAGGGCAGTTCCTGGTGGCCTGTGTGCGCGCCGACAGTTTGAAACCCCGGGCCTTTCCCGAAGCTTTGCGCGCGGCCTTTGCTGGCCTGAGCGGCGCGGGTACATCTAAAGCAGGAGATTAAGCGTGGAAGCCAACGTCGTCGACCATACCTCCATGTGGAGCCTGATCAGCAACGCCAGCATCGTGGTACAGCTGGTAATGCTCATCCTGGTAGCCGCATCGGTTACCTCATGGATCATGATTTTCCAGCGCAGCACGATGATTCGTGCTGCGCGCCGTTCGCTGGAAAGCTTCGAAGAGCGTTTCTGGTCGGGTATCGACCTGTCCAAGCTGTACCGTCAGGCCGGTAGCAATCCTGATCCGGATTCCGGCGTCGAGCAGATCTTCCGCGGCGGCTTCAAGGAGTTCTCCCGCCTGCGCCAGCAACCGGGTGTCGATCCGGATGCGGTGATGGATGGGGTGAACCGCGCGATGCGCGTGGCGATTTCCCGTGAAGAAGAAAAGCTCGAGCAAAGCCTGCCATTCCTCGCCACCGTGGGCTCCACCAGCCCCTATATCGGCCTGTTTGGTACCGTCTGGGGGATCATGAACTCCTTCCGTGGCTTGGCTTCGGCGCAGCAAGCGACCCTCGCCACAGTTGCACCGGGCATTGCCGAGGCACTGATCGCCACGGCAATTGGCCTGTTTGCGGCCATCCCGGCGGTGATCGCCTACAACCGCTTCGCCGCGCGCGGTGAGACGCTGATCGGCCGTTACTACACCTTTGCCGACGAATTCCAAGCCATCCTGCACCGTAAAGTGCACACCAGCGACGATTAATCAGCCATGGCCCGTATTCGCAAGAGACGTAAACCGGTCGCCGAGATGAACGTGGTGCCCTACATCGATGTGATGTTGGTGCTGCTGGTGATCTTTATGGTGACCGCGCCCATGCTTAACCAGGGCGTCAAGGTCGATCTGCCCAAGGTGGGCAGCGAGGCACTGCCGCAGGACAACAACGCCCGCGTGTTGACTGTCTCGATCAAGGCCGACAAGAGCTACTACTGGAACATGGGCGAAGAGGTCGATACCGATCAGGGCAAGAACAGCGAGACTGCTGTTTCCATCGATCAGTTGGTGGCGGCAGCTAGCGGCATCATGGCCGAGAATAGTCGCCAGGGTAAGTCGGTCCAGGTCTTCGTGCGCGGCGACAAATCGGTCGATTACGGCTCTGTGATGACCGTTATGGGTGGTCTGCAGCAGGCTGGCGTGGGTAACGTCGGGCTGATTACCGAGGCGCCCTGATGCGGCAACAGAACCAGCCCTCTTCCTCGGAAAGCTACTTCTGGCCCAGCGTCTGGGCGGTGGCGCTGCACGCCCTGATGTTTGGCATGCTCTTCGTCAGTTTTGCTTTCACTCCAGAGCTTCCGCCCTCGAAACCGATCGTTCAGGCCACCCTGTACGAACTCAAGTCGAAAAGCCCGGCAACCGTGCAGACCAACCAGAAAATCGCCGGTGAGGCGAAAAAGACCGCGGCCAAGCAGTACGAAGTCGAGCAGTTGGAGGCGAAAAAGCTCGAGCAGCAAAAACAGGTAGCGGCCAAGGCCGCGGAACAAAAGAAAGCCGAAGAGGCTCAAAAAGCCGCAGCCGCCGAAAAGACCGAGGAAGTGAAGAAGGCTACCGAGGCCAAGAAGGCCGAGGAAAAGCAGTTGGCGGATATCGCCAAGAAGAAAACCGAAGAAGAAATGAAGAAAGCGGCAGCAGAGGCCAAGAAGAAGGCTGATGTCGAGGCGGCGAAGAAAAAAGCCGTCGCCGATGCGAAAAAGGCAGAAGACGCGAAGAAGAAAGCGGCTGCCGAAGCCACCAAGAAAAAAGCGGCTGAAGCAGCACGCAAGGCGGCAGAAGAGAAGAAGGCCCAGGCTCTGGCGGAATTGCTGTCCGAGGATACCGAGCGGCAAGCGGCGCTCGGTGACGAGATCGGTGAGCAGGTGTCGGGCAACTTCGACGATCTGATCAAATTGCGCGCGTCGGAAGGCTGGACCAGACCGCCAGGCGCGACTAACGGCATGACGGTGGTGCTACAGATCACCATGTTGCCCGACGGCACCATTACCAGTGTCGGCGTGGCGCGTTCCAGTGGTAATGGGCCATTCGACAGCTCGGCGGTTGCGGCGGTCAAAAACATCGGCCGACTCATAGAAATGCAGGGTCTGAGTTCCACTGACTTTAATCCCTATCGTTCATTCAAGATGACCTTCACACCTGAGGATTTAGCGTTGTGATCAATATTCTTCGAGGATTGCTTGTGGTTCTTTGCTGCGCCGCCGGAATGCTGGCCGCGGAGGAAAAGAACATTCTGGTCACCAGTGGCTCCGATCGGGCCATTCCGGTGGCTATCGTGCCTTTCGGTTGGCAGGGCGGTACCGTGCTGCCGGAGGATATGGCCGACATCATCGGTAAAGATCTGCGTAACTCCGGTACCTTCGAGCCGATCCCGCGGCAAAACATGATCAGCTTGCCGACTCAGGCCAGCGAGGTGATCTTTCGCGATTGGAAAGCCCTGGGCGTTCAGTATGTGATGGTCGGCAGCATAGTCCCGGATGGCGGCCGTCTACAGATTCAATACGCCTTGTTCAACGTGGCGACCGAGCAGCAAGTGCTCTCGGGTAGCGTCGGCGGTAGCGCCGATCAACTGCGCGATATGGCGCACTACATCTCCGACCAGTCGTTCGAGAAGCTTACCGGCATCAAGGGGGCGTTCTCTACGCGGATGCTGTACGTCACCGCTGAGCGTTTCTCGGTGAATAACACCCGCTACACCCTGCAACGTTCCGACTATGACGGCGCGCGCGCCGTGACTTTGCTGCAGTCGCGTGAGCCGATTCTCTCGCCGCGCTTTGCCAATGATGGCAAGCGTATCGCTTATGTGTCGTTCGAGCAGAAGCGTCCGCGCATCTTCATCCAGCACATCGATACCGGTCGCCGCGAGCAGATCACCAACTTCGAGGGCTTGAACGGTGCGCCGGCCTTTTCCCCGGATGGCAGTCGCCTGGCTTTCGTGCTGTCCAAGGACGGCAACCCGGAGATCTACGTGATGGATCTGGGCTCCCGTCAGTTGCAGCGAGTGACCAATCATTTCTCCATCGACACCGAGCCGTTCTGGGGGGCGGATGGCCAGACTATCTACTTCACTTCGGATCGTGCCGGCAAACCGCAGGTCTACAAGACTCGCATCGGTGGTGGCGAGCCGCAGCGCGTGACCTTCGTCGGTAACTACAACGCCAATCCGAAGTTGTCGGCAGACGAAAAGACCCTGGTGATGATTCACCGCCAGGATGGTTTCACCAACTTCAAGGTGGCGGCGCAGGATCTGCAACGGGGTAATGTGCGGATACTTTCCGATACCAGTCTGGACGAGTCGCCTACTGTCGCGCCCAACGGCACCATGGTAATCTACGCGACCCGCCAGCAGGGCCGTGGAGTCTTGATTCTCGCCTCCATCAATGGGCGAGTAAAACTCCCGATTCCAACCGCGCAAGGCGAAATCCGAGAGCCATCCTGGTCGCCCTACCTGAACTGATGCGGCGCAATACCTTTTACTTAACACAACTGGGGTCATTAGGAGTTTCATTATGGAAATGTTGAAATTTGGCAAGTTTGCTGCGCTGGCTCTGGCCATGGCTGTAGCTGTTGGTTGCTCCTCCAAAGGCGGCGACACCGCTGGCGAAGGCGCTGTTGATCCGAACGCTGGTTACGGCGCTAACAGCGGTGCCGTCGATGGCAGCCTGAGCGAAGAAGCTGCTCTGCGCGCTATCACTACTTTCTACTTCGAGTACGACAGCTCCGACCTGAAGCCGGAAGCCATGCGCGCTCTCGACGTTCACGCTAAAGACCTGAAAGGCAACGGCGCTCGCGTCGTTCTGGAAGGCAACACCGACGAGCGCGGCACCCGCGAGTACAACATGGCTCTGGGCGAGCGTCGTGCTAAGGCCGTACAGCGCTACCTGGTGCTGCAAGGCGTTTCCCCGGCTCAAGCTGAGCTGGTGTCCTACGGCGAAGAGCGTGCGGTTGCCACTGGCAACGACGAGCAGTCCTGGGCGCAGAACCGTCGCGTCGAACTGCGTAAGTAATTCGCCATGCGTACGTGCCGTCGTGCTTTAACCGTTTTGGCTCTCAGCCTGCCGCTTGCGGCCTGGGCTGAGGTTCCTGTGGTGGATGAGAATGCCAATTACGGCAGCAGTAGTTATCCGCCTGCTGGTTATGGCACGTCCGGCGCCTACGCCGGGGGAGGGGTTACGGCCCCGACCTCGGCGCAGGGTGAGCTGTTCATGCAGCTGCAACAACTGCAAGAAGAGGTCGCGCGACTGCGCGGCATGGTCGAGGAGCAGCAAAACGAGATTCAGCGCCTGAAGCAAGAAGGCCTGGAGCGTTATCAAGACCTCGATCGACGTTTGGCCGGCGGCGCAACTGGCGCTCCAGCTCCCCAAGATTCTGCTGCAACCGGTGTGATCGATGCCGGTGGCGCTCCGACTCAGCCCGCGGCTCAGGCTGCGGCGAGTAACGAACCGGGCGATCCGGCGAAGGAAAAGCTGTATTACGACGCTGCCTTCGATCTGATCAAGGCGAAGGACTTCGATAAGGCCAGCCAGGCCTTCAGCGCTTTCCTGCGCAAGTACCCAAGCAGCCAATATGCGGGCAATGCGCAGTACTGGCTGGGCGAGGTGAATTTGGCCAAGGGCGATCTGCAAGGTGCCGGTCAGGCGTTTGCCAAGGTCAGCCAGCTTTATCCGAGCCACCCCAAGGTGCCTGACTCCCTGTACAAACTGGCCGATGTCGAGCAGCGCTTGGGCCATGCCGATAAAGCCAAGGGCATTTTGCAGCAGGTGATTGCCCAGTTCCCGGGCAGTTCGGCGGCGCAGTTGGCGCAGCGAGATTTGCAAGGTTTCTGAAAGCTGATTCGAAGTTCAAGAAAACCCGCGCCTGGCGCGGGTTTTTTCGTTAGAATCTTCGCCCCCAATTCCCGCAACGGAGGCGGATGGCCTGTTTCGCCGTCACGCCCGTGGCTGATATGCAAAAAAACCTGCGCATTACCGAGATTTTCTACTCGTTGCAGGGCGAGACGCGCACCGCCGGCTTGCCGACGGTGTTCGTCCGCCTGACCGGCTGCCCCCTGCGTTGTCAGTACTGCGATACCGCCTATGCCTTCAGTGGCGGTGAGCTGATGAGCCTTGAGGCGATCCTCGAGCGCATCGCCGGCTTCCGGCCGCGTTATATCTGTGTGACCGGCGGTGAGCCGCTGGCGCAACCCAACTGCATCCCATTACTCGAGCGTCTGTGTGACGCCGGCTATGAGGTCTCGCTGGAGACCAGTGGTGCGCTGGATGTCTCAGCGGTCGATCCGCGGGTGAGCAAGGTGGTCGACTTGAAGACTCCAGGTTCGGCTGAGGTCGCTCGCAATCGCTACGAGAATATCGAGTTTCTGACGGCCAACGATCAGGTGAAATTCGTCATCTGCTCCCGTGAGGACTACGACTGGGCGGTCTCTAAGCTGATTCAGTATCGCCTGCAGGATCGCGCCGGTGAGGTGTTGTTTTCGCCCAGTCATCATGAGTTGGATGCGCGTGCGCTGGCCGATTGGATAGTCGCCGACAATCTGCCGGTGCGCCTGCAAATGCAGCTACACAAAATTCTTTGGAATGACGAGCCGGGGCACTGAGATATGACAGATAAGAAGGCGGTAATTCTGCTCTCCGGTGGCCTCGATTCTGCCACTGTGGTGGCTCTGGCCCGGGCTGAGGGCTATGCCTGCTACAGCATGAGCTTCGACTATGGCCAGCGCCATCGTTCCGAGTTGCAGGCTGCCGAGCGTGTGGCGCACCAGTTGGGTGTGATCGAGCACAAGGTCATTGGTCTGAACCTCAACGGGATTGGCGGTTCGGCGTTGACCGACGCTTCGATTGCCGTACCGGAAAGCCCGGTCGAAGGCATCCCGGTGACCTACGTACCGGCACGCAATACGGTGTTCCTCTCGTTGGCGCTGGGCTGGGCCGAGGTGTTGGGTGCGCGGGATATCTTTATCGGCGTCAATGCGGTGGATTATTCCGGTTACCCGGATTGCCGCCCTGAGTTCGTTGAGGCCTTCGAGCGCATGGCTAATCTGGCGACCAAGGCCGGAGTGGAAGGGCGGGGATTCCGCATCCGTGCGCCGTTGCAGTACATGAGCAAGGCCGAGATAGTGCAGGCCGGTCTGCGGCAGGGGGTCGACTACGCCCTGACCGTTTCCTGCTATCAGGCCGATGACGATGGTCGGGCGTGTGGCAAGTGCGACAGCTGCCGTCTGCGGGCTGCTGGCTTTGCCGCGGCGGGCGTACCGGACCCGACTCGATATTTCTAATTTTTTATCGCATGGTGTTGATTTTGTGAATTAAATCAGTATTATGCACACCCGTTGGGTCGTTAGCTCAGTTGGTAGAGCAGTTGGCTTTTAACCAATTGGTCGCAGGTTCGAATCCCGCACGACCCACCATCCTTTCCTGCTTTACCCCTCCTGCCTGTTATCCGTCTCGCCCGATCTAATCCAATGGATGCGGGTGGTATACTCGACTTACGCGCTCAAGCGCCTGCAGGTCTAGCGAATATGACGCAGATTTCCGAACGCCTTCTGGTTCAAGCTCACCTCGATGCCAAGCAGCCCAAGCCGCTGACGGCTGCTGAAGTGGCTCACTATCGCGACGCCATTGCTGCTGAGCTCAAAGCGCAGAATGCCGTGCTGGTTGCTCATTACTATTGCGATCCGCTGATTCAGGCTTTGGCTGAAGAAACCGGTGGCTGCGTTTCCGACTCCCTGGAAATGGCCCGTTTCGGTAATCAGCACCCGGCGCAAACCGTGCTGGTGGCGGGTGTGAAGTTCATGGGCGAGACCGCCAAGATCCTCAACCCGGAAAAGCGCGTGCTGATGCCGACGCTGGAAGCGACTTGCTCGCTCGATCTGGGTTGTCCGGTCGAAGAGTTCTCGGCCTTTTGCGATCAGCATCCCGAGCGCACCGTGGTGGTTTATGCCAACACCTCGGCGGCGGTCAAGGCGCGGGCCGATTGGGTGGTGACGTCCAGCTGTGCGCTGGAGATAGTCGAGAGCCTGATGGATAACGGTGAAAAGATCATCTGGGCGCCGGACAAGCACCTGGGTCGTTATATCCAGCGCGAAACCGGCGCCGATATGCTGCTCTGGGATGGTGCCTGCATCGTCCATGAAGAGTTCAAGTCCCGGCAGTTGGAAGACATGAAGGCGTTGTACCCGGAGGCGGCGATCCTGGTGCACCCGGAGTCGCCTGAGGCGGTGATCGACCTGGCAGATGCGGTCGGCTCCACCAGCCAACTGATCAAGGCGGCGCAGACGCTGCCGAACAAGACCTTCATCGTCGCCACCGATCGCGGCATCTTCTACAAGATGCAGCAGCTGTGTCCGGACAAGATTTTCATCGAGGCGCCCACCGCCGGCAATGGTGCGACCTGCCGCAGTTGCGCGCATTGCCCGTGGATGGCGATGAACACCCTGGAGCGCACGCTGCAATGCCTGCGCGAGGGCAGCAATGAGGTCTTCGTCGATCCGGCGTTGATTCCGCGGGCGTTGCAACCGCTCAAGCGCATGCTGGATTTCACTCAGGCTGCACGCCTCAGAGTGGCCGGTAACGCTTAAGTTGTTAGGCAGAAAAAAGCCGGGCAACGCCCGGCTTTTTTCTGCTTGGGCTTAACGCATCAGCTGTTTGAGCAGGCGCTGCTGTTCCAGCATTTCTCTCTGGCGGGCATCGATACGTGAGGCCAGGGGGAAATTGTTGATGGCGCGACGCTTGGCGAAGTCGAGTTGTTCGATCGCTTGGTCATAATCGGCGACCAAGGCAAAGTACTCGGCGCGGGCTTGGTGCAGGCCGATGATATCGCCGGACAAGCCACGAGTTTCCGCGACCTGATACCAGACATCCGGATCATTCGGGCGACTCTTCAATAATTCTTCGAGAGCCTTCTGCGCCTCGGCGGCCTGGCTCTGCTTGAGGAGCAGGTCGATGCGGCTCTGCTTCAGCGGATAGTTGTCCGGATAAACCTTGAGTAGCCGTTGGGCGCGCTGTTGCGCATCCGGCAGGCGATTGGCGGTGATGTCCAGGTCGATCTGCGCCAAGTTATAGGTGACGTCGTTGGGCGCTTTCCCCAGTAGCACTTGCAGGCTTGTCCGGGCTTCGTTGAGTTGGCCGCTCTTGATCTGTGCCAGTGCCAGGCCGTAACGGGCGGAGTCCAGTGTGGGGTCGTCTTCGAGCATGGCGCGAAAACGCTTGCCGGCGATGCCGGGGGTTTCCTCGAAGGTCAGTTGCACGCGTGCGCGCATCAGTTGATAGCGCAGCGTGTCTTGGCGCCCGCCTTGGGTGAATTGTTCGGCGCGGTTGCGGGTGTCGGCAATACGCGACTCGCTGACCGGGTGCGTGAGGAGGAACTCAGGCGGGCGCTTGTCGTAGCGATATTGCCGGGCCATGCGTTCGAACATGTTCGGCATGGCGCGCGGGTCGTAGCCGGCGCGTTCCAGATTGACCACGCCGACGCGGTCGGCTTCCTGTTCGTTCTGCCGGGAGAAGCGCAGCTGGCTCTGGATGGCGGCGGCCTGGGCGCTCATGATCGTGGCCATGCCGGCGTCGCCCGCACCGGCCGCGGCGGCGATGATCCCGGCGAGCATGGCGGCCATCATCGGCACCTGCATTTTCTGTTGGGCTTCGATGCCGCGGGCGAAGTGGCGCTGAATCAAGTGGCCAAGTTCGTGGGCGAGTACCGCGGCGTATTCGGCTTCGGTCTGCGCGTGGAGGAACAGGCCGCCGTTGACGCCGATAATTCCACCGGGGGCGGCGAAGGCGTTGATCTGTGGATCCTTGATCAGGATGAACACCAGCCGATGGTCATGCAGGTCGCTGGTTTCCGCCAGGCGATAGACGCTGCTTTCGACGAAATCTTTAAGCTGCGGATCGTTCAGTTGGTTGACTTGCCCGCGCAGCATGCTCAACCAGGCGCGGCCGAGCTGATATTCCTGTTCCGGTGAAACGATCGATGAGCTGGAGTCACCCAGTGACGGCAGGTCGTCGGCGATGGCGGGAGAGGCAAGCAAGCAAGCAAGCGTCAGCAGAGTAGGGCGCAGAAGATTCATGCACGAAGCTCTTGGCGGCAAAGTGGCTACTGTAGCCGCCATGCCGGTCGGCTGGCCAGGGCTGTGCCGCCTTCGGTATCCTAGGCTCTGTTGACGTAAGCGAGCATGCTGCGACGGAGGCCGTCTTGTCGCAGGGCAAGGCAGCGCCCGCTCCCGACGGGCTTGCTGCATTCACCACATCCCTGTGGATCGCGCGAGGAGAGAAGTTTGGTCGCTCCAAATGAACGACGAGTAACGCAGCCCTGCGACAAGACGGCACCGTCCCTGCGGGTTGCGCGTCAAAGCCCGCCATGCGTCGTTACGGGACTTGCCAAGGGAATGACCATTGCCTGCGTCCCGCGCCTAGCCTGGCGGGCTTTGACGCGGCAACGCGGCGCGCTCGCTTACGTCAACAGAGCCTAAGGTACTTCCCTGGAGACTGATTGATGAACGACGCTGGACGGCGGGTTCCCGCCTGCGATGCCGAACTGGACGCCAGTGGCCTGAATTGCCCGCTGCCGTTGCTGAAGGCCAAACTCGAGCTGAATCGCCTGCCGAGTGGCGCCGTGCTCAAGGTGACGGCTACCGATGCCGGTTCGCAGCGTGACTTTCGCGCCTTCGCTAGCTTGGCCGGGCATACCTTGCTGCATGAGGAGAGCGAGGGCGGTGTCTATCGCTATTGGCTGCGCAAGGCTTGACGCGTAGTTCGACCCCGCGCAGTGGTTGGGCGTATCGAAGGAATTCTGATGTTTAAGGTGCTACGCGATTGGGTTCAGCGCTATTTCTCCGATGAGGAGGCGGTAGTGCTGGCGGTGTTGTTGATTCTCGGCTTCACCGCGGTGCTGACGCTCGGCGGCATGCTTGCGCCGGTACTGGCGGGGCTGGTGCTGGCCTTCTTGATGCAGGGACTGGTCCGTGTGCTGGTGCGCTTGCGGTTGCCGCGAGTGGGGGCGGTGTGGCTGGTGTTCGCCTTGTTTATCGGGCTGCTGGGGGTGTTTTTATTGGTGTTGGTGCCGTTGCTGTGGCAGCAACTGATCACGCTGTTCAACGAGTTGCCGGGCATGCTCGGCAAGTGGCAGTCCTTGCTCTTGCTGCTGCCGGAGCGCTATCCGCATCTGGTGTCGGATGAGCAAGTACTGCAAACCATCGAAGTGGTGCGCAGTGAAATCGGCAAGTTTGGCCAGTTGGCGCTGACTTTCTCGTTATCCAGCTTGCCGCTGCTGGTGAATATCATGATTTATCTGGTGCTGGTGCCGATCCTGGTGTTTTTCTTCCTCAAGGATCGCCAGTTGATCGGCCGCTGGTTCCGCGGCTACCTGCCCCGTGAGCGCACGTTGATCACCCGGGTGGCTCAGGAGATGAATCAGCAGATCGCCAATTACATCCGCGGCAAGGTGATTGAGATCCTCATCTGTGGTGGCGTGACCTACGTGGGCTTTATCGCGCTCGGTTTGAACTATGCGGCGCTGCTCGCCCTGTTGGTCGGCCTGTCGGTGGTGGTGCCCTATGTCGGAGCCGTGGTGGTGACGGTGCCGGTGGCCCTGATCGCCTTGTTTCAGTGGGGTTGGGGTGACCAGTTCATCTACTTGATGGTCGTTTATGGGGTGATCCAGGCGCTGGATGGTAACGTTCTGGTACCGCTGCTGTTCGCCGAGGCGGTGAACTTGCATCCAGTGGCGATCATCTGTGCGGTGCTGTTGTTTGGCGGGCTCTGGGGCTTCTGGGGGATCTTCTTTGCGATTCCGCTGGCGACCCTGTTCAAGGCGGTGCTGGATGCCTGGCCGCGGCAAGAGCCTGTGGTGGTGCCGTTGATGTAATAACACAACCCAATAAAAAGGCCGCATTGAGCGGTCTTTTTATTGGGTTGTGTTCAGCCCTTGTGCAAGGCTTGCGCAGCTGTGAGCACTGCATCGACATGGCCGGGGACCTTCACGCCACGCCATTCCTGGCGGAGCACGCCGGCCTTGTCGAGGAGAAAGGTGCTGCGATCGACGCCCAGGTATTCCTTGCCATAAAGTTTCTTCAGCTTGATCACCTCGAACAGCTGGCACAGCGCCTCGTCCTGGTCAGAAATCAGCTCGAAGGGAAACTCCTGTTTGCACTTGAAGTTCTCGTGCGACTTCAGGCTGTCCCTGGAAACCCCGAACACCTGAGTGTCGGCGGCCTGGAACGCGCTGTACTGATCGCGAAAACCTTGGCCTTCGGTGGTGCAGCCCGGGGTGCTGTCCTTCGGGTAGAAGTAAATCACCACCTGCTGGCCCTTGAGAGCGGACAGCTTGAGCTGCTGGCCGCTGGTGGCCTGGGCCTGGAAGTCAGCGACCGGCTGGTCGAGTGCAATGGCCATGAAGGGTTTTCCTCAAGCAGGAGTCTGCGGACGCCAGGGTTCGATCAGGGCATCCAGATTCAAGGCGTCGGCAAAGTCGAGAAACTGGTCGCGCAGCCAGCTGATTTGAGTGCCGGCCGGCAAGGTCACCGTGAGCGTGGCGTTGAGCATGGTGCCGCCGGTTTGCGGGGCCTGGTAGGTGTCGCAGGTGAGGTTTTCCAGCTCGACGTTGTGATCGATAAAGAACTGGCACAGCTCATTGAGAATGTCTGGGCGGTACACCGAGCTGACATAGGCGACGTAGGGCAATGCTTGCGGGCGGTTCTCCGAGGCGGCGCTGCGCACCACGCTGACGGTGAAGGTGTGCTTCTTGGCCAGGGTCGGCAGACTGGCTTCCAGGCGTGCCAGCGCGTCCCAGCTTCCCGATATCTGCAAGACCAGCGCGCTGAACTCGCCATGGCGGCTCAAGCGGGTGCTGATCACGGCGCAGCGGTTCTCATGGCTGGCGCGGCACAGCACATTAGTCAGCTCCATGGGGTTGGTGCCGAGGGCACTGATAACAAGGAATTGTTCGCGGACTATGGGGGTGGACATGCAGCATTCCTAAAGCGATGAGCGGTCGGCAGTCAAACTGTCGATCAAAGCCGGAAGGTTAGCGAAAAGCGTCGCCGAGGGGAATGCTCATAGCACGGTACTTCGCTTGTGCAAGGCAGGTGGCGCCAGTACCATTACGGCTCTCTTTTTCCGGCAGGAGTGGTTGCATGATTGCGGGCAGTATGGTGGCACTGGTCACGCCCATGGATGCGCAGGGTCGTCTGGATTGGGACAGTCTGAGCAAACTGGTGGATTTCCACCTGCAAGAAGGCACCAACGCCATTGTCGCGGTCGGCACCACAGGTGAATCGGCCACGTTAGACGTCAACGAACACATCGAAGTGATCCGTCGAGTGGTGGCTCAGGTCGCCGGGCGCATTCCGGTTATCGCCGGTACTGGTGCCAACTCCACCCGCGAAGCGGTGGAATTGACTGCAAACGCTAAACGCGCTGGTGCCGACGCTTGCCTGTTAGTCACGCCGTACTACAACAAGCCGACTCAGGAAGGTTTGTATCAACACTTCCGGCATGTCGCCGAGGCGGTGGCGATTCCGCAGATCCTCTATAACGTGCCGGGCCGTACGGTCTGCGACATGTTGCCGGAGACCGTTGAGCGTTTGTCGAAAGTCTCGAACATCATCGGCATCAAGGAGGCTACGGGTGATCTGCAGCGCGGCCAAGAAGTGCTGGATCGCGTCAGCAAGGACTTCCTGGTGTATTCCGGCGACGACGCGACTGCCGTCGAGCTGATGCTGATGGGCGGCAAGGGCAATATCTCCGTCACCGCCAACGTCGCCCCGCGCGCCATGAGCGAGCTTTGCGCCGCGGCCATGCGTGGTGATGCCGTCACGGCTCGGGCGATTAACGACCGTTTGATGCCGCTGCACAAGTCGCTGTTTATCGAGTCCAACCCGATTCCGGTGAAATGGGCCCTGCATGAAATGGGTCTGATGCAAGAGGGCATCCGCCTGCCTCTGACCTGGCTCAGTCCGCGTTGTCATGAACCGCTGCGTCAGGCCTTGCGCCAGTCCGGCGTATTGGTTTAATCGAGGAAATACTACGCATGAAGCGACTGGCCGGACTCTCCGCACTTGCCGTGATCATCTCCAGTACCAGCGGTTGCGGCTGGATCTGGGGTGAAGATGGCTATTTCCGCGATCGTGGCAGTGATTATCTGATCGAACGCCAGACTGCACCGATGCAGATTCCAACGGGCGCCGATACCAAGCGCCTCGACCCGCTGCTGCCGGTGCCACGCAATGTGGCTGACTCGACCGCCGAGGGTGAGTTCGACGTACCGCGTCCGCTGGCCTTGCCAGCACAGGCTGACTCGAGCGAGTTCAGCCTGCAAAAAAGTGGCGAGGCGCGTTGGGTGATGGCTCGCCGCGCACCGGCAGAAGTCTGGCCGGTGGCTCGTCAGTTCTTCGAAGATAACGGTTTCCGGATTGCCGAAGAGCGCCCGCAGACGGGCGAATTCAGCACTGACTGGCAGCGTTTCGACGAGCTCTCTGCGTCCATGGCGCGGCGTCTGAGCAGTCGTGTGGCAGGGGTGGATCCAGAGAGTCAGGCCCGTGTGCGGGTACGCATCGAGCCCGGTGTGCAGCGCAATACCAGCGAGATTTTCGTTGTCAGCGCCGAACGGCCGGCCGGCAGCAGCGCCAATGTCGATTTCTCCAGCAAGTCCGCGAACGCCAGCCTGGAAGCTGCGCTGCTCGACGAGATGCTCGCCAGCTTGGCGCGCAGTGCCGAGCAGGGTGGCTCCGTCTCGCTGCTGGCCGCGCGCGACTTCGATGCGCCGAGTCGGGTGAGCCTGTCTGAGGACGGCAACGGCAACCCGATTTTGAACCTTGGCGCCGATTTCGATCGCGCCTGGTCCAGCGTTGGCCGCTCCCTGGAAACGGCTGACGTGCGGGTCGATGACCTCAACCGTACCCTTGGCGTGTACTACATCAATCTCGCCGAAGGCGCCGAAACCAAGGACAAGAAACCTGGTTTCTGGGGCACGTTGTGGGGCAGTGCGCCGAGCAAAGAAGAGATCGACGCGCGTGCCGAGCGTTATCAGGTTCGCCTGACCAAGGTTGGCGACGGCGTGCAGGTAACCGTGGAGAAAGACCTCAATACTGTCGCGCCGGCAGATGTGGCGCGGCGGGTGCTGAGCTTGATCCAGGAACACCTCGGCTAGGTTGCGCCTCGACGTTCCAGGCACTGGGTAGGCAGTCGTTTGCCTACCTGGCCAGCCGTCTGCCAGGGCCGGCGCTGCGCTGGCGTGAGCCAAGGCCCTAAATGCAGTTCTATAAGAAGCCGATAGGCGAAACCCACTCGGTTTCGCCTGTTTCGTTTAATAAAGGCGGAAACCCTGACATGACCACTCCCTCCACCTTGAGCCTGAAGAAAATCTACTCCGGCAAAGTTCGGGACCTGTACGAAATTGACGCCAAGCGCATGCTGATGGTGGCCACCGATCGCCTGTCGGCGTTCGACGTGATCCTCGCCGAGCCGATTCCGGACAAGGGCAAGATCCTCACCGCCATCTCCAACTTCTGGTTCGACAAGCTCGCGGGCGTGGTGCCGAACCACTTCACCGGCGACAAGGTTGAAGACGTGGTGTCTGTTGCCGAATTGCCCTTGGTGGAAGGGCGTGCGGTGGTGGCCAAGCGTTTGCAGCCGATTGCGGTGGAAGCCATCGTGCGCGGCTACATCGCCGGTTCGGGTTGGAAGGAGTACCAAAAGAGCGGCACGGTCTGTGGTATTCAACTGCCGGCCGGGCTGAAAGAAGCCTCCAAGTTGCCGCAGCCGATCTTCACCCCGTCGACCAAGGCGGCAGTGGGCGATCACGATGAGAACATCGCGTTCGAGCAGTGCGAGGCGATCATCGGTAAAGAACTGGCGGCGAAGGTGCGTGACACCGCTATCGCCTTGTACAGCGCGGCGGTCGAATATGCGGCCACCCGCGGGATCATCATCGCTGACACCAAGTTCGAATTCGGCCTGGACGAAGACGGCACGCTGACCCTGATGGACGAAGTGTTGACGCCGGACTCCAGCCGTTTCTGGCCGACCGAGAGTTATGTCGAAGGGCAGAACCCGCCGAGCTTCGATAAGCAGTTCGTGCGCGATTGGCTGGAGTCTACGGGTTGGAACAAAGAGCCGCCGGCCCCTGCTGTGCCGCTTGAAGTGGCGCAGAAAACCGCCGACAAGTACCGCGAAGCCTTGACCAAGCTGACAGCTTGAATCCTGACGAGCGTGAAATGAAAGGAGAAGCTTCGGCTTCTCTTTTTCGTTGTGGCAGCTTGCCGGGATGAGTGGCTGCGACATCGTTCACGCAAGCATCTGATAGCATGCGAAAAATTCTATCGCCGGGGCTTCGCCCAAGGCTTTTGAGCTGTTATCATGCGCGCCGCTGGGGAGATGCCGGAGTGGCCGAACGGGACGGATTCGAAATCCGTTGTGTTAGCGATAGCACCTAGGGTTCGAATCCCTATTTCCCCGCCATATCTAAAAAAGCCCTGTAATTCAATGAGTTACAGGGCTTTTCAGTTCTGGGTTGTACCCGGTGTTTGTACCCAAAATTTATCCCCCCCTTTCTATTGTGAGTTGGGCTGCTACTAGCTTGCGGTCTGCCTGTGTCTGTTTAGCGGCAGGATCAAGGGAAGGCGATACCCAGTCGCTGTACCCGTCTGCTGACTGTCATCGGGGCTGAACTCAGCACCTCGACTTGTCTTGGCACTGTGGTTATTCAGGTACGCGGCTACGCCTGACAATGTGTCGATACCATCGAAGCTAGCCGACTTGATGTGGTTTTTGATGATCTGAGCGTGCAGCGCATTGCGCCGAATGCGGGTTAGGGTCTTGCGGTGAGCCCTCGGCGTTATTTGAGAAAGGGGCTGACCTTGGCCAGCAGCAGTTTGATCAGTTCCGGGTCCATGTAGGCGTAGACATCCGGAATATCCAGGCAGATCACCCGCTTGCCCTTCAGGTGGCGGGCAAAGCGCTGGGTCAGTTTGCGCTTATGGATTTGCTCCATCACGAAGATCAGGTCCGCCCATTCCAGCGCTTCGGGCGTGAGGGGGTTCTCCGCCTCGTTGCTTATCCCGGCCGACAGGGTTTCCAGGCTCGGTTCCATGCTGAACAGCAGCTCCGCAGTGGGGCTGCGCAGGCGATTCTGGCTACAGATAAAGAGTAAGCGCTGCACTCGATTTCTTCTCCTGGTGCCGACTTGGTGAGTAGCCCGGATGGCATGGCGTTGGCTATGCAATCCGAGGAAGCCCCGGATCACGCCTATGGCTGCATTCGAGCTAGGTTCAGGCTAGCCCCAACACCTTCAACAGAAAACCATACTCCAGCGCCACTTCCTTCAAGCCCTGATAGCGCCCACTCATCCCGCCATGCCCGGCACCTAGGTCGGTCTTGAGCAGCAGCAAGTGGTGGTCGGTCTTGTTGGCGCGCAGTTTCGCCACCCATTTGGCGGCTTCCCAGTACTGCACGCGGCTGTCGTTATAGCCGGCGACGGCGAGGATGGCCGGGTAGGGCTGGGCGCTGACGTTTTCGTAGGGGGCGTAGCTTTTGAGCCGTTCGTACACCTCGGGTTCGTGCGGGTCGCCCCATTCGTCGTATTCGGTGATGGTCAGCGGCAGGTCGGGGTTCTGCATGGTGTTGAGCACGTCGACGAAGGGCACTTCGGCAATCGCCGCGGCGAACAGCTCCGGGCGTTGGTTGAGCACCGCGCCGATCAGCAGGCCGCCGGCGCTGCCGCCGCTGATGGCCAGTTGTTGCGGGCTGGTATAACCCGCGGCGATCAGGTGTTCGGCGCAGGCGATGAAGTCGCCGAAGCTGTTGGCTTTGTGTTCCAGCTTGCCGGCGCGATACCAGGCTTCGCCCAGTTCACCGCCGCCGCGTACGTGGGCGATGGCGAAGACGAAACCGCGCTCCAGCAGGCTCAGGCGGGCGTGGGAGAACCAGGGATCGAGGCTTTCGCCGTAAGCGCCATAGCCGTACAGATACAGCGGCGCGGGCTGGCCGAGGACTTCGCGCTTGGCCACCAGGCTGATGGGCACCTGGCTGCCGTCTGCCGCAGTGGCCCAGAGGCGTTGGCTGACATAAGCGTCGGCGTCGAACGGGCCTTCCACCGGGGTTTCTTTCAAGACTTTTTGTTCGCCGCTGCTCAGGTGCAGTTGGCGTACTTGCGCGGGACGGTTCAGCGCCTCGTAGCGCAGGCGGATGACCGGGCTGTCGAACTCCAGGCTGTCTTGCACATGCAGGCTGTAGGCGGCGTCCGGCAGTTGCACGCGCGCCGGCGCTTGGCCGTGGGCGTGAACTTCGATGATCGGCAGGCCGCCTTCGCGCAGGCTGAGGACGATGGCGTTGGCGTTCAGGTTGACGGCCTCCAGCATCACTGCAGCGTCATGGGGGATCAGGTTTTGCCAGTCGGCGCGGCTCGGTGTGCTGGCGCTGGGGGCCTGGTACAGGGCGAAGTTGATGCCGGCCTGGTTGCTGCGGATCAGCCAGGCCCAGTCGCCATCGGGCTTGCCGTGGTCGACCTGGCCGTGGTCAACCTTGCCGTGATCAACGTAGTACTCGTGGCCTTCCTCACGGGGGGCCAGGCAGGTGAAGTCGCCGTGCGGCGTGTCGGCGTCGAGCACCCAGGCTTCGCTGGTGGTTTTGCTGCCCAGCAGCAGCACCAGTTGACGCTCGGAGCTGGCGCGGTAGCAATTGAGGAAGAAACGCCCGTCCGGTTCGTCGAACACCAGCTCGGCGCCCGCGTTGCCCAAGGTGTGGCGGTAGAGCTTGTGCGGGCGGTGGGTGTCATCCAGCTCGCCGAAGAACAGCGTCTGGTTGTCGTTGGCCCAGGTCAGGCTGCCGTCGCAGTCCTCGAAAGGCAGCGCGCTGATCTGGCCGCTGGCCAGCTCCTTGACGTACAGCTGATAGATCTCGTCGCCGCTGGTATCCAGGCTGTAGGCCAGGCGCGCGTGATCCTGGCTGATAGTGAAGGCGCCGAGGGAGAGAAAGCCGCCGGCGGCCAGGGCATTGGGATCGAGCAGCAACTCTTCACGGCTTTCGTCCACGCTCAGTGAGTCGTCCGCCGGGCGTGGGCAGCGGTAATGCCGTGGGTATTCATCACCGGCAGTGGTGCGGGTGTAATACAGATAGGGCCCCCAGGGCGAGGGCAGCGAGAGATCGGTCTCGCGGATGCGGCCTTTGATCTCCTGAAACAACGCCTCGCGCAGTGCGCTCTGATCCGCCAGTTCCGCTTCGAGATAGGCATTTTCCGCCTTGAGGTGCTCGAGTACTTCCGCGGCGTCGCGGTTTTCCAGCCAGCGGTAGGGGTCGTTGCCGTTCTCTATTCGGGCGATGGGGGCTTGCGACATGTTGCAACTCCAGAGCGGATGCGGCCGATAGCGAGCGCGCCGGGCCGGCGAAAAGCCGTTATCATAAGCGCCCCTTTGTCAGGCCCGCCACGAACACTCATGACCGAGAACGACTATCTGCTCGCCTGGGCCGCATACGGAATCGCAGCGCTTGGCTGCCTGCTGGTGTGGTTCCGCCTGACCAGCTGGATGTGGCGCTACCTGCGTGAGCCGCTGCGGCTGCTGGTTGCGGTGTTGTTGCTGAGCCCGACCATCATCGATCCGACCAAGGAGCTGTTCGCTCCAGCCATCGCCATCACGGCCCTGGACTTGCTGTTCAAGGTGGGCAACAACGCCTGGCGGGCGGTGGCGGATCTGGCGATGTATGGCTTACTCGCTTTTGCGCTCTACCTGTTGTTTGTTGCTCTGCGTTGGCCGCTCGAGCGCTGGTGGCAGGCGCGTAATACCCAGGCAGCGCCGGCCGTCGAGGATGAGCCGAGCCTGCGCGAGGTGCTGGCGCGCGACCCCGCAGCGCAGGTGGAGACCCGTTTAGACCAGAGTGGCGCCCGCCGTTTTCGCATCGAGCCGCGGCTGTAACCTTGCACCTACCCGCCGAGCCGTTCAGCATGGGCCACCTGCGATTAAGGAAAGCCCATGGACTGTGTGTTCTGCGCCATCGCGGCCGGCCAGCTGCCGGCCCATCGGCTGTTTGAGGACGAGCACTTTCTCGTCATCCTCGACATCTACCCCTTGCGCCCGGCCCATGTGCTGATCGTCAGCCGCGAGCACGCACCTTATTTGAGCGATCTGTCTGCTGCCGCCCGCGCGCATCTGCTGACCTTGGCTGAGCGAATGACCCGGGCGTTGCGCGGTTCGGGCTACGGCAGTGAGGGGATTAATCTCCTGCTCAATGACGGCCCGGCGGCCAACCAGCATGTGCCGCACCTGCATGTGCATCTGATTCCGCGCCGTTCGGGCGATCTGCTCGGCGGCGCCTGGCGCGTGCTGACCC
Source organism: Pseudomonas sp. 2FE (assembly GCF_005503735.1). Taxonomy (NCBI): domain Bacteria; kingdom Pseudomonadati; phylum Pseudomonadota; class Gammaproteobacteria; order Pseudomonadales; family Pseudomonadaceae; genus Pseudomonas; species Pseudomonas sp. 2FE. The sequence goes on along the minus strand of NZ_SCMO01000004.1, from coordinate 43,519 downwards.
GTTTTCTGCCGGTGGGCCGCCAGGCACTGCAGGCCCGCCTGGATGCGGAAGCGGGATTATTGCGTAACGCCTTGAAGCGAGAATCCTGAGCCATGTGTGAATTGCTGGGCATGAGCGCCAATGTGCCGACCGATATCGTCTTCAGCTTCACCGGGCTGATGCAGCGTGGCGGCGGTACCGGCCCGCACCGCGATGGCTGGGGCATCGCCTTCTACGAAGGCCGCGGCTTGCGGCTGTTCCAGGACCCGGCGGCGAGCGTGGACTCGGAAGTGGCCAAGCTGGTGCAGCGCTACCCGATCAAGAGCGAGGTGGTGATCGGCCATATCCGCCAGGCCAACGTCGGCAAGGTCTGCTTGGCCAATACCCATCCGTTCGTTCGCGAGTTGTGGGGGCGCAACTGGTGCTTCGCCCATAACGGCCAGTTGGCGGACTTTCAGCCGACCCCGGGCTTCTACCGGCCGGTCGGTGATACCGATAGTGAGGCGGCCTTTTGCGATCTGCTCAACCAGGTGCGCACGGCCTTCCCCGAGCCGGTCGCGGTGGAAGAACTGTTGCCCGCGTTGGTCCGTGCCTGTGCCATCTACCGTACTCAAGGGGTGTTCAACTGCCTGCTGAGCGATGGCGATTGGTTGTTCGCCTTCTGTTCGAGCAAGTTGGCGCAGATTACCCGCCGTGCTCCTTTTGGCCCGGCGCGCTTGAAAGATGTCGATGTGATAGTGGATTTTCAGGCGGAAACCACGCCAAACGATGTGGTGACGCTGCTGGCCACCGAGCCCTTGACCGAAAACGAGCGCTGGACCCTGTACCAGCCGGGCGAATGGAGCCTGTGGCGGCGCGGCGAATGCGTGGCCCAGGGGCGCAGCTGAGGAGGGGGGATGTTTAACTGTGTAGGACGTAGGCTGGGTTTCATGAGGTGCATCCATGCACCTCACCCTACGGGCAGCTAAAGCTGTGCAAAACGGCTTTCCTGCCGTTTTGTCACTGCGTTCTACCCAGCCTACGGCAGGCCCATCCAGGGTTACAGGCATATCCAGGGTTAAACGAAACGGGCCCCAGCGGGCCCGTTGTTCATTTGGACAAAAACTTCATCCCGTCTTCCAGCCCGCGCAGGCTCAGTGGGTACATCTGATCCTCCAATAGATCGCGGACGATGTTGGTCGAGGCGGTGTAGTTCCAGGTGTCCTTGGGGTAGGGGTTGATCCAGATGAGCTTCTTGTACTTCTCCCGGAAACGCTGCATCCAGACGTAACCCGGCTCCTCGTTCCAATGCTCGACGCTGCCGCCGGCCTGGGTGATTTCATAAGGCGCCATGGCTGCATCGCCGACGAACACCACTTTGTAATCGGCGCCGTACTTGTGCAGCAGATCCTGGGTGGAGAAGCGCTCGGAGGTGCGCCGCAGGTTGTTCTTCCACACCGACTCGTAGACGAAGTTGTGGAAGTAGAAGTACTCCAAGTGTTTGAACTCGGTCTTGCAGGCCGAGAACAGCTCCTCGCAGACCTTGACGTGGGCATCCATCGAGCCGCCGATGTCGAACAGAATCAGCAGCTTCACATTGTTGCGGCGTTCCGGGCGCATCTGGATGTTCAGCAGGCCGCCATCGCGGGCGGTGAAGTCGATGGTGCCATCCAGATCCAGCTCGTCCTGCGCACCCTGGCGGGCGAACTTGCGCAGGCGGCGCAGGGCGACCTTGATGTTGCGCGTGCCGAGTTCGACCTGATCGTCGAGGTTCTTGTACTCGCGCTGATCCCAGACCTTGACCGCCCGGCCCTGGCGCTTGCCGGCGTCGCCGACGCGGATGCCTTCCGGGTTGAAACCGCCGGAGCCGAACGGGCTGGTGCCGCCGGTGCCGATCCACTTGCTGCCGCCTTCGTGGCGTTCCTTTTGCTCTTCGAGGCGCTTCTTGAACTCCTCGATCAGCTTGTCCAGGCCGCCGAGGGACTGGATGTTCGCCCGTTCCTCATCGGTCAGCAGGCGCTCGAACTCCTTGCGCAGCCATTCATCGGGGATCAGTGCCTCGATGTGCTGATTGAGGTTTTCCAGGCCCTTGAAGTAGGCGCCGAAGGCCCGGTCGAACTTGTCGAAATGCCGCTCGTCCTTGACCAGGATGGTGCGGGCGAGGAAGTAGAACTCGTCCATATCGGCGAACACGATGTTGTGTTTCAGCGCGTTGATCAGGTCGAGCAGCTCGCGCACCGAGACCGGCACCTTGGCCGCGCGCATTTCGTTGAACAGGTTGAGCAGCATGGCGATGCTCCAATGGATATTCCGTAGGGTGGATTAGCGCAGCGTAATCCACCAATGCCGCCGCAGGCGGCACCTGGCGGTGCCGGTGGTGGATTACGCCGCGCTGCGGCTAATCCACCCTACGGGTCTTGCGAATGACATTTCCTCTCCGAAGGGGAGAGGGGAGAAAATCAGCGGCTGGCGCGGCGGCTCATAAAGGCCAGGCGCTCGAGCAGTTGCACGTCCTGCTCATTCTTCACCAGGGCGCCAGCCAGCGGCGGGATGGCCTTGGTCGGATCGCGTTCGCGCAATACCGCTTCGCCGATGTTGTCGGCCATCAGCAGTTTCAGCCAATCGACCAGTTCGGAGGTGGAGGGCTTCTTCTTCAGGCCAGGCACCTTGCGCACATCGAAGAACACGTCGAGGGCTTCGCTGACCAGATCCTTCTTGATGTCCGGGTAATGCACATCGACGATCTTCTGCAGCGTGGTACGGTCCGGGAAGGCGATGTAGTGGAAGAAGCAGCGGCGCAGGAAGGCGTCCGGCAGCTCTTTTTCGTTGTTCGAGGTGATGATGATGATCGGGCGTTTCTTCGCCTTGATCGTCTCGTTGGTCTCGTAAACGTAGAACTCCATCTTGTCGAGTTCTTGCAGCAGGTCGTTGGGGAACTCGATGTCGGCCTTGTCGATCTCGTCGATCAGCAGAATCACCCGCTCATCGCTCTCGAAGGCCTCCCAGAGCTTGCCCTTCTTGATGTAGTTGCGAACGTCGTGAACCTTGTCGGAATCCAGCTGCGAGTCGCGCAGGCGGCTGACCGCGTCGTACTCGTAAAGGCCTTGGTGGGCCTTGGTGGTGGATTTGATGTGCCAGGTGATCAGCCGGGCGCCGAAGGATTCCGCCAACTGCTCGGCGAGCATGGTCTTGCCGGTACCGGGCTCGCCCTTGACCAGCAGCGGGCGCTCCAGGGTGATGGAGGCGTTGACTGCAAGCTTGAGATCGTCGGTGGCGACGTAAGACTGGGTGCCTTCGAACTTCATCGGAAAATCCTCGAACGGTAACGCCTGGGTAGAAAACCCGGCGGTTCAGTATTTGAAAAAAGCCGACTATAACGCGCGGGAGACGCGACTGTGAACGCAGACGGGCCATTCAGTCACTGAATGGCGAGTCAGCCCGCGGCTGTCACCGTGTCGTGTACTCATTGGCGGCGAGCGAACTGGACGCCCCCCCGGCGTAGTTTTAGGCTTGAAGTTTTTCCGGCAGCCCACGCAGAAGGACACCGCCATGAGCCGTATCTACGCAGACAACGCCCAGTCCATTGGCAATACGCCCTTGGTGTTTATCAACCGTCTAGGCCCCAAGGGTGTGACTATCCTGGCCAAGATCGAGGGGCGTAACCCGGCCTATTCGGTTAAATGCCGGATTGGCGCCAGCATGGTCTGGGACGCCGAGGAGCGTGGTGCGCTCAAGCCAGGCATGACTATTGTCGAGCCAACCTCCGGAAATACCGGCATTGGCTTGGCTTTCGTCGCTGCCGCCCGTGGTTATCAGCTGCTGCTGACCATGCCGGCGTCCATGAGCTTGGAGCGGCGTAAGGTGTTGAAAGCCCTAGGCGCCGAGCTGGTACTGACCGATCCCGCCAAGGGTATGAAGGGTGCCATCGACAAGGCCACGGAAATCGCCGCTGCGGACCCGAGCCAATACTTCCTGCCGCAGCAGTTCGACAACCCGGCCAACCCGGCGATCCACGAGAAGACCACCGGCCCGGAAATCTGGCGCGACACCGACGGCGCCGTTGATGTGCTGGTCTCCGGTGTCGGCACCGGTGGCACCCTTACCGGCGTGTCGCGCTATATCAAGAAAACCTGTGGCAAACCGATTCTTTCGGTGGCGGTGGAGCCGATCGGCTCTCCGGTCATCACCCAGGCGCTGGCGGGTGAAGAGATCAAGCCGAGCCCGCACAAGATCCAGGGCATTGGTGCCGGTTTCGTGCCGAAGAACCTCGATCTGTCGATGGTCGACCGGGTCGAACTGGTCGGCGACGAGGAGGCCAAGGCCATGGCGCTACGGCTGATGCGCGAGGAAGGCATCCTCTGTGGCATCTCCTGCGGCGCGGCGATGGCGGCAGCGGTGCGCCTGGCCGAGCGTCCGGAAATGCAGAGCAAGACCATAGTGGTGATCCTGCCCGACTCCGGCGAGCGCTACCTCTCCAGCATGCTGTTCAGCGATATGTTTAGCGAGCAGGAGTTGGTGCAGTAAGAACCTGTTCAATATCTGCTGCGCTTGGCCATGCTGCGTTGAAAACAGGCTCGGACTGCTCATTTACAACTCGTAAACTCCGCGTCCTCGCCTGTTTTCGCCTTGCCTGACCTGCGCTCGCGACGATCTTGAACAGGTTCTTAGGCCGGTTGCTTTGCTCGAGGCCGCCGGCTGGCGGCCTTTTGCTGTGCGGGGTTTGAGGAGCCGGTAGCGAAGCCCTGTCCAGCTTCTGCGGCGGACAAGCCGAAAACGGCATGTCCGCCCTACGCCGACTCTTGTGCCATCGCCGGCGCTGGCGCCGGCCTCAAGACCAGCCATAGCGCCAACCCGATCAATACGCCGCCGTAGAGGTAGGCCCAGGACAGTTGTTCGTCGAGCAACAGCACGCCCCAGAACACCCCGAAGGGTGGAATCAGAAAGGTCACGGTGGTCGCCTTGATCGGGCCGATATCACTAAGCAAGCGGAAATACAGCACATAGGCATAGGCCGTGCAGACCAGGCCCAGTCCGGCCAATGACAGCCAGACGCTGCTACCGCCCCAACTCGCCGGTGGCTGGCTGATGGTGGAATAGGCGAACAGCGGCAGTAGGCACAGGGTTGCTCCGAACATGCTGCCGCAGGCGGCCAGACGATTATCCAGGCCGTCCGGGCCCAGCCAGCGGCGGGTGAGAAAGCCGGCAAAGCCGTAGCAGGCGGTGGCGATCAGGCAGGCCGCGGCGCCCCAGAGCAGTTGCGCATCGAACGCGACTGGCCCGGTACGGGTCAGCAGACCGACGCCCAGCAGTCCCAGCAGCACGCCGCCGGCTTTGCTCGGGGTCAAGCCTTCGGCGAAGAACAGCGCGCCGATTATGACGCCCATCAGCGGCGTGGTGGCATTGAAAATGGCCGAATAGCCGGCCGGCAGCACCTGGGCGGCGGCGCAATACAGGGCGGCGGGAATCCCCGAGTTGATCACGCCGAGCAGCAAACACTGCTTGAACTTGCCGCGAAAATCCCAGTTCAGTCGTAGCACCAGGAGGATCACCACCAGGCCGACGGCGGCCAGCGAGACGCGGAAAAAAGCACTCGGCAGGGCGCCGAGCACCGGCACTATGATCCGCATAAACAGGAAGCTGGCGCCCCAGATGGCGGCGAGCAGCAATAAGCGGGCGTAGTCGGCGAGTCTCACGGCAATCTCCTGGCCTGCAAATGAGGCGAGAGTGTTGCCGGCTGGCGGGGTTAAGGCAATCCGAAAAACGCTTTCAAACTCGCCGGCCCATGCCGCTTATTAGAGGGTGCTACTTAAGAGGTTTTGCTGGCGCCGCCGAGGCCGGCGGCCTCCGGGGCATCCCCGCCCGGTAGTTCGGCGCGCGAACCTAGTGGCCTGTGTGGCCTCCTCGGTGATCCAGCCATGCCCGCCGGCCATGACGTGACAGCCATGCCGGCGGAGTCGCACTCAGACCTCTTGGGTGCGTTCTGACGTAGCCACGGCCGATGTCCTGGCCAGCAGGTAATAGTGAATGCCCGGTACCAGCAGACCGACTATCCAGGAGATATCGATGCCGCCGAGTTGCGCGACCATCGGCCCGGTGTAGAAGTGGGTGTCGACGAAGGGCAGCTGAATCAACACGCCGGTGACATACACGCTGATCCCCATCACGTTCCAACGGCCGTAGCGGCCATCGGGGTCCGACAGCGCCTGCACGTCATAACGCTCCTTGTTGATGAAGTAATAGTCCACCAGGTTGATCGCGCTCCAGGGCGTGAAGAAGGTCAGCAGGAACAGGATGAAGAACTTGAATGCACTCAGAAACGAGTTTTGGCCGAGCAGGGCGAGGGCGGTGGAGGCGCCGACAATCGCCAACACGAACAGCATGCGCTGCACGGCGGAGATCTGCAGGCGACCGCGGAAGCCACTGATGACGGTGGCCATGCACATGAAGCTGCCATAGGCGTTGAGGGTGGAGACCGTGACCTTGCCGAGCACCACGCTCAAATACAGCAGGGCGGCCATCACCCCGGTGCTGCCCAGCCCGACTAGGGTGGCCACCTCGTGGCCGCGGAAATTCGCGCCCGCCAACGCCGCCGCGAACACCCCCAGCACCATCGAGGCCTGGGCGCCCAGCACGGTGCCGAGGCCGACGGCGGTGAAGGTCTTCCAGGACGAGGTCTTGCTCGGCAGGTAACGCGAATAGTCGGCCACATAGGGGCCGAAGGCGATCTGCCAGGACGCCGAGAGGGACACCGCCAGCAGGAAGGAACTCCAGCCGAAGTGGCGGTTGTCCAGCAGCAGGCCGATATCGTTGAGCGTCAGCAGGCGGGTGAACAGGTAAGCGAAGGCAATGATGCCGAGCACACTGGTGACCTTGCCGACCAGGTGGATGACCCGATAACCGAACAGGGTCAGGAACGCGATGCAGGCCGCGAAGATCAGGATGCCGGCGCTGTCGCTGACCTCGATCAACTGGGCGATGGCCTGTCCCGACAAGACCGCGCCGGTGGCGCTGAAGCCGAGATACATCAGGCACACCAGCACAATCGGGATGGCCGCACCGTAGACCCCGAACTGCACGCGGCTGGAGATCATCTGCGGCAGCCCGAGCTTGGGCCCCTGGGCGGCATGCAGGGCCACCACCGCGCCGCCGAACAGCTGACCGACCAGCAAGCCGATCAGCGACCAGAACACGTCGCCGCCCAGCACCACGGCCAAGGCCCCTGTGACTATCGCGGTGATCTGCAGGTTGGCGCCGAGCCAAAGGCTGAACTGGCTGTAGAGGCTGCCATGGCGCTCGGCCTCGGGGATGTAATCGATCGAGCGTTGTTCGATCAGCGGAGGGCGTTGCGGGCTAGCGGTGACCTTGCTCATTACTGAGTTCTCCTTGAGAGACGGGCTGCTGCTCTGGTTTTTGTTGGGGGGCATTGAGCGCCGCTACTCCAGCCGGCCTTGCGCGCCTGCGGCGGCGGGCTAGGCCTCACCGGCAGCCGGCTCGGGGCAGCGTTACCAAGCCGTGGCTGGTTGAGCCTGCAGTCGGAGCCAAGCCCGCAGCGCCAGAGGGCTGGCCGATTTCGACGGCGCATGGCGCAGGAAGCGGGCGGTGGTTGGGCGGCGGCCGGTTAGAAGGTCTTGCTGGCGCTGACGACCAGGGTGGCGCTGCACAGGTCGTCGTAACCGGAGAAACTCAGGCATTCGCTGTCCGACAGGTCGGTGTCGACGTAGCTCAGGCCCCAGGTAACCCCGACCAGGTCGCGAGTCAGGCCGAGACTCCAGTTGTTATAGTCTTCCTCGGCGTGGCTAAAGTCGCGATTGAAGAATGCCTCGTCCTTGTAGTCGACATTTTCGAAGCGGGCTTCGAAGCCGACCTCGAATGGCAACTGGGTGTGGTAGCCGATAAAGCTGGTGAAGGTGTCTTCATCGGTGTCGACCGTGTGTTTGGCACCGAGAAACACCCCATACATATCCAGGGTGGCGGTGATGTCGCTGGAGTTGAACTGGCTCTCACCCGGGTAGGTGTATTTGCCGTACATGGTGTCCAGGCTGATGTCGTCGGTCAGCTGCCAGTAGTAGCCGGCGTAGTAGTCGACTTCCTGACGGGTGTTGAAGCTGTGATCGTTGCCTTCTTCGTCGATGAATTTGCCGAAGTCGACATTGGTGGTCCAGGCGCCGGCATACAGGCCGCTGGCATGGGTGAGCATGAGATCCAATTGGGCGGCCGGATCACCCAGGGTTTGTGAGATGCCGCTGGAGCGGTAATCGCTGACAATCTTGGGGGTGATGACCAGGCCGAACTGGTCGTTCAGTTCGACGGCCTGTGCCGTGCTCAAGGTGAGCAGGGTGAGACCTGCCAGGGTTATGGCTTTGACTGTGTGCATGGGGATTTCCTTGTTGTTATAGGGTGACGCTTAAGGCTGCGCCCGGCCTCAGCGGCAACGGGGAGCAGGACCGTTACGGCTGGGCGGGGGCAGACAATGTTGCTCGGGGGAAGGGTTTATTGCGCTTGCGCGACAGTCTTGCTCTGCTCGGCGCTGTACACCGCCTGGCCGGCGAAGAAGGTCTGCACTACCTGGGTGTCGAACAGTTCCGCGTCGCTGACCTTGAATACATCGCGGTCGAGGACGATCAGGTCGGCCTGTTTGCCGGGTGCCAGGGAGCCGATCTGCTGCTCCAGGCGCAGGGCCTTGGCCGCGTTGCGGGTGTAGGCGTAGAACATGCTTTCGCGGTCGATGCTCTCGGCGCTGTTGAGCACCCCGAGCGGGCCCTTGCGGGTGCTGGCCTGGGCGATGGCGTTCCACGGGTTGGGGCTGGACACCGGCCAGTCGCTGGCACCGGCAATGGTCGCACCGGCCTGGTGCAGCGAGCGCGCCGGATACTGGTACTGATAGGCGAAGGCGCTGATATAGGGTTTGACCAACTCCTCGGTGTAGGTCTCGGCGGTGGCCCAGAGCAGTTGCATGGAGGCAATCACGCCGAGTTGCTTGAAGCGCGCAAACTCCTGGGGATTGACCAGTTGCAGGTGGCTGATGCTGTGGGCCATCGGTGTCGGATTGAGCTTGCGCGCATACTCGAAGCCGTTCAGCGACTCGCGCACCGCGCGGTCGCCGACCGCGTGCATATGCATGATCCAGTCGCGCTTCTCGGCCGCCACCACCAGCTCGCCGAAGTTCGCCGGGTCGATCAGCAGTTCGCCGCGCTTGAGGCTGTTTTTGAACGGGTCGATCACCGCCGCGGTCTGTCCGGGAAACTCCATGACGCCGTCGGCGAATATCTTGATGCCGGGGAGCGTCAGGTTCGGCACGCCTTGAAACTTCTGCATGACCTTGTCCAGCACGGCCAAGTCGGCCGGCTTGCTTTGTGGATGGGCGATCAGCAGGGCGGCGACGTGGGCCTTGAGTTCGCCGTCCTCGGCGAGCTTGCGGTACAGCGGCAGCACCCCGATATCCTGCTCGGTGGGGCGCAGCTCGAACAGCGAGTCGCCGTTGCCGGCGTTGGCCGCAGCGTCCATCCAGGCGGTGACGCCGTACTGGTTGTTGACTTTCACCGCCTCGCGGGCGGCGTTGAGCATGTCGGCTTCGCTGGGTTCGGGTAGCTGGCTACGCACCCGGTCCCAGCCATTTTCGGCCAGATAACCAGTGGGGGTGAAGTCGGCGGCATGGCCGATATAGCCGCGTTCTTTCTCTGACAGGCTCTTGACCAGTGCCGCGTCGATTTTCAGGCGCTTGAGCATGGCGTTGTTGGCCCAGCCGGTATGGCCGTCGATGCCGTTCAGCACCACGGGTTGCTTGGCCCAACGGCCCCGATTGAAGATCTTGCCCAGCCCCTCGCTCTGTTCCCAATAGGCCGAGCTGACCCCGGCAATGCTGACCACGTCGGCCCGGCGCGCGCGGCCGGCCTGATCCTCGGCGAGTATCCATTGTTCGAGCTCGGGCAGCGGCTTCACCTCGTCGTAGAGGTTGGAGCCCATGCTGTCGAGCGCAGCCATTATCGGATGGCTGTGGGTGTCGATCATGCCGGGCATCAGCACCTTGCCGGCGAGATCGATCAGTTGCGTATCGGCATCGGCCAGGGCCTTGATCTCGGCATCGCTACCGACTTTGAGGATCTTGCCGTTCTCCACGGCCACCGCTTGGGCCAGTGGTTGGCCGGGCTCGGCGGTGAACACCTTGCCGTTGAACAGCAGCAGATCGGCGGCGGCTATGGCTTCCATCGAGGAAAAAGCCATCGCGGCGGCCAACAGACTTGGAATAAATCGTTGCATCAGAGCTGCCTCTAGTTTTTATTGGTCTGGCCGCGAGACTAGCGCCTGGCGCAGACCGGCAGAACACCGTTACTGCGCAAAACCTTTTTGCCAAATAGGAAAAGCAACATGGACAAGCTCGGCGCCCTGAGCATGTTTGTCGCCACCGCCGAGCACGGCAGTTTCAGTCGTGCGGCCGAGCAGTTGGGTAAAACGCCCTCGGCCTTGACCAAGGCCGTCAGCCATCTGGAGGCCGAACTGGGCGCGCAACTGTTCGAGCGCAGCACCCGGCGTACGGCGTTGACCGAGGCCGGCCGGCTCTATCTGGAAACCGCCCGCCAGGTGTTGCAGCGTCTGCATGACGCCGGTGAGGAGATCGGCCAGTTGCAGCACGGCCTGCATGGCAACCTGAGGTTGACCGCGCCGCTGGCGTTTGGCCGGGCCTTTCTCGATGAGGCCTGTGCCGGCTTTCTCGCCGCCCATCCGCAGATCAAACTGCGGGTGGACCTGTGCGATGCCTTCGTCGATCTGGTCGAGGGGGGTTACGACCTGGCATTGCGCGAGGGCCGCAGCGACCTGCCGGGGTTGATCGCCAAACCCCTGGGGCAAAACCGCATAGTGCTGTGCGCCAGCCCGGCGTATCTGGCCGCCAATCCGGCAGCGGTCAGCCCGGAAACCTTCGACCGCCATCAATGGCTGATCTACCGCCATCCGGCACTGGACCAGAACTACTGGTGGCTGTCCCTGGCTGGGATGCGCATGCGCGTCCCCCAGCCGGCGGCTCGCCTGCAGAGCGACAATTACGACCTGCTGCTGGCTAATACCCTGATGGGCGCAGGGCTGCACAGCTGCCCGTTGTGGAGTGTGAAGCCCTATCTGGAGAGCGGCCAGTTGCTGCAGGTGATGACTGAGTACGACTTCGATCCGGACGCTTTCGGCCCGTTGATCCTCGCCGTCTACCCCAGCCATCGCCGGGCGACGCGCAAGGTGCAGGCCTTTATCGACTATCTCGCGGCCTTCCTCGAGGCCCGCGGCCTGGGCGGCGGGCCGCGCTGATCGCGATCGCGGATACAGATGTGGCTTTTCCTTCGGCCGGTCAGTCTGGCTGGCCGGGCTTCTCTAGACGGGTCTCTTTCGCCCCAGCTGGCGATCCCAGCTCCATCGCTTTAGCTCAGTTCTTCCGTAAGCGCGGCCTCTAGCCGTTAGCGAATTTGTCTCGCTACTTTCGCCAAGAAGACGGGCTTGATGCGACTGATACCCACACCGCTGCCGCTCTACGCTTCATCGACTTTCGCTAAGCGGCGATGGGGGGCGGCACCTACCCGCCGCTGCCGTAAGGCCGGGTGATGACCTCAAGGAGATGACCGTCGGGATCCTCGAAATACACCCCGCGGCCGCCGTCGTTGTGGTTGATTTCGTCGGCGCGGTGCTTGCCAGGGTCTGCCCAGTGCTGGAGCCCTCGCCCACGGATGCGGGCGAAGACTTGGTCGAAGTCGTCTTCGCCTATTAGGAAGGCATAGTGCTGGGCGGAAATCTCGCCGTCGTTTTCGTAGAAGTCGAGTGAGACACCGTTGTTGAGCTGGACGACGAGGAACGGTCCGAATCGGGTGGGGCTTGGCAGGCCCAAGACTTCGGTGAGGAAGGTCGCCGATTTCTGCTTGTCGCGGCACCAGACGATGGTGTGGTTGAGCTGCACGCTCACGTTAGTATCCTCCTTTCCTGACCACAGGTACGTTCTTGACTTTCGTATAGTCGGTCATGCTCATGAAAGTTCTCCTGTCCCGCGGGGCAGTCTGGAGTTAGTAAAGAACTCCAATGTCCAACTTGAATTGAGCTTGAAGTCAGGGGTTGGCCTCAGCTTTCGACGCCCGACGATTAAACTAAGGGGCGGCCGCTTGCAGACGTCTCGGCGAACGAAATGAGCGCTTAACTCTAGGTTAGGTCTCGGTGAATCTGCATGAATGCTGACAATGTATTTGAAGGTGGCTGTCTTTGCGGCGCGATCGCCGAGTGGTGGTCCGCGCACGGCACATTCATGCGAGCTTGCGCGGCTCTTCCGGTTATTTTTGGTTTCTTCATCATCTATGCGGTTACTCCTCGCCGCCAGGCCGCCTAACCGATCCGCTCAACTGAGGCCTTAGCCATATGTCGAGAATCTTGGTTTCGCTCTTCGCATTAGTTGCAGCCCTGTACTTGGGGCTCTGTGCCGCGTTGTTCGTATTTCAACGGTCCCTCATCTACTACCCACAACCACGCGCCATTAGCACCCCCGCAACTACTCTTAAGCTGCCGGTAGCCGACGCGGATGTGCTGGTGTCAGTCAGGCCACACGACGGCCCAAATGCGTTGATCTACTTCGGAGGGAATGCCGAGGATGTCTCCCTGAGCCTGCCCACGTTTTCGCAGGCTTTTCCGGAGCACGCCCTCTACTTGCTTCACTACAGAGGCTATGGGGGAAGTTCTGGGTCGCCATCTGAGGACTCAATTCAGCGCGATGCCCTGGCCTTGTTTGACCAGGTCTACGCCGAGCACCCAGGTATTGCGATTGTGGGTCGCAGCCTGGGCTCGGGCGTCGCCGTTAGCCTCGCTAGCCAACGCCCGGCGGCGCGCCTGATCCTGATCACGCCCTACAGCAGTCTTGAAGAACTCGCCGCCAGTCAGTTCCCCTATTTCCCGGTGAAGTGGCTGCTACAGGACAAGTTTGAATCCTGGCGATACGCGTCACGCATAGCTGTGCCGACACTCTTGATCGCGGCCGAGCACGACGAAGTCATACCGCGCTCGAGCACGGAGCAGCTCTACGCGCATTTCGCCAAGGGCGTGGCCTCGCTGCAGGTCATACCGGGTACGGGCCACAATTCAATATCGGAGAGCCCCCAGTACCTCAAACTGCTGGGAGCCGCGCTGTGAGTGCAGCGTACTGCGCGCCAGCCCGTCGTAGCTGGCACTTAAACCTGAACCGGTACGGCTGGAGACCTTGGCTCAGCCTGACGGGCTGACCTATCGCCATCCGCTGCTGGATCGGCACTACTGGTTGGGTTTCACGCCAGGGCATGCGCAACCGGAGGCGCGACTGCTCAGTGACAACTATGACCTGCTGCTGGGTAGCACCCTCGCCGGGGTGTGCAGGCTTGCCCCGAGCCTGAAGCCCTGCCTGCAAGGCGGCGAGCCGATGCAACTGCTACCGGAGTACGACCGCGATCCCGATGCCTTCGGGCCGTTGATTCTGGCGGTTTACCCAGTCATCGCCGGGTGACACGCAAGGTGCAGGCGTTTATCGACTATCTCGCGGCTTTCCTCGAGGGGCGCGGCCTGGCTTGAGCCCGCCGAGGATCAGAGTGCCCCGCGCAAGCGAGGCACTGGGGCTTAGAAGCTTTGCTGACGCTGGCCACTACGGTGGCGCTGCAGACGTCGGTAAAGCCGTAGTAGCTGGTGCACTCGCTTTCCGAGATATCGGTGTCGACGTAGCTCAGACCCCAAGTGACGCCGAACAGATCGCGGCTCAGCTTGGCTTCCCGCTCATAGTAGGACTCGCTGCTCTCGCCGCTGCTGGTCCAGAACGGTGAGTAGGGTGGACATAGCGAAGGCTTGTCCACCTTCCTCGGTGGACAAGCCGTCAGCGGTATGTACGGCCTACGCCGCTGTGAGTCGCGTGATAGGCAGAGATCGGCCAGGAACGGACATTGCGAAACGGCAGCTATCGACCCATTGCGGCCGGTGGGAACCGGCAGAAGCCGGTCGAGGCTGTGTAAAAACTCCCGCTGAAATTCAACGTGCGCGTTGCTATGCGAAATCCTTGGAATTTGGCCGGGCTGGAATGCTCAGAATTCGTTAGGAGACGCCGGAATTGATCATCAAACGATCAGTGCTCGGTGCTCAAAACGTATTTACACAGCCTGGGCCAGGAGCGGACATTACGCCCAAGAGCGCGACTTTGGCCATTGCTCTTTAGGCACTTCAAGGCGGGCTTTGATTCCCTCGGCTAATGCATGGCAAAAATCTTTGTACTCAGATCGGCGCCAATGCCCTGACCTTGATTTGAATAGTCTGTAAGAGACTCTTACGTCAAAATCAGTGGCCCATATGGTTTCGGGGGATTCACTTTCTATTCGATATACTGGCCCGAGATCGAATGGTTCAACCTCAAAGGAGAAGTGTGGATTTGAAAGTACTAGCTTTCTTCCATTCAGAGATAGCGCGCTTCCTCTAGGAAGGATTGAGTACCCACCAAAGCCGTGAGCGACCTCCGGTAGAAAGTCGAAGTATCTGAACATGGATTTCAGAAACACGGAACCTTCTAGCAATACTGCATCTCCATTGGCATCTTCCTTTTTGCGGAAAGTTACTCGGTAGGAACCAGGGGATGAGTACTTTTCAGAGCGCCAGTCTCTAAAATCTGATGCGATATAAGATATTGCATTTATTAATATTAGCTCGGTGCCTACCGATGGGGCGTCATGTGTTTCTAGGTCGTTCTTCAGATAAGTTATGGAGTCATTGTCCTGATATCGCAGAAGTCCGCAATCTCCTAGTTTGTAAAATGGAATTATGTAGTTGAAGACTTCCATTTTGTCTGTAAAGCATGAGTATGTGTTAAAGCTGGACTTGAATGATTCTTCTTTTAGCTCAACAAATATTGTATAGGCGAATATCACAAAGGCGCCGAGCATCGTCATCCAACTGGCTGCTAGAGATTTGGAGCTAAAGTTTGGAATCACTACCTTGAACAAGAGTGTGAGCAGGCAAGCCGCAATTACGGAGATGAGAATGGCCTCAAAGGCAAATTCGTATTCTAGGAATTTCTTTAACATTTCATCCTCGGAGTGGTTGGGGTGAGACGAGGCCAGAGTATCTCAAACGCGCTCAGCAATGCTCGCAGGCATGGGTCTGTGAAGTTGTAGCCTGCCTGGGGCGGTTGCTATTGAAAAAGGTGACAGATTTATATCTGTCCCAACGTCAGCTTGGGTCGACTCCAGCCTGTCATCACCGGCAGCAGCCGACCCAAAGCGGACGGTGGGAATCGGCAGAAATCGGCCAGAAGAAGACCATGGGCTAAGGTTTCGCGGAGGCTATCGAAGCCCAGGGCGCCGTCCTGAACGAAGACGAAAATGAGCAGAGGGCGAAGACAGAAACCGCCAGTATCAAAGGCATCGGGAGTCAAACGAAGTCGCTCAAGCACAGGCAGAGAATAGCTATAACGAACAGTGGAGCAGATACAGCTATCCAGCATAGACTGCCGTCGGCGCGGGTCAGGATCGTGGGGAGACCGCACCTCGCCTAAACGATGACATCAGCCTTTTGCAGACACATTAGTACCTATGACATTAATCGCTGCGGGCAAAGCATATGCTTGCCAGTGTGTGATGGCGTTTGGCTTAATGCGCGCTAGCTTGCAGAATTCGGATTGCAAGCATCCAAGGACTAGGAATACACGAAAAATGTGGTTAGGCCGCTGGATTGCCCTGTTAACGATTACGCTAAGCCCTTTGGCATTCTCGTCTGAGATTAGCTGCAAGGTGGTCGCCATCAGCGATGGCGACACCTTCACATGCCTTGATGCGTCACGATCCCAGATCAAAGTACGCATGGCCAATATCGACACCCCCGAAAGCAAGCAGCCTTACGGCCAAAAGGCCAAACAAGAGCTCAGCGAGCTGCTGTTTGGAAAGTACATTACCCTCGAGGCGGAAGCAAAGACAGGTACGGGCGCACTATCGGGCATGCCTATGTTGACGGCGTACATGCCAACCGAGAAATGGTTGCCCGGGGTGCCGCTTGGGTGTATCGCCAATACAACAGCGATCAATCCCTGATAGACCTGGAGCAGTCCGCTAAGGCCGCACGGCTCGGCCTATGGGGGTTATCAGAGGCTGAAGTAATACCGCCATGGGAATGGCGAAAAGCAGGTAAAACAACTACAGGCCACCTTCGGGTGGCCTTTTAGCATTAGCGGGTAATACTTCTCTGTATAGGTGGGCGTGTTGCTGGTGGCGCTCGCCGCGGGGAGGTGTGAGGTGAACAAGCTATCAATTGTGGGTGCCGGTATGGTGGGTGAGGCGGCGGCTCAGATCATCGCCCGGGAAGAGTTCTGTCGTGAGTTGATGTTGATTGATGTGCAGGGTGAGTTGGCACAGGGCAAGGCGCTGGACGTCTGGCAGGCGGCAGTTGAGTCAGGTTCTGATACCTGGGTTTACGGCGGGTCCAATGCCGAATTGCTGCAGGATTCTGACCTGGTGGTGATTACGGCGGGTGTGCCCCGCAAGCCTGGTCAGTCGCGTCAGGATGTATTGAGTATCAATCTGCCAATTCTCGATAGCATCATGCTGGATATTAATCGTCATGCTCCGGCGGCGACGGTGTTGGTGGTGTCGAACCCGGTCGACGTGCTGACCTATCGGGCTTGGTGTCTCAGTGGGCTGGGACGCGACAGGGTGTTCGGGCAGGCGGGGGTGCTGGATACAGCGCGCATGAAGTGTTTCATTGCCGAGGAGACAGGGTTTTCTGCTCGGGATATCACGGCGCTGGTGCTGGGAGGGCATGGCGATAGCATGGTGCCGCTGATGCGATACTGTGCGGTCGGTTCGGTGCCGCTGTCTCACTTCCTGTCCAGTCAGCAGATAGAGCGGATTGTGGAGCGCACACGTCAGGGTGGCGGCGAGATTCTGGGTTTGAAGAAGCTGGGGAGCGCCTGCGATGCGCCGGGCGTGGCAATTGCACAGATGGTGGATGCTATCGCCAATGGGCGAAACCGCATTTTGCCGGCGGTCGCGATTCTCGAGGGCGAGTACGGGCGAACAGGTATTGCCATGGGTGTCCCCTGTGTGCTGGCAGAGGAGGGGGTTGCGCGGGTGATCGAGTTGTCTCTGGATGCGCAGGAGCAGGCGATGTTCGACCGCTCTGCAGATCAGGTGGTGCGTGATATTGCTGAAATGAATGCTTTGTGAGCGGGGGTATATAAGGGGGTTTTGGGCGCAAGGGGGAGTGGAGCGCCGGTCCCTGGCGCTCGGGGTCATGGTGTTGCCTGGTGTCAGGCAGTGGCACTATGATCTTTTATGGGTCTGAACAGGCCGGATAGTCGCGTTTCTTTAAACCGGTATACAGCTGGCGCGGACGGCCGATGCGGTTCGGGCTGCTGTGGAACTCGTTCCAGTGAGAGATCCATATTGCTAGGCCATTCTGTTTGCCATGTAATCGGTCAGGCCCTACAGGCCACGGCATGACGCCGCTGGGCGAGAGCCAGCGGACATTATCCGTTGCGTGTTTCGACTGTCCCCATTCCCTATCAGGCCAATCCTGTTTGATCGTCCTCGCAGCTCCGGTTATGGCCGCTGCCCAGACAGGCTGGTTGATCAAGGGTGCCGAATGTCCCGCATGTCGTTCTCCAGGAGGCGCGGCAAACGCACGCAAACCTCCAGCCCGCCCAGCGGCGACTCAACCAGTTGGATGCTGCCGCGGTGCAGCTCGACCACCCGGCGCACGATCGACAGGCCCAAACCGGCGCCCTGACCCTCGCCCTGACGATAGAAGCGCTCGAAGAGTTTCTCGCGCTGACTGGCCGCGACGCCGGGGCCGCTGTCCTGCACGCGCAGCAATACCGCATCGGCCTGGGCTTCCACTATCACCCTAATCTGTCCGCCTGTTGGGGTGTATTGCACGGCGTTGCCGATCAGGTTTTGCAGCAGGGTGCCCAGGCTGGGAGCATCACCGAGTAACTGGTAGTCGCCGGGCTCTATGGCCTCCAGGGTCAGCTCCTGATCACGTTCAAGGGCCAGGGGGGGTGAGTTCGGCCAGTTCGTTGCGGATAAACCCGAGCAGGTTCAGTTCGACCATGGCCAGTTGCACCACGCAGGGGTCGAGGCGGGCCAATGTGAGGAGCTGGGTAATCACCTGGGTCGCGCGATCCACGCCGATCCCCAGCTGGCGCAGCGCTTCCTCGCGGTCACTCGGTTCGGCGGCGTCCAGGGCGTTCTGCGCATGGATGCGCAGCACCGCCAGCGGGGTGCGCAACTCATGAGCGGCATCGGCGATAAAGCGCTTCTCCTGGTCGAGCAACTGGTTGACTTGCAGCAGCAGACGATTGAGCGACGCGCTGATCGGTTCCAGCTCACTCGGCAGCGGAGCCAGCAGCGGTGCATAGACCCCGCCGATATTTTCCAGCAGGGTCGCCAGCGGCAACACGCAGAGGTGCCGTTGCTCCTGGCAGGAGGCGTTGGCCCGATACAGGCAGTCGCGACGGTGAATTAGGGGCGTGATATCGCAGCATTCAAGCGACTGGC
Source organism: Pseudomonas sp. 2FE (assembly GCF_005503735.1). Classification (NCBI taxonomy): domain Bacteria; kingdom Pseudomonadati; phylum Pseudomonadota; class Gammaproteobacteria; order Pseudomonadales; family Pseudomonadaceae; genus Pseudomonas; species Pseudomonas sp. 2FE. The sequence continues at coordinate 25,049 of NZ_SCMO01000004.1, read as the reverse complement.
TGCGACGGGTAAGTCACTCGATGAGGCAGCGCTTTGCAATAGTTCAACACCGCTTCGTAGTCTTCTCTAACCTCTGTTCCAAGCGCATCCAGTGCGCGCAAATATGGCGCCCTCGAGCTAAGGGGGCGCCTGAGTTTCTGCTTTAACTTCAGCGCACATTACGGGTGTTCGATGCTCGTCGAGTGTTCTCTGTGGTGCTGACCCTGTGCGGCGCGGCTCGACCAACATAATCCTTCATGTTGCAGCGTGGTATGACGATGATCGCCACGGTGTGTGAATCGCCCCTGAATAAGTGGACATTCGATGGCCGCTTTTGGCCGGTAGCGGCCTTTCATGAAGGCCCACTTTCGGCCAGGAGCGGCCTTTCAGGCAATGTGGGAAATGACCTGAAGAAGCTGTGGGACCTAGGGCAACGAACGGTGGCCGCAGCGGTCCAACGCGTGGTTGGACAACGGGTGCGACGATACCCAAAGTATCGCCTGCCGACCGCCACTGCCTCTGGGAGAACCAATTGTTAGCTGTCTTTTTGCGTCAATTTTTCCGGTTAGCGATACTGCTCTTTTCCGTTGGCACTTCGTCCTCTGTTTTCGCCTGCCCAGCAGGGCAGGACGAAGTCTGCGTGGTCGCTTGTTTTTGTGCTCCAGGCTCCAAAGAGGAAATTGGGGTGATCTTCGAAAACATGAACCAAATGGCTGCCTCTGGATTACAGAATTGGATTGTGCAATCCCGCAACACCGCGGCAACTGGCGATACTCGGACAATCCCGCTGAATATCCGAGCCCAGCTCGAACCCTACTATGACATTCAAGTGCTCGATTCGGCTCGCTACAAGGTAGGCGATGATGTGGAGCTGAACGCCGCACACACCATGCTTCAGAATCCCGATGTAAATGCAGTCACCCTTATAGACATCATCGTCTTTCGGAGTCCGGATGATGCACTTAATAATGTCGCGCTGTGGGCGCATGAATTGAAGCACGTGCAGCAGTACCTGCAATGGGGCGTTCGCGAGTTTGCCACTCGCTATACCCGTGATTACACAGCCGTCGAGGCTCCTGCTTACGAGATTCAAACCCAGGTGGCTAGAGCGCTAAGAGCCAGCGTGGTCCAGTCAGAGCCTCCTCGATATCCTTGAGTTCAAAGGGTTAAACCTAGTCGGCTAATCATGGGTGAGTTACTTGAAACGACCCTTTGTAGACGTTTTTTAACGTCCGCAAAAGGTCGATAGAAGTCGGTGGGCGGCGATTCAAGTGAATCGCCAACCTGAAACCGCAGGTATGTCGATACGTCGTTTGATTCCGGGGTTTGCATCGCCGTACGGCGCCAGTGCAACAGCACGTTATGATGGCCGAGCCCGGTGCGAACTCTTCAAGTCAAGGGCAAGCCTTAACCCTCGGAGTCAGAAACTAGATGCCCAAGATCACCCACTTTGAAACCCAGTGCCCTGAGCATATTAATAACCAGATACTCCAGATGGTCGTCGACTATTTAACCGACATCAGCATGGTGGGTATCGCACCGAGCAACCTTCTGTACAACGTGTATCAATATGCTATCGGATACGAGGTTCATCTCTACCTGGAGGCTATCGGCGGGTCTAAAGGGATTCCTGTCGAATTGATCATGGCGACGGACGATGAGGACCCTTCGAAGGTAATCGGCTTTTTGCTGTATCTGCCGGTCAAGGACGATTCCGAGGCTTGTGGCGTGGCCTATATGGCTGTGCATGCAAGCCATCGGCGCCGTGGGGTCGCGCGCGCGATGGTGCAGGAGATGGTCGGCCGATACCCTCATGCCGAGCTGACTTGCGCCGTTGGGAAGGTCCCCTATTTTGAATCGATGGGGTTTCAGGTGGTGGGCGTGCGCAGTCCTCAGGTGCTAATGAATACCCGGGACCACAGTACTGACGGCTTGATGGGGCTGCTGGACGTCGCACCGATCTACAGCTCTGTCGAGGTGCGGCAGATTCATACTTATCTTCTTCAAAAACACGGAAAGCGGGCGATGCTCGATGCAGAAAAGCAGCGTGACAGGCATCTCGACCACATGACTCGTAACGCGAAGGCTTTTGTGCTTGATCGCCTGGGAGAGACAGCATTGGAAACCACCTCCCGCGGGCCACGCTTGCTCTAGTGTGTTGAGTCCCTTTCAGGCTCCTATCCAGCACTCCCGACGATCTTCCAGACAGTGAAAGCGATCAACCAAAGCCCCCAGCGCGCAGATCAGCCCAAACCAGTAGCTGCTTTTCCCGGTGAAACGTCCAAAGGTAATTGCCTTGAGTACCCAAAAACCCACCCGATAGCAGATAACACCGAACACGACCTCAATGAGCATTTCCATAGCATCTCCGTATGCAGCTTCTTTTGAGTGAGTCTGGTCGACCTTGCTGAAAACGTCCGCTTTCGACCCCGTGCGGACAATCTGCAAGAAGAGAATGGTGCGAAGTAAGCGGACAGATTTATTTCCGGTTCGCTTAGAACTCGAAAATAAATCCGTCCCCTTTTCGCAGTCATCGACGAGCGACGCGCAAGGTGCAGGCGTTTATCGACTATCTCGCGGCGTTCCTCGAGGAGCGCGGCCTGGCCTGAGACCGCTGAGAATCAGAGTGCCCCGCGCAAGCGAGGCACTGGGGCTTAGAAGCTCTTGCTGACGCTGGCCACCACTGTGGCGCTGCAGACGTCGGTGAAGCCGTAGAAGCTGCTGCACTCGTCTTTCGAGATGTCGGTGTCGACGTAGCTCAGGCCCCAGGTCACACCGAACAGGTCACGGCTCAGCTTGGCTTCCCACTCACGGTAGGACTCACTGCTCTCGCCATTGCTGGTCCAGAACAGCGGGTCCTTGAAGTCCATCCGCCCGTAGCGCAGAGAGTAGGGTGGGCATAAAAGTCTTGTCCACCTTCCACGGCGGACAAGCCGTCAGCGGTATGTACGGCCTACGCCGCTGTGAGTCGCGTGATAGGCAGCAATCGGCCAGAAGCGGTCATCCACCAGCTCCGACTCTTGTCAGTGCTGGACAGAAAGTTTGTTGCGCTCGGGTCAGGCGCTTAGATGTATAGCCTGCCCCTTTTTCCAAGGGGCCGCGTTAGGCATCTTGGAGTTGCTCACGCAGAAACTCGATAAACCGTTGGGTCTTCGCTGGCAACAGCCGCGTCTCGGTGAGGGCGTAAACCGAGATGGGCGAGGCGTGCCACTGCGGCAAGACTCTGCGCAGAGTGCCATTGGCAAGGTCTTGCGCAGCGATACCTTCCGGTAGTAACGCGATACCTAGATCCAGCGTCGCCAGACGTCGAATCATTCCGACACTGTTGAGTTCGAATCGACCACCAATCTCGACGTCCACCTCCCCTTCATTGCTGGAGAGTGTCCAGCGGTCAGCACGCGTTCCGCGCAGCCGTAGGCATTCGTGATTTGTCAGATCCGAAGGATGAATCGGATCACCGGACAGTTCTAGATAGTGGGGTGAGGCGTAAAGACAGCGTCGCAAACTGGCGAGCTTACGGGCGATCAGGTTCGAACTCGCAGGCTCGCCCATGCGAATGACCACATCAACCGGCTCACTCACCAGATCGACCTGACGCGGGGTCAGATCGAACTCGAAGCTGATACCGGGATAAAGCCGAGAAAACTCCGCAATCAGCGGCGCCAGGTAGATAGTGGCGAAATCCACCGGGAGCGAGGCCCGCAGTACACCGCTGGGTCGAGCAAGCATTTCCCCAAGCTGCTCATGGGCCAGCCTGGCTTCGTCGACGATGCGTTTGCAGCGATCGAAGTACAACTGCCCCGCCTCGGTCAGCTCGATCTTGCGCGTTGTGCGATGCAGAAGCCTTAGCCCAATTTCCTTCTCCAGGCCACTTATCCGGCGAGACAGCGTCGAGTTCGGCATACCCATAGCCTCCGCCGCTCGGCGGAAACTGCGAGCCTTCACGACCTCGACGAACAGTGCCATGTCGTTGAGAAACTCCAATGCCATTGCTCCATCAGTGGATCAGTTATTTCAATTTTACCCGGTTTATCCCGGATTCGGATTGATCAATGATAGCCACATCACTTCTGAGGAGCACCGCAATGAATTCGCTTTTTTCTCAAGTCCAGATCGGTCGCCATAAACTGTCCAACCGTATGATCATGGCACCGATGACTCGCTCGCGCTCCGATGATGCCGGGGTGCCGACCGAGCTGGTACCGACCTACTACGCGCAGCGCGCCGGTGCTGGGTTGATCATCACTGAAGGTGTGTTCCCTGTTGCACTTGGTAAGGGTTACGTCCGCACCCCCGGTATCGAAACAGCCGAGCAGGTTGCCGCCTGGAAGCAAGTCTCCGAGGCCGTACATGCTCGCGGCGGACGGATCTTCATGCAGTTGATGCACTGCGGACGCATTTCGCACCCTTCGCTGTTGCCTGATGGCGCCCAGCCCCAGGCACCCTCCGCGATCAAACCCGCAGGCCACACCTGGACAGCCACGGGCCTTCAGGACTTCGTCACCCCACATGCGCTGAGCGTGGTTGAGATTGCCGCTGTCATCGAGGGCTACCGGCAGGCGGCGCGCCTGGCCATAGAGGCCGGTTTCGACGGTGTCGAGTTGCATGCCGCTTCGGGGTATCTGCCTGAACAGTTTCTCTCGACTGGCAGCAATCAGCGCACTGATGAGTACGGTGGATCGGTTGAAAACCGTGTTCGCTTTGTACTGGAGGTGCTGGCCGCAGTATCGACGGAGATTGGTAGTGATCGTGTTGGCCTCAAGATCTCACCTGAAATGAATTTCAACGACATCGTCGATGCCAACCCACGCGAAACCTACACCTATCTGGTCGAGCAACTTCGTGGGCTCAATCTCGCCTATCTGCACGTTGCCCTATTCGGCGCCAGCATCGACTACCACGCCTTGTTGCGCCCACTGTTCGACGGCAGCTACCTGATCGGTGGCGGACTCGATCAACGCTCCGCCGAATCCTTGATAGCTGATGGCCGAGCAGACGCGGCAGTTTTTGGAAGCGCATTCCTCGCCAACCCCGATCTGCCCGAGCGTTTTCGCACAGGCGCTGAGCTTAATGTTCCGAACAAGGACACGTTCTACGCACCGGGCGTGGAGGGGTATATCGATTACCCGGCCATAAGCCCAGCACGAAGCGCCTGAGGGAACTGCCATGACGACCGTCGCACGACTACAGCGTATGAATCACGGCAGCCACTTCCGGGCTTTCACGCTGCGGGGAGGTCAGTTCGCAGAGCCGATTGATCCATTCCTTGCGGTCGACCATGCCTGGATCAGCGGGCCGACTTTTCCACCGCACCCACATGCTGGTTTTTCAGCGGTGTCATATCTGTTTCTTGATTCTGAGACAGGGATTGATAACCGGGACTCTCTGGGCAACCGCAACCTGATTCGGCCTGGGGGGCTGCATTGGACTGCGGCGGGTAACGGCGTGATGCATGAGGAGGTGCCCGCCGAGCCTGGCAAGACTGTGCATATGCTGCAAATTTTCATCAACCTTCCACGGGATCGGCAAGCTGCCTCGCCGTTTGTGCTTAGCCTCGAAGCGCAGGACGTGCCAGCAGTGCATTTGCCGGGGGCCAAAGTAAGAGTGCCGCTGGGCAGTTTCGCGGATGTTTCTTCGCCGCTATCGCTGCCCACCGACGTGCGCATGTTGGACATCTCCATTGAGGAAGGATCTGAAGTGAGCATCCCAATACCGGATAGCCATACCGCGTTCGTGATGCCGATTGACGGTGAGGTGTTGATCGATGGCCAGCGCTTCAACCTCATTGAGCCAAAGCTGCCAGTGAATCTGCCTCAGAGCGAGGATCGAATAGTCACTTTGCGTGCAAACAAGGGAAACGCCAAGGCTGTGCTGTTTTCTGGCCTCCCCCTTCATCAACCGGTGTATTGGCAAGGGCCGCTGGCACTTGCCTCTTCAGAAGCGCTGGCCGAGGCCGTTGAGGGCTACCAGCGTGGTGCGTTCGGAAAGCTACAACCTCGTTGAGTAATCAAAACAGTCCCAAACCTGGGGCGCTAGCGCCCCAACCTTAGTGCCAGGAGAATCATCATGACGTACGAAAAATTCAGTGCCGACAATGCCGCCCTGCTGTTGATTGATCACCAGGTGGGGACTATGGGATGGGTGAAATCCATTCCTTTCGAAGAGCTGAAACGCAACGCTCTAATGCTCGCAAAGGCGGCAAGCATTCTGAAGCTTCCGGTGGTACTGACCTCCAGCATGGAGGAGTACGCTCAGGGGCCACTGCTGAGTGAACTGGAGCAGATCCTCCCTGCCGAATTCGCTTCCCGCGTCAAACGCTTGGGTATCGTCAACGCCATGGACGATGAAAACTTCGCCGCCGCCGTCAAGGCTACAGGCCGGAAGAAGCTAATCATTGCCGGTGTCACCAATGACGTCTGCACGGTGTATCCGGCGCTGAGTCTGGTGCGCGAGGGGTATGAAGTTCAGGTGGTTGCCGATGGTGGTGGCTCACCTAGTGTAATGGCCGATGACATTGCCCTGCGCCGGATGGATAAAGGCGGCGTGACGCTGACCACCACCAACCAGCTGATTGCAGAACTCGCCGGAAGCTGGGCTACGCCGGAAGGTGGTCAGTTGGTGCAAGTCCTTATGACGGCGCTTCAAGGCTAAATACTTCCGTGAGCGATTGGCAGAACCGCTATGTGCTGTTCTGCCGATCTTCGGTTGGGCAACACTGCCTGCTTATGGTTGTTCAAAGCTGTCTCCGCCAAGTTGCTGGTACCAGCCACCTTTTAGTCAACCTCTCATCGTCCGCTTGGGTCGAAATGAGCCGGTGGGGGGCTAGCGGAAGCGGTCATCCCGTATGCAAATGCTTGGTCAGGGGGCTATGCAAACCGGTGGTCAAGTGAGACGCAATTTTGCAACCTGACCCTGCGCGAGGACCCCAGCGATCTGCCGGGCCGCTTACCGAGAACCGTATCCTGCTGTGCGCCAGCCCGGGCTATCTGCAACGCAACCCGCTCCCGGTGCTGCCGGAGACCTTTGCCCGGCACGACTGGCTGATTTACCGGCACCCCGCGTTGAACCGCAATTACTGGTGGCTGAGGTTGGGCGAGCAACGTCTGCGCATCGAGCAACCCGCGCCGCGCCTGGCCAGCGACAATTATGACTTCCTGTTGGCGCACCTGCTGGCCGGCCAGGGCCTGCAGTTCTGTCCGCGGTGGAGCGCGGCATCCTATCTGGCAACTGGTGCCGCTGCTCCCGGAGTACTGGCTGGAGCCCGATGCCTTCGGCCCCTGGGTGCATGTGCTCTACCTCGCCCATCGACGCAGCACGCGCAAGGTCAAGGCGTTCATCGAATGCCTGGAGAACCATTTGCATGCGCGTGGGATCGGCTGAGAACGCTTTCCCTCGGCTCGGTCACTGGCTAAGCTCGGCTTTCGTTTCCCAGCAGAGTCTTCCTTATGCCACAGCAATGGCCGGCCGCCGATATCGCCCGTTTGATCCTCGACGGCTTCGACGACTACCGCGAGCACTTCCGCCAGATCACCGATGGCGCGCGGGCGCGTTTCGAGCAGGCGCAGTGGCCGGAGACGCAGCAGGCCTCGGCCGCGCGGATCAATCTGTATGAGGAGAAAGTCAGCGAGGTCGGCGCGCGCCTGCACCAGGCGATCAGCGCCGAGGTGCTGCTGGATGTGCAGCTCTGGCCCTTGGTGAAGAGTGCCTATATCAACCTGATCGACAGCCGTTTCGACGACGAACTGGCGGAAACCTGGTTCAACTCGATCTTCTGCGGGCTGTTCAGCCATGACTGCATCAGCGACGGCTGCATGTTTATCCACACCACGCGGCCGTCGCTGCGCAGCCATGAGCGTGCTGCGCAAACCCGCAGTTACCTGCCGCAGGTCAACCTGGGTGGCATGCTCGAGCAGGTGTTCGCCGACTACCGCTTCGGCGTGCCCTATGAAGACCTGCCGCGTGACCTGCGGCGCCTGGAAACGCAATTGCGTACCAGCCTGCCGGACTGGGTCTGCAAAGACCCGGAGTTGTGCATCGAGCTGTTCTCCTCGGTGCTCTATCGCAACAAGGGGGCCTATCTGGTCGGGCGCATCTACACCCGCGACGAGCAGTGGCCGCTGGTGATCCCGCTGTTGCACCGCGAAGGGCAGGGCGTGCAGATCGATGCGTTGATCACCGACGAGGCGGAGGTGTCGATCATCTTCTCCTTCACCCGTTCCTACTTCATGGTCGATGTGGCGATTCCGGCGGAGTTCGTCGGCTTCCTCAAGCGCATCCTGCCGGGTAAGCACATTGCCGAGCTGTACACCTCGATCGGCTTCTACAAGCACGGCAAGTCGGAGTTCTACCGGGCGCTGATCAACCACCTGGCGAATACCGACGACCGCTTCATCATGGCCCCCGGCGTGCGCGGCATGGTCATGAGCGTGTTTACCCTGCCGGGCTTCAATACGGTGTTCAAGATCATCAAGGACCGCTTCTCGCCGTCGAAGAACGTCGACCGCGCCACGGTGATCGAGAAGTACCGCATGGTCAAAAGTGTCGATCGCGTCGGGCGCATGGCCGATACCCAGGAGTTCGCCGACTTCCGCTTCCCGAAAGCCAAGTTCGAGCCGGAATGCCTGGCCGAGCTGCTGGAAGTGGCGGCGGCCACCGTCGAACTGGAGGGCGATACCGTGCTGATCCGCCACTGCTGGACGGAGCGGCGGATGACCCCGCTGAACATCTATCTGGAGCACGCCAACGCGGCGCAGGTGCTCGAGGCGCTGGAGGATTACGGGCTGGCGATCAAGCAACTGGCGGCGGCGAATATCTTCCCCGGTGACATGCTGCTGAAGAACTTCGGCGTCACCCGCCATGGCCGCGTGGTGTTCTACGACTACGATGAAATCTGCCAGCTGACCGAGGCGAACTTCCGCCGCATTCCGCCGCCGCGCTACCCGGAAGACGAAATGGCCTCCGAGCCCTGGTATTCGATCGGCCCGCTGGATGTGTTCCCGGAGGAGTTCCCGCCGTTCCTGTTCGCCGACATGGGCCAACGCCGGCTTTTCAGCCAACTGCACGGCGATCTGTATCAAGCCGAATACTGGCAGGGGCTGCAGGAGGCGATTCGTGCCGGCAAGGTGATCGACGTGTTTCCTTACCGGCGCAAGGAACAGCTGAGCTGAGTTGTCAGCCCGCCTGCCTGGCTGACTAATTGGGCGCTTGCCGAAACCGACGTCTTTGGCGTCTTCGGTATCGGTTTGCGCCTGGTAACCTCGGCGCTGGTTCTGAGCGGTCACGCCAGGCAGGCTCGCCTGCGTGATGGTCGGCGGCGGGGTGGCGCTGGTGCTGCTCGACAGCCTGCCGGAGCGCGAGGGCGTGACCGTACATCGGTTGCCCACGCATTTTGCCCGGGCCAGTACCTGGCTGATGTGGCGCAAGGGCATGCTTGGTGCCAATCTGAAAGGGTGGATTGGGCTGTTAGCGGCTCAATCCGGGGAAAGAGCCGTGGAGTGATCCAGATCAGCCTAGAGCGTCACCGCAAGGGCTGTTTTTGCAAGCGAAGGAAGATCTTGCCGCGACCTGAGGTCGATGTGCTGGATCAGTGGTTCCGAGGGGAGGGTGCAGAAACAATCGACTGCCCGACTCGCTCGCTGTTTAGAGAGGGACTTACGATGAAAATTTGGCTACGTACTTTGGCGTGGAAACTGTCTGTCGCGTTTGGTTTGATTGCGCCGCCACGCCTGCAACCAATTCCTATCCACAGTGATGAGCAACGCCGTCTGGTCAAGCAGCGTCGGCGTTGAGTGCCTAACTCCGATCGGATCACGCAGTTGCCCGCAGGCAGTCAATAGCCGGCGGGGCTGCGTGTAACTGAAACTCCCCCGCGCTATCCGAACCCTTAGGGGTGGAAGGGCGCTTCTTCGCGCACCTCGATCAGCCGCGGCCGGCAGGCCTTAGCCGCGGGTGCCATAGCCGGTGGAGGAGTTTAACCAACGGCGTGGGCCGTCCAGGTCGAGCAGATGGTTGCCGCCGTAGAGGGTCTGGGTCGAGTCGCCGACGAAGCGCGCCTCGGGCAGCACGACCAAGATGTTGTCGAACAACTGGCGCTAATGCGCCCAGCCGCTAAAGTCTTCCGCCAGCTTGCTACCTACAGTTGCGGCGCGCTATTGCCCACACTGCGCCATTGGTAAAGGTTCCAGCGGGTGTTTTGCGGATGTTCTGCTGTGCGGATGTTCTGCGAGTGCTCGGGGCCTCAGTTTTTATAAGCCGGGTCGAGGCGCTCGAGCTTGCGCAGCCAGGCCTCCCAGAGCAGCTGGCGTTGCCACTCGGCGCCCTGGAATTGTTCGCAGGCGTGCTGGCTGAGTTTGCCCGGCATCTCCCGCACGCCTTGCAGCGCTGCGGCGCTCAGCTGGATCTCGCAGGCCTTGTTCAGGTAATACATGACGTAGAAGGCATCGGCGACGCTGGCGCCGACACTGAGCAGACCGTGATGGCGCAGGATCAGCGCGATGTTGTCGGCGAGCGAGGCGACCAGGCGCTCGCGCTCGCCGAGGTCGAGGGCAATGCCTTCGTAGTCGTGGTAACCGACCCGCTGGTAGAACTCGGCACTGATCTGGTTCAGCTGCGCCAGGCCAGCGTCCGTCGCGGCCACCGCCATGCCGGCGAGCGTGTGGGTATGGATCACGCAGTGCGCATCCTCACGCGCCATGTGCATGGCGCTGTGGATGGTGAAGCCGGCGACGTTGTAGTCGGCATTGCCGTCGAGCACCTGGCCGTGCAGGTCGACGACTATCAGGTCGCTGGCGCGCACCTCCTCGAACAGCAGGCCGAAGGGGTTGATCAAAAAGCGCGGCTCGCGGCCCGGCAGGCGCACCGAGAAATGCGTGTAGAGGGTGTCGTCCCAGCCGAATAGGGCGGCCAGGCGGTAGGCTGCAGCCAGGTCGCGGCGCAGGGTGGCTTCGGTCGGTATGTGCATGGGCCGCAATCAGTGGCTGATCTGTGAGAGAAAGGCGCGGGTGCGGGCATGTTTCGGGTGGTCGAAGAACTCGGCCGGGGTGGCGGTCTCGACGATTTGGCCGGCGTCCATGAACACCACGCGGTCGGCGACCTTGCGGGCGAACCCCATCTCGTGGGTGACGCAGAGCATGGTCATGCCCTCCAGGGCCAGTTCGGTCATCACATCGAGTACCTCGCCGACCATTTCCGGGTCGAGCGCCGAGGTCGGTTCATCGAACAGCATCACCTTGGGGTTCATGCACAGCGCCCGGGCGATGGCCACGCGTTGCTGTTGGCCGCCGGAGAGCTGGCCGGGTTTCTTGTGCGCCTGGGAGCCGATATGCACGCGGTTCAGGTAGCGCAGGGCCTGCTCCTCGGCCGCCGCGTGCGACAGGCCGCGGACCTTCATCGGCGCCAGGGTGCAGTTCTCCAGCACCGTCAGGTGCGGGAACAGGTTGAAGTTCTGGAACACCATGCCGACCTCACGGCGCACATTGGCGCTGCCGTGCTTGCTCGACACGTCCTGATTTTCCACGGTGATGGTGCCGGTGTCGTGCGGCGACAGGCGGTTTATGCAGCGGATCAGGGTCGATTTGCCGGAGCCGGATGGACCGCAGATGACGATCTTCTCGCCCTGGCTGACCGAGAGGTTGATGCCTTGCAGCACTTGAAAGTCGTCGTAGCGTTTGCCGACGTTTTCCAGACGGATGATTTCGTTCATGGCGAGCTCCTCAGATGCGCCGCATACGGGCGAGGGTGCGTTGCAGCAGGCCGACACTCTTAGCGCCGGCGCTCACGTGGTCCCAGGACAGGCGACGTTCCAGGCGCAGTTGCAGCCAGGTCAGGGTGTAGACCATGACCAGGTAGTAGACCAGCGCCACCGCGTAGTACTCGGAGAACTGGAAGGTGGTGGAGACCGTTTGCGAGGTCACCGCCATCAGTTCCTGCAGGGAGATCACCGAGGCCAATGAGGTGATCTTGAGCAGGGTGATGAACTCGTTGGCGGTCGGCGGAATAGCGATACGCGCCGCCTGCGGCAGGGTGATGTAGCGGAAGATCTGCCAGCGCGACAGGCCCAGCGCATGACCGGCGGCGTACTGGCCCTTGTCCAAGGCTTTCAGTGCACCGCGGTTGATCTCCACCTGATAGGCCGCCTCGTTGATGCTGAGGGCGATCCAGGCGGCGAAGAAGGGGGTGAACCAAGCCTCGCGGAAAATCGGGAAGAATTGCGGCAGGGCATTCCAGACGAACAGCAACTGCAGCAGGGTGGGGGCACCACGAAATACGCTGAGGACGCCGCGCAGCAGCGTGCGCGCCGGGTTATTCGGGCCATCCAGCGCCAGTGCGGCGGGTACCGACAGGGCGATGCCGACCGAGTGGGCGAGCAGCGCCAGCACCAGGGTGATGCAGGCGCCCTTGAAGAACGGGTAGGACGTCAGGGCGTCCCAGAAGACGGCTACATCGAAGTGCATGAGCGTGTCCTTTGGTGAAGGGAGCGGTTGTATAGGGCGTCGCCCTGGTTCGCAGGGCAACGCGCCTGTCCGGCGCCGTGCTGGCCTACGCCGCCGGTTGGCGTAGGCGCAGCTGGCACGGCTTTAGTGTCAAGCCGGCATCACTGCCCGGCGGTTTCCACGTTGGCCGGATCGAGCTTCCACTTCTCGCTGATAGCCTTCAGCGTACCGTCGGCCTTGAGCGCCTTCACGGCGTCCTGGACGGCCTGCTTGTCCGCTGGGTTCGGGCGCATATAGGCACCGAAAATGTCCTTTTCCGGGAAGCTGTAGAGGGTCTTGAACTGACCCGGTGTCTGCAGTTCGCGGTAGGCGATTTCGGTGTCCTGGGACAGCCCGGCGGCGGCGCGGCCGACCAGCACTTGCTGGGCTACGTCGCTGCCCTTGGGGTAGGTTTGCAGGGTGGCTGGAATCTTACCGGCGGCCGTCAGCTGCGCGTTGAGCTTCTCCATGATCGCCACATAACGGGTGCCGGACTGCACCGCGACGACCTTGCCGGAAAGATCATCCAGCGAGTTCAGTTTGAGGTCGCTCTTACCACCGCCGAAGACGATGGTGGCGCTGGCCAGGTAGGGCACGGCGTTAAGCTTCTGGGTGCGCTCGGGGGTGATCAAGGTACCGCTGATCACCACATCGCAACGCTTGGACTCCAGGCCCGGCAGCAGGCCGGTGAACTCGGTGACGATGAAGCGGGCTTGCACCCCCCAGTGTTTGGCCAGGGCGCGGATCAGGTCGGCGTCGAAGCCGCTGGGCTCGCGGTCGCCGGACTTCTCGAAGAACTCCAGCGGCGGGAAGGTCGGATCGGAGCAGACCTGGAAGCTGCCGGAACTGAGGAACGACGGCTTGCTTTCAGCAGCCTGCAGGGTCGGGCACAGCGCTGTGACAAGCAGGCCCAGCAGGGCAATCAGGTGAGTGGGACGAGTGCGCATCGGTAACTCCTTTAGCGGGCTTGGTGCAGCGGTTATTGGCAATAGCAAAGTAAAGCCGTTTGTTGTTATGCAGCTTCGGGGGAGCTTTTGGAGCTTAGTTGCTGGCTGGTCTTGCGGCTGCCGATCCAGCGCGGCCCTTGGGGGCCGTACACCTCGGCGGGTTCCGGGAACAGGCTCAGCAGTACCAGGTAAAGCAGGGATGCCAGGCCGAGGGTGACGGGCAGGCTGATATCGATACCGCCGGCCAGTTCACCCAGCGGGCCGACGAACTGTCCTGGCAGGTTGACGAAGCACAGGCCGATCAGTGCGCTGGGAATCCAGGCACCCATGCCGCGCCAGTTCCAGCCGTGGGTGAACCAGTAGCGGCCGCCGGTTTCGCCGCGGGTGAAGACTTGCAGATCATCCGGGCAGTAGAAGCCGCGGCGAATGATCAGGCCGAGGATCATGATCACCATCCACGGGCTGGTGCAGGTGATGATCAGCACGGCGAAGGTCGACACGCTCTGCACCAGGTTGAAGGCGAAGCGGCCGATGAAGATGAAACCGATCGACAGCACGCCGATCAGCAACGTGGCTTTGACCCGGCTGAGCACCCGTGGAAATACGCTGGACATGTCCAGGCCGGTGCCATAGAGCGCGGTGGTGCCGGTGGACATGCCGCCGATCACCGCGATCAGGCACACCGGCAGGAAGAACCAGCTCGGCGACACGGCGAGCAGGCCGCCGACATAGTTGTTCGCGGCGATGTAGTCCGGCGCGTTGGCCGCCACTATGGTGGCGGTGACCAGGCCGAAGAAGAACGGGATCAGGGTGGCGATCTGCGCTGCGATCACCGCCAGCATGATCCGGCCCTTGGAGGTCTGCCGCGGGATGTAGCGCGACCAGTCGCCGAGGAAGGCGCCGAACGACACCGGGTTGCTCATCGCCAGCAGGGTGGCGCCGATGAAGGCGGCCCAGAAGCCTTCGGCGCCCAGGTTCACGCTACCGGCGAAGTTGGCGTCGAACGGCCCGGCGAAGGCGAAGATGCCGAGCAGGAACAGCAGGCTGGCGGCCCACACCGCAATCTTATTGACCCAGAGCATGAAGCGGAAACCGTAGATGCACACGGTCAGCACCAGAATGGCGAACAGGCCGTAGGCCAGGCCCAGGGTCAGGTCGGTTTCCGGCAGGCCGATCAGGCGCTTGGCGCCGCCGACCAGGGCATCGCCCGAACTCCACACCGACAGCGAGAAGAAGGCGATGGCGGTGAGCAGCGACAGGAAGGAGCCGACGATCCGCCCGTGCACGCCGAAGTGCGCACCGGAAGAGACCGCGTTGTTGCTGCCGTTGAGCGGGCCGAACAGGCCCATTGGCGCGAGGATGATCGAGCCGACCAGTACGCCGAGCAGGATCGCCCAGACCCCGGCCTGGAACGAGAGGCCGAAGAGTACCGGGAAACTGCCGAGCACGGCGGTGGCGAAGGTGTTGGCACCGCCGAAGATCAGGCGAAACAGGTCGATCGGTTTGGCGTTGCGTTCGGCGTCGGGAATCTGTTCGACGCCGAAGGTTTCGATCTGGGTAATGGCTTGCTCTTTATTTTTGTTATGCATGATTTCCCTCCCGGGAGCGATTCAGCAGATCAGGTCGATGGCCGGTGCTCCGGCATTGCCGACAAGTGCTCGTGACAGGCCAGCCAACGGCCCGCTTGTGGTTGCTGGCGAAAGACGATGGTCTCGCGCTCCAGACTCAGGCTTTCGCTGCCCTGAATGCGTAGCCGGGTGCTGACGTCGTGGATAAAAATCGCGACATCGCCCTGCAGGCTGACAAATTGATTGCTCGAGGTGCAGGCGAGCACCTCGAAACCCTCGCGCTGCCAGCTTTCCCACAGCTCGCGATAGGCCGCACGCGAGAGCAGCGGCTGTTCGCAGGTATGGAAGACGAAGCTGGCGTCTTCGCTGAAGGCCGCGAAGTAGGCTTGGGTGTCATTGCTGGCGAAGGCTGCCACCAACTGGCGGGCAGCCTCGAGTACTTGTTGGCTGCTCATCGGTGCTGCACACCCGGCAGCACGCAGAGCATTTCGTACAGCAGGTTGGCGCCGAGCAGCGAGGTGTTGCCGCTGGTGTCGTAGGGCGGGGAAACTTCCACCACGTCGCAACCGATCAGATCCAGGCCCTGGCAGCCGCGGATGATCTCGATCGCTTGGATGGTGGTCAGGCCGCCGATTTCCGGGGTGCCGGTGCCGGGTGCCCAGGCGGGGTCGATGCCGTCGATATCGAAGCTCAGATAGACCGGGCCGCCGCCGACTTTCTCGCGCACTTCGGCCATCAGCGGTGCCAGCGACTTGTGCCAGCACTCTTCGGCCTGGACTACGCGAAAGCCCTGTTTGCGGCTCCAGTTGAAGTCCTCGCTGGTGTAGCCCTGGGCACGCAGGCCGATCTGCACGACGCGGTCGCAGTCCAGCAGGTCTTCTTCCACCGCGCGGCGGAAGGTGGTGCCGTGGGCGATTTTCTCGCCGAACATGTGGTCGTTGACATCGGCGTGGGCGTCGATATGCACCAGGCCGACCTTGCCGTGCTTCTTCTTGATCGCCCGCAGGATCGGCAGGGTGATGGTGTGGTCACCACCGAGGGTCAGCGGCAGGATGCCGTGGCCGAGGATGCGGTCGTATTCCTCCTCGATGATGCGTACGGCGTCCAGCAGGTTGAAGGTGTTGATCGCCACGTCGCCGATATCGGCGACGTTCAGCGAGTCGAACGGTGCGGCGCCGGTGGCCATGTTGTACGGGCGGATCATCACCGATTCGACGCGGATTTCACGGGGGCCGAAGCGGGTGCCGGGGCGCAGGGAGGTGCCGATGTCCAGGGGCACACCGACAAAGGCGGCATCCAGCGCGTCGAGTTCGGCGGGAGCCTGGATATGTGGCAGGCGCATCATGGTGGCGATGCCGCCGAAACGGGGCATTTCGTTACCGCCCAGGGGCTGATGGAGGATCTTGTCCACGGGGTGGCCTCGAGGTTGTTGTGGTTGTAGGAGTTGGGCGGATTCTGCTCAGGGCAGCCGGCGGGAAAAATCGCTGGTGGCAAATACTTAGTTCAGAGATTTCTAAACTAACGGCCGCTGGGTAGACTGGCTTTTTTGTAGGAGCGGGCCATGCCCGCGAAGATCAAGCATCGCGGGCATGGCCCGCTCCTACGGAACCCATTCGCCCCTGCCGTGGAGCCCCGATGAGCCAAGTCCTCCCCGACCTGAAACTGCTGCGGATCTTCGTCAGCGTGGTGCGCCACCAGGGCTTCGCGGCGGCGCAACAGGAGCTGAACCTGTCGACCTCGGCGATCAGTACCTATATGAGCCAGTTGGAAGGCCAGCTCGGCCTCAGCCTGTGCCATCGCGGCCGTGGGGGGTTCAGCCTGACCAGCAAGGGCGAGCTGTTCTTCCAGGAAACCTTGCGTTTGCTCGGTGAGATGGAAGGTTTCGAGCGCTATGCGGCGGCGCTCAAGGGCGAGCTACGCGGCACGCTTAATCTGGGCGTGCTCGACTCCACCGTCAGCGACCCGTCGCTGCCCTTGGCCGAGGCCATCGGCGCCTACAGTGAAGAGCACCCGGCGGTGCACCTCCATCTATCGGTGATGAGCCCTTACGAGTTGCAACTGGGGGTGCTGGACAACCGCCTGGACCTGGCCATCGGGGCCTTCTCGACGCGGATGAACGGTCTGGTTTATCAGCCGCTGTACCGTGAGCAACATTGGCTGTATTGCAGTGACCGCCACTCCTTATTTGCCGAGCGGCGGATTCCGGCGGAAGTCATCACCCAGCAACGCATGGTCGGTCGCGGATATTGGAGCCAGGCGGAGCTGGCGCGGCACGGTTTCAAGCACAGCGCGGCAACGGTGGAGAGTATGGAGGCGCAGTTGATCCTGGTGCTGTCCGGCGCTTACATCGGTTATCTGCCCGAGCATTACGCACAGTCCTGGGTCGAACAGGGCCGCCTCCGCGCCTTGCTGCCGACGACTTTCGGCTATCAGGCACCGTTCTCGCTGACGCTGCGCCGCGGGCGCTCCCGCGAGCCGCTGCTCCAGACTTTCCGCGATCTGCTCAAGGCCCAACTCAATCAGCGTTGAGGGGCGATCTAACAGGCCGTTGAAAAACTACTGCACTAGGCTATGCGGCGTTGAAATCAGCCTAAAAATGCTCATTTACAGCACGTAAACTGCGCTTTTTCGGCTGATTTCGCCTTGCCTTGCCTTGCCTTGCCTTGCCTAGCCGTCGCTCGCTACCTTTTTCAACGGCCTGCTAAGGCCGGGCGCTCAGTCCATTTGAGTGGCACACTGCGCGCCGAGGAGAGCCCTGCATGTCCCGTCCGCAATGTCCCCGCTGTTCACGACCTACCAGCCATTGTCTATGCCCGCTGATTCCATCCCTGAATAGCCGTACCCGTGTGCTGATCCTGCAGCATCCGAGCGAGGTCAGGCATGCCTTGAATACCGCGCGGCTGGCGGCCTTGGGGTTGAACAATGCCGAGCTGGTGGTGGGCGAAGTGTTCGGCGATTTAGCGGTCTTGCTGGAGCAGCCGGGGTATCAAGCCTGCCTACTGTTTCCCGGCGAGCCCGCACAGCCGCTGAGCGAGTACGCCGCTGCGCGTGAGGGCTTGCCGTTACTGCTGGTGGTGCCGGATGGCACCTGGCGCAAAGCCAGCAAACTGCTGTACCTCAACCCAGCGTTAGCAGCTCTGCCACGAATGACACTGCCGGAGGGCTGTGCCTCACGCTACCGTCTGCGCAAGGCGCCGATGGCCGGTGCTTTGTCGACTATCGAGGCGATTGTGCAGGCGTTGGAGATCATCGAGGCGCCGGCTAGTTTTGCGGAGTTGCTGCGGCCGTTCGAAGCATTGATCGAGGGGCAGATTGAAGCGATGGGGGCGGAGACGTTTAGACGCAATCATGGTGCGGATAGCGTTTAGCGGTTTAGGCCGGGGAGGCTATAGACCGTAGGCTGGGTTTCGCCAAAAACGGCTCTACCCAGCCTACAGATGCCGCGATAGGTAAGCGAATCAGCGCTCGCGCATGGCCTCGGCGCGGGCTTTGAGTACTGGCTTGAGCAGGTAGTCCAACACGCTTTTCTCGCCGGTGATGATGTCCACCGTGGCGACCATGCCGGGGATGATCAGCAGGGGATGATCATCCTGACCCAGATGGTTCTTATCGGTGCGCACCTGGATCAGGTAGAAGCTGTTGTCCTTGTCGTCGGTCACGGTATCGGCGCCAATCAGTTCGAGCTTGGCCTTCATCCCGCCGTAGATGGTGTAGTCATAGGCGGTGAACTTGACCATGGCGCTCTGGCCCGGGTGGAGAAAAGCCACGTCTTGCGGGCGCACGCGGGCCTCGATCAGCAGGTTGTCTTCCAGTGGGACGATTTCCAGCATGTCGCTGCCCGGCTGCACCACGCCGCCGATGGTGTTGATCTTCAGCTGTTTGATGATGCCACGCACCGGGGAAAGGACGGTGGTGCGGCTGACCCGATCCTGAATGGCGACGCTGGTGGCGGTGATCTTTTGCAGCTCGGTGCGTTTTTCATTGAGCTCTTTGGCGGCGTCGGAACGAAACGCCAGTTCGGACTCCTCGATCTTGCTTTTGATTTCGTTGATGGCCGCCTCGGCGCGTGGAATCGCCAGGGTGGTGGCGTCCATCGAGCCGCGTATCTCGACGGCACTGCGGCGCAGCCGGAGAATTTCCACCGGGGAGATGGCGCCGCTGGCGACCAGCGGTTCGGACATGTTCAGTTCCTGCTGGAGCAGGCCCAGACTCGAGCGGTACTGCTGCTGTTTCGAGCGAAACTCAGCCAGCTCCTGGGTTTTCTGCCGTAACTGCTCGCCGAGGGTGCGTTGTTCGCTATCCAGGCGTTTTTGCCGCGAGCTATACAGCGCCATTTCGTCTTCGGCGAGTTGTGGCGCGTTGCCGGTGATTTCTTCCGACAGGGCAATCGGTCGGCCTTCGGCCTCGGCGGCCAAGCGCTCGACGCGGGCGACCAGGGCCAGGCGGTCGGCCTCGGTTTCACCTTGGTTGGAAAGGAAGCGGGTGTCGTCCAGCCGCAGTAATTTGTCGCCCTTGTTCACCACCTGCCCCTCACGGACGAAGATCTCCGTGACGATGCCACCTTCTAGGTTTTGGATGACCTGTACCTTGCTGGAGGGTATGGCTTTACCTTCGCCGGTCGTGACTTCCTCGAGCACGGCGAAATTGGCCCACACCAGTGCGCTGAGGAGGAGGGCGCCGACCACCCAGAGCGTCACCCGTGACAGCCAGGGCGAATCCTCCAGCGCGGCGCCGTCCACCTCCGGCATGAATTCGGTGTCCTGCTGCTGTTGGCGCAGGCTGGCGAAGTAACCGCGAATCGACGTAGGGAGTTCCATGCGCGGCCTGCTAAACGGTTGCCGGGCCAACGCGGCCCTTGCGCAAGGCTTCGATCACCGACTCTTTCGGGCCGTCGGCGACAATCTGGCCGTTGTCCAACACTATCAGTCGCTCCACCAGGCTGAGCATGGAGGAGCGATGGGTGATCAGCAGCAGCGTCTTGCCCTGCGTCCAGGCTTGCAGGCGGTTACGGAGGATCTCCTCGCTGCTGTTATCCATGGCGCTGGTCGGCTCGTCGAGCAGCAGAATCGGTGGGTCGAGCAGCAGGGCGCGGGCGAGTAGCAGCGCCTGACGCTGGCCGCCGGAGAGCAGTTGGCCGCGCTCACCGACTGGGCGGTCGAAGCCTTGCGGATGTTGCCGGGCCAACTCACTGACCCCGGTCATCTCGGCCACTTCGAGCATGCGCGCGTCGCTGACATAGCGGGCGCCGAGGGTCAGGTTGTCGCGCAGGCTGCCGGAGAGTAGAGGCAGGTCATGGGCCACATAGCCAATCTGATGGCGCAGGTCGGCGACGTCGAGTTGGCGCAGGTCGAGGCCATCCAGTAGGAGTTGGCCTTCATCCGGGGTATAGAACCCCATCACCAGTCGCGCCAGGGTGCTTTTCCCTGAGCCGCTGCGGCCGATGATGCCGATGCGCTCGCCTGCCGCCAGGTGCAGGCCGACATTGGTCAGTGCCGGCGTGCTTTGCCCTGGGTAGCGGAAATTCACCTGCTGCACATCCAGCGCACCTTGCAGGTGGGTACGCTCCAGTGGCCGTTGTTTGGCCTGGCGCTCCTGTGGCAAGGCCATCAGCGCGTCGGTGCTTTTCATGGTGATTTGCGCTTGTTGGTAGCGGGTAATCAGCCCGGCTATCTGCCCAAGCGGGGCCATGACCCGGCTGCCCAGCATGTAGCAAGCCACCAGGGCGCCGACACTCAGGTCGCCGGCAATGATGCTGTAGACGCCGGCGACTATGGTGGCCATGCCGGAGAATTGCTGGAGGAACAGGGTGCCGTTAGTGGCCAGGGCGCAGAGGTGGCGCGCGTGCGCATCGAGGCGGGTCAGCGCGCCATGGGTGGTTTCCCATTTGTGCTGACGTTCGCTTTCGGCACCGCAGGCTTTCAGGGTTTCCAGGCCGCCGAGTGTTTCGATCAATAGGGCTTGACGCTCGGCGCCGAGGGCCAGGCTCTTCTGTACGGTGTCGCGCAGACGCGACTGGATGAGCAGGGCGAAGAGGGCGGTGAGCGGGAACGTCAAGAGCGGAATCACCACGATCCAGCCGGCGAGCAAGCCGATCACCACAATCATCAGCAGCGCAAAAGGCAGGTCGATGATGCTGGTCAGGGTCACCGCGGTGAGAAATTCACGCAGGCCCTGGAAGTCATGAATGCTTTGGGCGAAGCCGCCGACGCTGGCGGGCCGGGCTTTCATCGACATGCCGGTGATGCGCTCGAACAGTGTGGCAGAGAGCACCACGTCGGTTTTCTTGCCGGCAACATCGAGGAGATGGGCGCGCAGCACGCGCAATAGCAGTTCGAACAGGGTGCCGATCAGCAGGCCGATGGACAGCACCCAAAGGGTCGCGGTGGCCTGGTTGGGGACGACGCGGTCGTAGGTCTGCATGACAAACAGCGGCACCATCAGGCCCAGCACGTTGATCAGCAAGCTGGCCAGAATCGCGTCGGTATACAGCCAGCGTGAGAGCTTGAGGGTGTCGCGGAACCAGGCTTCGACCCGTGGTACCAAGGGGCTGCGCAGGTCTTCCAGTTCATGGCGTGGGCGGGCGAACAGTGCCTGGCCACTGTACTCGGCAGCCAGTGTCTCGCGGCTGACCCACTGCTCACCACCTTCCGCCTCGCTGGGTAGAATCAGTGCTTGATCCTTTGCCCCCCATTGGCGGAGCACCGCGCTGCGGCCGCCTTTCAGCAACAGCAGAACGGGCAGATTGAGTGCGGAGATGGCGCTCAGTTCACGGCGCAACAGCCGGCCCTGCAATCCCGCCCGCGCCGCCGCCCGCGGCAGGAGCTCGGCGCTAAGCCGTTGCTCGGGCATGGGTAAGCCTGCACTCAGGCTGCCACGGCTGGCGGAGCAACCGTGCAGGTTGCAGAGGATCAACAAACCATCTAGCAACGGATCATCATGGCTAAGCCGAGGATCTCCGGTTAGCCCTGTCCGTTCCATGGTCGTCACGATTTACTACTCCTAAGCCAGTACTACTTCATTTCCGGTAGCTGGGCCTCACTCTTCACTTCGTTCAGGGCAGTCGCTTCAGCCGGAAGAACAGTCCCCTGGGTACGCAACAACTCGCCCATGGCCGACATCACCCGATACATGGAGAACTCCTCGGTGTAACGCACCTCGGTATAGCGTCGATTGGCGGTGAAGAGCTCGTTCTCGCTGTCTAGCAAGTCGAGCAGGGTGCGTTGCCCCAGGCTGAACTGTTGTTGATAGGCCTCGCGAACCCGAGCGGTGTAGTTCGCATAGTCGCGGGCTTTTGGGGTTTGCAGACGGGCATTTTCCATCGCGTTCCAGGCCAGCGAGATGTTCTCGTTGATAATCCGCAGCGCATTGTTGCGAATATCCATCGACTGGTTGATCTGGTAGGCAGAGGACTGCAACCGCGCCTTGTCGCGCATGCCGTTAAACAAGTTGTAGTTCATCACTATCCCGGCGCGCCAAGAGTTGTCGTGGCCTTCGTCGCCTTGAGTGTTGTTATTGGCCTCAGTCGCCAGTTCCGCATCGAAGCGTGGATAGAACGGCGCCTTGGCCGCTTCATATTGCTTCTCGGCAGCCATCACGTCGGCTTGCGCGGACTTCAGGAAGGGGTTGTTCGCCATCACTGACTGCCGCGCGGCACCCAGCTCGGCGGGCACTTCGCCCTTGATCGTGGTGGGCGACTCCAGTTCATCCGGCAGGCGCCCGACGGCACTGAAGAAGCTGGACTCGGCATCGGCCAGGTTGACCTGTTCGGTGTAGAGGTTGTTTTCCGCCAGCGCCAAGCGCGCTTGGGATTGGTCAAGGTCGGCCGTGCTGCCTATGCCACGCTGGCTACGCAGACCCATCTGGTCGTTGATGCGTTGGTGCGCCTGCAGGTTGTTCTTGGCCAGTACGACCATTTCCCGGCGTTTCAGTACGTCCAGATAGACCTCGACGGTGCGTAACGCCAGGCTTTCTGAGGTGCCCTGAACGAAATAAGCCCGCGAGTTCACTACGGCTTTAGTGCGCGCGACTTCATTCGGGGTGTTGAACCCGTCAAAGAGCATTTGCCGCAAGCGCAGCTCGGACGTGCCATACGTCAGCGTTTCCTTGTTGTGGCCCACCAGCCCACGGGTAGTCGGGCTGTCAGTTTGCTCGCGGCCATAACCGGCGAGTGCGTCGACAGTCGGGAGATAACCACCCTTCGCGACCTTTACCTCTTCATCCGAGGAGAGCCGGTCGTTCATGCTGGCCTGAATCTCTGGATGGTTATCCACCGTGCTCTGAATCGCTTGCGATAGCGTCATCGCTTGAGTTTGGGCGCAGGCCATGGCCAGTAGCATGCTGCTCCACAGGGGGGTCAAAACGCGCATGAGGTACTTCTCCATGTTTAGATGCTTTGTTCCTGTCGCCAATAATTTGGCTAAATTTCCGGTTAAACCGTTTCAGGCTTTTAACAACAAAGCTAAGAACATCTTTATGGAGAAGCTAAGAAAAAATTCTCACAAGGGTTATGAGGAAAGAATCTTATGCACTCTGCCAAAACGAGCACATTGTTTTTCTCTAAGGGCCACGTTATCCGCTGGATTAGGCTTTCTGCGTGGCTAAAACAGACGGTCGAAAACGGTTTAGAGCGTAAGGGGCGGGGACTTATCTGATGGAGTCGTACGACGCTGGCTAGGGCGATATTTTTTTGACGTCATGGCTTTTTGAGGTGACCGCGTCGTTCCATTTTCTCAGTTGATTTCTTCGCACTCCCTCGGTTTTGAAAGGCTTTTGACCCTTTTGAAATACCGGTCGACGGTTGTCGACAGCTGTAGTGAGGGAGGAATCATGGCTACTTTAATCGGTGTCGTCAGCCAGGTTGTCGGCGAGGTCTATGCGGTAGCTGGTGATGGAGCGCGTCGACCTCTTACCGAAGGTGATCGTGTCTTCGCGGGTGAACAGCTGGTGACGGGCGCGGCCGGTGCCGTCGCGGTCACCCTGCGCAACGGTCAGGAGCTGACCCTGGGCCGTGATAGTAGCCTGGCGCTCGACGAGCAAATGATTGCCGCAGGCCATGACTCCCCGCCTCATGCCGGAGCAGCCCTTTCGGCAGTTCCCAGTGATCAAGAACTCACCGATGTTGAAAAACTGCAGGCCGCCATTGAGGCGGGTGTCGACCCGACTCTAGAGGGTGAAGCCACAGCCGCCGGCCCAAGAGTAGGTGGTGCAGCTAATGCCGGTGGCGGTCACTCCTTTGTGGTGCTGGATGCCGTGGGCGGCTCGGTTGAACCGGTGATTGGCTTCCCGACTGCCGGGCTCAACAGGGGGCCGGAATTTCCGGACCCTGAACCGCTTGGGACATCGGAGCCCGCACCCGCAGCTGTGCCGGATTTCGTGCCTGAAGCGGCCAACGACAGCAACAGCATCGCCGAAGACTCGGCCGCCGCGATCACCGGCAACGTGCTGGACAATGACGTGAGCGTGGACCTCCCGATCAGCTTCGTGTCCTGGACCAGCACCGCGGCCAGCTTCGGCACCTTCAGCGACACCGGCAGCGGTACCTACAGCTACAGCCTGGATAATGCCAACCCGGCGGTGCAGGCCCTGGACAGCGGTGAAAGCCTGAGCGAGACCTTCAGCTACACCATGCAGGACGCCGATGGCGATACCGCCACCGCGAGCCTGACCCTCACCATCACCGGCAGCAACGACGGGCCGCAGGTCAGCGTCGATCCGGGTAACGAGGGCGGCAACGACCAGGTCTCCGAAGCCGGCCTGGCGAGTGGTTCGGCTGCCGCCGGCAACGGCGAGTTCGCCACTGGCACTTTCCGTTTGAGCGACGCCGACGGCCTCGACGACTTGCAAAGCGTCACCCTCAACGGCACCACCGTGGCGCTGGGCAGCCTGGCGGGCAGCGTGTTCGCCGGCAGCAACGGCAGCTTGACCATCACCGCCTACGACAGCCTGACCGGGGTGGCCAGTTACAGCTATGAGCTGACCAGCCCGACCAGCGATGGCCCTGGGCTTGAAACCGAGGTCTTCAGCCTGAGCGTCTCGGACGGCACCGCCTCGTCGGCCCCGGCGAGCCTCGTCATCGAGATCCTCGA